>CAYNBD010000032.1:0-10703 GCA_964395755.1 uncultured Gammaproteobacteria bacterium
ATCTTCGTTATTGTTCGTCGTTTCCGTATCTTTTTGTTTTTACCTAATTTATTTTTCCCAGTCTTCAATAGTAATTTTTTTTCCACGTAATTTAACTATTACTTTTTGGCCTTTTCTCCATTTTAAAGAATTTAAACTCTCCCGAGGCAAGGTTACCCCTAGACTATTGCCATGGTCATATATTTTCCTAACATTTTGTTCTTTTAATTTTCTGCGCATAATAATGTATATATTATAATATATATTTTAATGTATACCTAAACATTTAAAAAGTGTTAAGGTATTTAATCTTTTAATTTTTTTCCCTCTTGTATTCTTATTTTTTACTATCTCTTTTACCTCACTAAAGTTATCACAAAAATAACCATATAAATCATCAAAACTTTGTATATATTCTTCGGGTGTAATTTTTTCATCTTTTTCTGGCATAGATAATTGAATAGCAGCAGTCTCAATTAAATATAATAAATTTCCTTTGGCTTCTTTATATCCAGGAAATAGATTATTAATTACTAATACTTTTGATTTTGAATTATCTTTTTCTTCAATTATGCTCCTCAATAATTCTTCCATTGGGCGTATTTCCCAATCCATAAATTCTCTTAACCTTCTCCTTTTTCCAATAGCATTTTTAGGAGGAGGAGTTCTCGGTTGATATTTACCCCTATTATTTAAAGGTTCCTTTCGTTTTTTTTCGCCCCTTTTTTCAGATTTCTTTTGTCCTTTTGCCTCTCCCTCAATAGCACAACCTCTTAAATCTTTTTTTCTCTTTCTCATTAATTCTGCTACTATTTCCTTGGCATTCTTAATTCTAGATTTTTCTTCGTCAGTAGGTTCTTTTATTTCTCTTCCTAATAATTCGTCTATATGAGGCTTTAAAATAGTATACATGTTATTTTGAATATACTCCCATTCTCCGGAATCACGATCAAAATCAGTTTTATTAGTATTTGTGGGTACTTGATCTAAATTAACTTCTCCAAATAGAAAATTTAGAGTTCCTTTATAGTGAGCATCATATTTACTGAAAAATTCTTTATCACAAATGAGTCTTCCTTTATTATAGCATCTCACTCCACCTTTTATTCCTGTTTTCGCCCCCAGTCTACCTATCCAGCCTTCGGCTATTTTTTTTGAATGCTCATCTTTGATAAAAAATTTTTCTATTTCAAAGGTGTTATCTAAAGGGAAAGAATTAATAGTCAAAATCTCTCCATTATATTTTATTATAACTTTTTTATTTTCAATTAATGGCCTATAAGTATTTAATAGAGCTTGTTTTAATTGTTCGCCGTTGATTTTTCTTCTTAAGTTTGCTATATCTATTTGAGTTTGTCCCTCATAGGCATCAGTTGGTATTTTTAAAACGCGATATTGTTTTAGTTTATATTTATGAATATCATCGTCATCAATTCTATATTGGATTTTTTTACCCGCGGGAGAGGTTATCAAGCTCATACGATTGCCAAGATAACCCATTGCAGCCTTTCCTCCTTGTGAATAAGCACCTATATCCTGATAACTTCTTGGTTTTATCTTTCCCCATTCTAAAAATTCTTGTAATGTCTCAAGATTCATTCCTTCCCCACCCTTATCTATTATGGTTATATTTTTATTTGAAATTAATATATTTATTGTTAGAGGATTGCTTTTTAATCTGTGGCTGACAGAATTATCAGTTATTTCCAATATAGCTTCAATAGAATTTTTAAAATTAGCAAATAAAGCATGCTTTAGTCCGCTATCAAATTTTTCTTTTAGGATAATTTCTCTATTTCTTTCCATATAATTTAACGAATATATTATTAAAATTAAGTTTTATATATTATGTTATTATTAGTTTTAATGATTATAGCTTAAACTCTTTATCTTTTTTAAAACGAAATTTAGATTTTATTTCTTTGGTTTTTCTTTCAATCACAGCAAAAATTTTGTTAATTTCTTCTTCCGTGTACTCATAAGCGCTACGGTTAGCGCAATTACCAAGGGTTTTTAAGCGCCGGAGAATTTCGTTTGTCCTGTATTCGGCAAGTTTTTTAAATCTTTCTCTTTTTTCGTTTACATTTGTCATAATTTACTTATTTTTTAATAATAATAACTTACTATTATATATTGTATATCATATTTATAATTTTGTCAACCCCCTTATCTGTGAATAACTATATTTACAATAAACCCTTCTTCCTGGCACTTTTTTATCATCAAAAATCCCTAAAAATAAACTAAATTTAACCAAAAAACCGCCCGGACAACCAAAGCGGTTATTTTTTATAATACTCATAAAATTCATTCGTTTTTTTCGTGTCTTTTCGTTCTTTTCGTGTTTGCGCAAGCTACGCCCGCTCCACATACTCCCCGGTCTCGGTGTTCACCCGGATCATGTCGCCCTCGTTAATGAACATCGGCACGCTGACTTCCGCCCCGGTTTCCAGCTCAACCTGCTTGGTAACATTGCCGGCGGAATTGCCTTTTACTCCGGGCGGCGCGCTCACCACCTTCAAATCCACCTTAACCGGCAGTTCCAGGGCGACCGGCTGGCCCTGAAAATAAAGAATATCAACGTCGGTATTATCTTTTAAAAATTTATCTTTATCTCCAATCTGCTCCAACGATAAACTGAACTGTTCATAATTTTCATTATCCATAAAATTGGCGTTATGTTCGTCTTTGTACATAAAATTGGCCTTTTTCTTTTCCGTGGCTGCCGCTTCCGCCTTGTCATTGCCCTGAAAAGTTTTGTCCAAAACATTACCGTTAATCAAATTTCTTAATTTAACTTTAAGCACGGCTCCGCCCCGGCCCATTTTATGATGGTCGGTCCTGATTACCAGATACGGTTCATTATTAACTTTTATGACCTTGCCGGTCTTAATTTCATTAAGAGATAACATACATTAGTGCAAAATTTGTGGCTATTCGTATCATTATTTACGACTATTCGTGTTATTTACGCACAAACGGCAATAATGCCATTACCCGCGCCCGCTTAATGGCGGTGGCTAATTTGCGCTGATGCCAGGCACAGGTGCCGGTGCGTTTGCGCGCTAAAATCTTCTGGTGAAAATTAATAAAACGGCGCAAAGTTTGCGTATCTTTATAATCTATCTCGGTTAAATTATTAACGCAGAAATAGCATTCTTTTGTCTTTTTTATCGCCTTATCCATAATTTTTCTGTTACCCAAAATTCCCCACCTACATCAAAAAAAGCTAAGGGTAACCTGATAAGAGGGGCCCAAAAAACTCTCGGCATCCATTTTTAAGCCCCACTCTTAACTAGTTTAACTAATTTAATTCGTGGCTATTTGTCTCACTATTCGTAGCTATTCGTATTAACATTAAAACGGAATATTCTCCACCTTAATATCCTCTTCGTCCGGACCGACTTCTTCCCCGGCCGGCTGTTCTAAATCAATCACCGGTTCATTATAGGCAGAAGGCTGCTCTTCCGGCGCGGCAGGCGCACTGGGCGCAGCCGGCGCACTGGGAGCGGCTCCGGCCCGATCCAGCATAATCATGTTTTCGGCAATAATCTCGGTCCGGTAACGCTTAACCCCGTCCTGGCCAACCCAGTTCTGGGTCTGCAACCGGCCTTCAATGTAAATTTTGGATCCTTTGTGCAAATACTGGCCGCAGATTTCCGCCAATCTTCTCCAGGCAACAACATTATGAAATTCAACTCTCTCCTGTTTTTGCCCCTGTTGGTCCGTCCAAACGAAATTAGTGGCCACTCCGAAAGCAGCGACGGTTTGTCCGGAAGGAGTGGTTCTAACTTCCGGATCGCGGGTAAGGTTGCCGATAATCATGGCTTTGTTTAAATTCATACGCTCTGTCTATCGCCAATCGCTTGCTCGCCAAAGAAAGCAACCGACGACTTTTATTATTTAGATAATTAAAATATAAAACAATATCTAATATCCAGTTACCTAAATTAAAAACCAGAGAACAACTCTCCGCTCCATCCACAGTCACCCGATTACACTATTACTTTATAACAAGTCATCCGTATCTAAAATCTTATCCAGCTTTTTATCCAAGTCTTTCAATTCCAGCTTCTCTTTGTCTTTGGCTTTGATTTTGGTTTTTTCCTCGGCCTCTTTTTCTTTTTTGGCGGTTTTGGCGATAATCTTCTCGGCTATTTTCTTGTCTTGCTGAATTTGCGCGGCGGTTTTAAATTTCTTTTTTATGATCTGAAAACGCAAAATTTCCCGAGAGATTTTTAACTCCCGGCTGATTTTAGCCAGCTCTTCTCCGGCAATGTCAAAATCAATTAAATTATAATAACCGTAATTAAAAAGGTTAATCGCATAAGCCAAGCGCTTCTTGCCCCAATTCTCGGCGGCCAGAATATTGCCTTCGTTAGCGGTAATTACTCCTTTGACCTTTTCATTGATTGTTTGGGCTTCATCCTCGGTAAATTTATTGGCAATGATATAAAGCAACTCATAATGATAACTGTCTGCTGATTTTCCCTTAGGCATAACTTTTGTACATTTAGTAATAAAAATAATTAAAAATCCCCCAGTATTCTCATCAGCTGAGGGAATTGAGAATACCTTCCCCGCTTTCTTAACGGGGTTACCGGACAAAAAATCCGGAATTGGAAAGGTTGAATTTTTTAAGTGTTTTTACTTTATCACAGACTTAAATAAATTGCAAGCCCGGAGGCTTTCTGTTAAAATTGCAGAAGGACTAACAAATATCTAATATCAAATTTCTAATATCTAAATTAAACCCAATGCGCTACTTCTTCATCTTAGGCAATAACCCCACTTTATCTTTGGCTGAAATCGCGGCTGTTTTCGGTTTGGCTGAAAAAAAATCCACTGGTTATCAGGCTTCTGACTTTTTTATCATGGAAACGCATGCGAACATAAATGCCGCAGAAATCATAAAAACATTAGGAGGTATTATTAAAATCGGGATAATAGAAAAAGAAATAAAAAATCCGGCTGATTTGAAAAAAGCAATCCTGGAAATTATCGGCAAAATTAAACCTGCGGGAAAATTGAAATTCGGCTTGTCTTATTATGGTAAAACCAAATTAAACCAAAAGGCGCTGGGCATGAAAATAAAAAAAAATCTGCGCGAGAGAAATCTCAGTTGCCGCTGGGTCGTTGGCAAGAGCAAAGACGGCCGCGCTTCCCGGGCTTTGTCCAGCGTCATCGTGGAACAAAATAATTTAATCAAGCAGGGAATTGAGGTGGTAATCTTGGTCGGCCAGACTGGAAGCAAGGGCCGCGCCTCATATCTTCAACTTGGCCGCACCCTGGCAGTCCAGCCCTTCAAAGAATTGTCCTCCCGCGACTATGGCCGGCCCGGACGCGACGATTATAGCGGCATGCTCCCGCCTAAACTGGCCCAAATTATGATCAACCTCAGCGCTTCCCCTTCTTTCCAAGAGCCTGTCCCGAGCTTGTCGCGGAAAGGGGCTGGGGGCGGTTCGGATCCCTCCTCTTACAAAGGGGGGATTAAGGAGGATTCTATCCTAGACCCCTTTTGCGGCTCCGGCACGATTCTAACCGAAGCCCTGCTGCTGGGCTATAAAAACGTTATCGGCGCCGACCTCTCCCCTAAGGCCATCGCCAACACCGAAAAAAACATCAAATGGACACTACAAAAATCCCAATATCCAATATCTAATATCCAATATAAATTACACACCCTATGCGCTACCCAACTCTCTAAACATATTAAGCCAAACTCCATTGCCGCCATCGTCACCGAACCTTATCTCGGTCCGGCCCGGGGAAAAATTAATTTTCAAAAAATCATCCCAAAACTGGAAAAATTATATTCGGACGCGTTGGCTGAATTCAATAAAATTATCAAGCCGGACGGCAAAATAGTAATGGTCTGGCCCGTCTTTAATCCGGAATCAGCCAGCCGGCGCTTAAAACCGAATTTGCGCGGCTTAAAAATATTAAATCCCATCCCAAAACCCTGGCGCAATAATCCGGCCATCCGGCTAACGGACAGCCATACCATTATTTACGGCCGGCCCGGACAAAAAATCTGGCGCGAAATCGTGGTCTTGGCAAAACCCTAACCGTCCCTTTTGTCATTCCCGCCACCCTTTTGTCATTCCCGCCCCGTACTGAATACGGGGTAAACTCCGGCGGGAATCCAGAAATATGAATAAGCCGCCTTCCGTTTTTCTCGCCGTAACCCTTGACAAAACCCAAATAATCAATACACTATAATTACCATCGTTCTTTTAATAAATTAGGAGGAAAAAATGAAAAAATTTATTATTATTTTGATACTGGTAATCGCCGGCACAATGGTTTGTTACCAGCTATCACACCGGGATCAAACCAATTTGATTCCGTCCGCTCCGTTCCTGACAGATGAAATGCAAAAAAAACTGAATAGTCTGCCTGAAATGGAGAGCTACCTGGATTCCTCCCTAGAAATCAGGAAACTCATCCTGAAAAAATTTCAGGAAGAACAAAATAAAAAAAGAGGCCTTGTCCAACCGGCCTCATTTTTTTATGCATAACAGTTTAAAAATTAAATCATTAATAATTCAAAATTCACTCAAAATTAAAAATTCAAAATTAACAAATATCACAAAATATCTAATATCCAGTCTCCTTAGCTCTTCACCAAAAAATGGCAAATATCTCCGTCCGCAATAACATAATCCTTGCCCTCGGTCCTGGTTAGTCCTTTTTCCCGCGCCGCCTGCTCGCCGCCGGCCGCGATGAATTTTTCCCAATTGATAACTTCCGCCCGGATAAAACCCCGGCTAAAATCGGTGTGGATCGCTCCGGCCGCTTCCGGCGCCCGCGCGCCCTGCCTGACTGTCCAGGCCCTGGTTTCGTCCGCGCCGGTGGTAAAAAAAGTAATCAGACCCAATAATTCGTACGAAGCCTGAATAAGTTTTTCCAGTCCGCTTTTTTCCAGACCCAATTCTTTGATAAAATTTTCTCTTTCTTCGTCAGGCAAACGCGCGATTTCCTCTTCCTGTTTAACGTCCAAATAAATCATTAAATCATCATGCCCCCCCTCATCCGGAATGGAGTCGGGTACGGGCCCATTTACTACGTAAATTATCGGCTTGGCCGTCAATAAATTAAAATTTTTACTGATTTCTTTTTCTTGTTCATCCAACTCAATCGCCCGCACCGGCTGGCCGGCATCCAGGGTTTTTTTCAATTTTTCCAACAACGCCGCTTTTCTCGTCGCTTCCTTATCTCCGCTCTTGGCTTCTTTGCTGGCTTTTTCCAATTGCCGGACAACACTGGCTAAATCCGCCATAATAAGCTCCAGATTAACCGTTTCCCGGTCCCGCTCCATATCTACCCGGCCGTCAACGTGGATGATATTATCAGCGGAAAAATTCCTCACCACCTGACAAATGGCATCGCATTCCCTAATCCGGGCCAAAAACTGGTTACCCAAACCCTCACCCTGATGAGCGCCCCGAACCAAACCGGCAATATCCACGAATTCAATCGCCGTCGGTATGATTCGTTCCGGACGCGACACGGCCGCGATTTTCTCCAGCCGCTTATCCGGCACTTTGACAATCCCGACATTGGGAGCAATCGTGCAAAACGGATAATTGGCCGCCTCGGCCTTATTTTTGGTCAGGGCATTAAATAAAGTTGACTTGCCCACGTTAGGCAAGCCCACAATCCCGATAGCTAAAGACATTTTAAAATATTAAATATTTGATAAAAATCTCTCTCTATCTTAAAATTAACGCTTGATTATGTCAAACAGTTCATAACTATATGGCATACCATTTCAATTAAAAAACCCGGCTGAAAAACTGTCTTTTTCTTGCCGGGCTAAAAGTTTTTATTAATCAAAATTCTATTCATAATTCTATCTATTCATACAACATCCTCTTCCTCCTCTTCCTCCTCTTCCTCCAGCGGCCACAAATGTTTCCGGGCCAATTCTGCCGGTCCCACGACTTTAATACCAAAAAAAGCGACTGGCGTTGTTTTTTCCAACCATTTAATGATCGGGGGGTCTTTTACAGGATTATTGACAGGAAGGCCGGAACTGTCAATACCTGCTTCAACTCCAGCCACTTCTTCTCTGCTAAGAGCACAAACTTTATCAAAAAATTTGAGCATCTTACGGGCGATATCTTTTGAGTACAATGGACAAGAAATAACCTTGTTCGTTTTTAGCTGGCCAAAATAATTTCCCCGCCCATCCAAATCAACGAAAAAATAAATGTCCGGTCTGATAATAATATTCATCCTCTCCTCCGTAAAAATCTTTTTTGATCCTAAGCAGCGCAAAAACTTTTGTCTTTACGAAATAAAGAACTAATTCGCAACTACTCGCCGCCACTATTGTGGCTATTACCCCAGCCAAAATCACCTAACTAATCAACTAGTTAACTGATAACTATTCAACTAACATCCGTCTATTTCGCTTTAAAATAATTGCAATGCCCGCTGGCCGCTACCCGATGGTCAAAACAAATGCCATAGCTGTCTTCCAGGGGAATATAGTTGCCGCAATCCCGGCATTGTTCCCCGCTCCTGCCTTGAGACGTGTAGCCGACCTCCTGGCTGGTCTTCACTTCCGGCATATTTTTGCCTTTAATTATTCTTGCTCTATAATTATCATATTTTGCCCCGGCTGTCAAAAAAACCTATAAAAAGCCAATCAAAAAGGGGCCCAGACATGGGCCCCTTTTTTATAATAAATGAATTTATGACCCTGCTGAGCCCCGATCCTAAAGACTTATTCCTTGATCCATCAAGTAGATAGACAAGAAAATCCCTAATCTTCAGGATGAAGCTTTTTTGCCGACTTAAAAAAGCGGCTCTCTACCAAATGCTTGGCAAAACCAGATAAATTATATATTACTACCCGGCTTTACCGTTTTTTTGTTTTTGTTTTAAAGTTGCCACGTCGGTGTTGGCAAAAAACTCTAGTAGAAAGCAGAAAATTTCTCCCAAGGCCTCCATAACTTAGGAAAACTTTTCTTATGATAGATTGTTAATATACATCTGTTAATAATATACCATATAAAAAAATAAAAGTCAATAACCGGTAATATTATGAGAAAATTTTTAATTTTTAGCTAATTTTAAATAAAATAAAGAAAAAAAGTTTTAATTTTCAAAATATAGTTTAAATTTTTCAACACTTAAGTCTACAAAAACGTAGACTTAAACCCTAAACTTATCCCCAAAAATCAAAAGTTATCCACAGACTTAAGTCTACAAAAATGTGGACTTAACTCAAATTTATAAACAGCGTAAAATTTGATTACTCAACGATCTACTGTCATAAAATCCGAATTGTTGCACCGCAAGGCGTTATTCGGATGCCCCGCATCATTCGCATGTGCGGCATTTGTAGCGCCGCTCGCCCGCAGGGCGATAACACTCATTCGCATGTGCGGCATTTGTAGCGCCGCTCGCCCGCAGGGCGATAACGTAGTGCGGGTTGCCGTCAGGCAATAACGTAAATCTTAAAGTCATTAACACCGAATATCTTTCCGGCAAACCTCTTGCCCCATAATAAATAAACAACAACGACTAAATTCAAAATAATAACAAATAATAAATCCGCTAACTGGCGGAGTAATTAAAAAATCATTTATTATTTCAATTTTGATTATTAATTATTTACATTTGTTTGGCTATTGTTCCGCCAGTTGGCGGATTGGTTATTGGTTATTTTCTATTTTGTGAGGCTTGGAGGGGAATCGAACCCCTGATAAGGGTTTTGCAGACCCTTGCCTTACCACTTGGCGACCAAGCCGAAATATAGTTATAAGTTACACATTCCACGTTATGCGTTACGCATTATGCGTCCCACGCTACGCATTCCACGCTCTCACTATAACAAATTTTTTGCCTAAAAACAACCACAAAAAAATCCCCACAAAGGAGAATAAATTCTACGTTACGCGTTATGCGTTCCATGTTATGCGTTTTTACTCCAAAATCTCAACTTTCGCCAGTTTGATGCCAAATTCCTTGGCCGCCCCCTTGTCCAGCATCCAAACATCCAAATGGTTGCTATATTTTTCATTCATCCGATCACGGACCACAAATATCCGGTCGCCGAATAATTCCGGAATTCTCACCTTGGTGCCAAAATACAAAAAATTAGCCGCAATCGTATCTTCCTGGCCATGCTCGCAAATATTAAAACCATTGGCCGTAATGCAGGGCGAACTATCACATTGGCTGACCTCGGAATTATAAGCCGTAATAGTGTAATAGGCGGCTTTTTTAACCTGCCAGGCGTCATTTTCCGGCAAATGATTAAGAATCCCCAAATCAGCCTTGGTTTCATCAATAATTGCGCTAATTTCCGCCGCCATTTCACTGTTTTGGGCTTTTTCTACCGCTTCATTGGCTAAAGTTGGCAAAGGAAAGAAGCAAAAACCAAAAATTAAGGAAATAAACACTAAAATTAGCAAAATTTTTGCTTGTTCTAAACTAATAATCCTTTTTTTATTCATTTTCAACGCTTCCATAATATTATTCGCTAAATTCTTTTATATTAGCTCATATTCGCGATTTTGCAAACAAAAAACCCTATCTTTCCTGTTTTACAGGAATCTATGATAGGGATTTTCTTGTTATCTTATTATTAGTGTATCATACCGCCTTAAAAAAGTCAACCTAAAAAATTTTTAACAGCTATTGACATTTTTAAAAAAATATGCTATGGTAACATAATATTTGTTCCTTAAAAAGCATAGGGTTTATAC
>CAYNBD010000033.1:0-10462 GCA_964395755.1 uncultured Gammaproteobacteria bacterium
CTTCCTCTTCGGTTTACGGCGGAACCGATGACAAAGCCCTGACCGAGGATATGGCTGTCCGCCCCCTTAGTCCTTACGCTTTGCAGAAATACATCGGCGAAGAGTACTGCCGCCTGTTTTTTGACGTTTATAAACTGCCGTCCGTTTGCCTGCGTTATTTTAACGTTTTCGGGCCGCGCATGGTCTTGGCGGGCGCTTACGCTTCGGTGGTGGGCATTTTCGGCAGCCAGAGAAAGGCCGACCAGCCCTTGACTGTCGTGGGCGACGGGGAACAGCGGCGCTGCTTCACTTACGTGGGCGACATTGTCCGGGGAAATATTTTAGCGGCTGACAGCGACATCAACGACGGCCGGCCGATTAATACCGGCGGCAACCGAGAATACAGCGTTAACCAGATTGCCGAGATGATCGGCGGCCCGACAATTAATATTCCGCCCCGGATTGAACCCCGCCGCAATTTCTGCGACAATTCCCTGGCCAAGAAGCTTCTGGGCTGGGAAACGCAAGTGGAACTGGACGAATGGATTGTAAAGTATAAGAAAGAACTGGGGATTTAGGGATTGACGATTTGCGATTTGCGATTTACGATTTACGGATTAAGAATTATAGATAATAAAATTAGTTTATTGTAATGAAGGAAAAAATATTTAAATTTCTTGGAGCACATTGGTGGTTGGGTATAGGGGGAATAGCTACAATTGTTATGCTTGTTATCACTGCTGTTAGTTGTGTCAGAAAAACACCCCCTTCATTAGGTGATGAAAGCGATCCTGCACAGTCTTCATTAGGTGATGAAAGCGATCCTGCACAGTTAGAAATTAATGAAATTTTATCTGAAGATAATGGATTAACGTTTTTTGAAATAAGCACTTCAAGTGAAAGTATTTTTCTTCCAGATATAAATAATATAACAAAACTTAATATAGATAATAAATTTTTAGATAAACAATACGCAGAGGCATATAGCAGAGTAAAAGAAATTTACGAAGATGCTAAATTAAGACGCTTTTCAATTTTTGTATACCCTTTTGTAATTATCGATGTCAGGAAAATTAGTATATACTTTAATTTTTATTCGGAATGGGCAAATAAGGAATGTGTGTTTGTTTTTAGAGATGATATACAGAAAATTGAGCACATTCCTCCAGATAAAGTTATACGCTTTGATTATTTAAAGAAAGAATTAATAGAATTACCTTGGAAAAAAAGTCCAAACTGGCAAAAATTTTTAGATAAGGTCTACCAAAGAATGATTCCGCTTACCCCAAACCAACTTAGTTATTATCATTTGTATTCAAATTACGATGATACCTGGGGAGTTGATTTTAATGATGGTTTAACTGGGCTGGAAAAGAAATTTAAATGGGATGGCCAGAATTTAGACGAACAAGGAATAGTGGAAGTATATTGAATAACAGTTATATCTTTGAATAAAAAAATAAATTGTATTTTATGCCAAAAATTTTAGTAACCGGCGGGGCCGGGTTTATCGGCTCGCATTTATGCGAAAAGTTAATTGAGCAGGGGAACGAAGTAACTTCGTTTGATAATTATTTTACCGGCAGTGAAAAAAATCATGTTCCCGGCGTTAAATATATCAAGGGCGAAACCAAGGACATAGAAGATTTGGTCAAAGAAACGCCGGATATGGTTTATCATTTAGGGGAGTACTCCCGCGTTTTAACCAGTTTTGAGGATGTTAGGCTGGTGTGGCGGCTGAACATAGTCGGCACCTTTAACGTCCTGGAATATTGCCGGACGCGAAATATAAAAATTCTTTACGCCGGCTCCAGCACCAAGTTCGGGGATAATATCGGCGGCCGGGACGATTCGCCCTATGCCTGGAGCAAAGCCAACAACACCGAACTGGTGAATAATTATCATAAATGGTTCGGCCTGCCGCGGGTAATAACTTATTTTTATAACGTTTACGGCGGCCGGGAAATCAGGGAGGGTAAATACGCCACCTTAATAGGAATTTTTACCGATAACTATTTAAAAGGCAAACCGCACCTGGTTAATGCGCCCGGCACGCAAAGGCGGGCCTTCACCCACATTGATGACATCGTTGCCGGCCTGATTTTAGCCGGGGAAAAAGGCGCGGGCGACGGCTACTGCATCGGTTCGGAAAAAACCTACTCGGTTTTGGAAGTTGCAAAGCTGTTCGGGGGCGAAATCAAAATGTTGCCGGAAAAGCCGGGCGACCGGCGGATGTCCACCATTGACCTGACGAAAATAAAGGAATTGGGCTGGGAGGAAAAGCATAATCTTGAGGACTACATTAAAAGCGTCAAAAATGCAAATGACAAATAATCATAAGAAAATTTTAATCTTTTCCACGGCTTATTTTCCGTTCGTCGGCGGAGCCGAAGTGGCGGTCAAAGAAATTACCGATCGGCTTAAAGATATTGAATTTGACTTGCTGACCGCGCGCCTGGACAATAAACTGGCTAAGCAAGAAAAAATCGGTAACATTAATGTTTATCGCCTGGGCCCGGGCTGGGGAGGGCTGGATAAATTTTTATTGCCGTTTCTGGGATATTGGCAGGCCCGAAAATTGCAGCGCGAAAAAAAATACGATCTTGCCTGGTCAATTATGGCCAGCCAGGCCAGCATCGCCGCGGCTTTTTTTAAGAAAAAATTTTCTGCCCTTAAATTACTCCCGACTTTGCAGGAAGGGGACGAGGAAGAGCATTTAAAAAGGTATGTTTTTGGCAGTGAGCGGTTATACGGATTGCTTATCAGGCCCTGGCACCGGCTGGTATTTAAAAGAGCGGACGCTTTCACCGCCATCAGCCGCCATCTGGAAAAGAGAATTAAAGCTAATTCTCCCGCGGCCGAAGTTAAAATCGTGCCCAACGGAGTTAATCTGAAAAAATTTGCGATTGACGATTTACGATTTTCGATTTTCGATTTTAGAAAAAAGTTGGGCATTAAGAAAAACGAAAAAGTTATCATTACGGTTTCGCGGCTGGTGAAGAAGAACGGGGTGGAGGACTTGATAAAATCAGCGCCCAAATTACCAATGACCAATTACAAGTTACTGATACTTGGTACCGGTGCAGAGGAAGAGAAATTAAAAAGCCTGGTTAAAGGTTTAAAGATTGAAGACAAGGTTGTATTTTTAGGACATATTGCGCACGCGGAACTGCCGCCATATTTATGGGCCAGCGATGTTTTTTGCCGGCCCTCGCTTTCCGAAGGGCTGGGAAACGTTTTTCTGGAAGCGATGGCGGCCGGTTTGCCGGTCGTGGCCACGCCGGTGGGCGGGATTCCCGACTTTTTGGCTGACCGCCAGACCGGCTGGTTTTGCGCGGTCAGTAATCCGGCCGACATTGCGGAAAAAATATCATATATTCTGGACGCTAAGAATAAAGAGGAAGTGGACAGGGCGGTGGAGAACGCGCGCCGGCTGGTAGAAGAAAAATACAGTTGGGAAAAAATCGCGGGTGAGATGAAAAATATTTTTTTGGGGCTAATATCATCTGATAAGAGGTAGAGACGCAAAATGTTGCGTCTCTACCTCTTGCCGGAATTTATTTAAAAATCAAAATTATGCCCATCTACGGAAAAATCAAAAATTTTTTTTATTCCCTGTGCCCGGGCTGGTGCGGTAAATTCGGGGGAGTAAAATTATTCGTTAAGTATGTCATTGCCGGCGGTACGGCTGCGGTTACCGATTTGGTTTTGCTTTACGTTTTTACCGACATTCTTCATCTCTGGTATTTGTTTTCCGCCATTATCGCTTTTATTATCGCTTTTTTCGTTAGTTTTTATCTGCAAAAATTCTGGACGTTCCGCGATAATTCCCGCGACCGGATTTACGCCCAGGCCTCTTTGTATTTTTTGGCCGGCTTAATGAATTTGGCCATAAATACGGGCGGGATGTATTTGTTGGTGGACAAGTTAGGAGTAATTTATCTGGGGGCGCAGATTATTATGGGGGCCCTGATTGCCGCTACCAGCTTTTTAATTTATAAATTCATAATTTTTAAAAAATAATGGCGGAGAAAAAAAAATTTAAAATTTTAATCGCCACCGGAATTTATCCGCCCGATATCGGCGGGCCGGCAACTTACGCCCGCGCCCTTGAGCGTGAACTGCCAAAGCTGGGCTGCGAGATAAAAGTTATTACTTATAGCGACGACTGTGCGCCGGCTGCCGGCCGGATTTATAGAATTAACCGGCAACAGAACATTTTAGGGCGTTATTTTAAATATTTTTGGCAGGTTTTCCGGCTAAGCGGCCGCTTTGATCTGATTTACATTCTGGATTTGATGAGCGCCGGCTTGCCGGCCATCATGGCCGCCAAATTAAGACGCAAGAAAATCGTTTTTCGCACCGGCGGCGATTTTCTTTGGGAAAAAGCCAGCCAGTCCGGCTGGACAGACATGACCTTAAGCCAATATTACCGGCAGCCGAAAAAGCGTTTGGCCGAAAAAATATTATTGGCGCTTGGCCGTTGGCTCCTGGGGAGAGTTGATCTGATTATTTTTTCCACGAAATTGCAGGCTGGCATTTACCATAATTATTACCGGGTGCCGGCGGGAAAAATCAGGTTAATTCCGAATGCCGTTCCGCGGATTAGCGCCGGGGAAACCGCGGCGGATTACGGCGATTGCCTGGTGTTTGCCGGCCGCTTGGTAAAGCTGAAAAATATTGAATGTTTGGTTGAAATTTTTGGCGAACTTAAGCGGGAAGATTTAAAACTGTTAATTTTCGGGCAGGGGCCGGAAAAGGAAAGACTGGAAAAATTAATCGGAAATAAAAAGCTGGCAAAGCGGGTTAAACTGATGGGAAATTTTCCCCACGATGAGCTGATAAAAATTATCAAGGGTTGCAAATTTGTGCTTTTGCCTTCAAGCACGGAGATCAGTCCCAATCTGGCTCTGGAATGTCTGGGATTGGCCAAGCCGATTATTTTAACTCGGGAAACCGGCCTGGAGCGGGAGTGGCTTAATAAAATGATTTTGGTTAATCCCCGGGACAAGGCGGATATCAAGGAAAAAATTGAATTTTTGCTCCGGCCCGATAACCTGTCCGCTTATGAGCGGGCTTTGGCTGATTTGAAAATAAAGCCAAGGGGCTGGGCAGACGTGGCCCGGGAGCACGATAGGATGTTTGGGGAGCTGGCAATGGGAAACGAAAAATAAGAAGATAAAATAGCTGGCCGGGGAGCTCCGGCTCCCCGGCATACCTGCGATTGGAAGCGGTAGGTATCCGGTGGACGAAGATGTCCACCGGCAGCGATATTAGTTTATTTAAATAATAAAATGAATAAAATACTACTCATCAACCCGCCCTTCAATATTGCCCGGGAGAATTATGACAGTTCCATTTCGGTCGGATTGTTGAGTCTGGCTACTTATCTGGATAGCCGCGGAGTAAAAGTGGAAATTATTGACGGCGTCCGGCAGAAAAATTATCTGGATTTAATCAAAGCCAGGGCGGGTGAGTTTGATTATGCCGGTTTATCGGTGATGACCACCCAGATTGCCAATGCTTTGGCTGTTAGCCGTTTAATCAGGGAGATTAATCCGGAGGCCAGGATAATCTGGGGCGGAAGCCATCCGACTTTTTTTCCCGCCCAGACCGCGGCTCATCCTTTGGTTGACCTGGTTTGCGCGGGCGAAGGGGAAGAGACCGTTCTGGAAGCGGTTAGCGGCCGGCCTTGGGCGGCAATTAGGGGTTTGGCCTATAAAAACCGCAGCGGCGAGGTGCAGATCAACCCGAAGAGAGAACTGCTTGATCCGGCCCGAGCGCCGCTATTGAACTGGGATTTGGCTCCCCGGGAAATTTTGGAAAACCTCTGTCTGGTTCCTTCCCTGACTTCCCGCGGCTGTCCGCATCGCTGCGCTTTTTGCATTAACGCGATTTTAAAAAACCGCTGGCGGCCGCGGACGGTGGAGCAGGTACTCCGGGATCTGGCCGTTATCCGAAGCAAGGATTATTTTTCCGGCAAGCGGTTGCGTTTTTGGGACGAAAATTTTTTCGTTGACATCAACCGCGCCCGGGCCATCATTAACGGTATGATTGCAAGGAATCTGGTTATGCCCTGGGAGACGACCGTGCGCGCCAATTATATCAGGCCGGGGATGATTGACGACGAATTCATGGGCAGGCTGAAAAAGTCCGGCTGTTATTTATTGTCTTTCGGCGCCGAGTCAGGCAGTCCGGCGATACTGGCGAAAATTAAAAAAGACATTACCCCGGAAGAGATAATGAATTCAGCCGAACTTTGTTTAAAGCATAATATCATTCCCCAGTATTCGTTTATGATCGGTTTGCCGGGAGAAAGCAAGGAAGACATAAAGATGACCCTGCGCCTGATTGATAAACTGCTCAAACTAAGCGGCCGGGTGCAGATTTTGGGCCCGCAGGCATTCCGGCCCTACCCCGGCTCGGAATTATACGAGGAATGTTTGCGTGCCGGCTGGCAGGCGTCCGCCGGCCTGGAAGCATGGGCGGAACGGGCGGAAAAAGAGCTTAGTTATTTGACGGTCAAGAATTTTCCCTGGGTGCAGCACAAGGATTTGGTGGAATCCATGGAGGCCTATGTCCGTTTCGGCGCCCATAGTTTTAAAAGCGCTCTGGGTTCCAGCGTCAAGGCCCAGAAATGGCTGAAGCTGCCCTTTATCTTGTTGTGCAAGTTGCGCTGGAAATTAAAATTTTTTTTCTGGCCGATTGAGTTTAAGCTGGCGAAAAGGTTTGTCAGTAGATAGGCGACCCATAACCCGTAACCCATAACTCGTAACTTATAACTCGTAACTTATAACTCATAACCTGTAACTCGCAACAATTTAACAATGTAGCAATGAAACAATGTGACAATATTAAAATATGAAAATTTTAAGTTTGGGTTTGGACAATTCAATTTTAGACAAGACATCTCGGTTGGCGCGGAGGGTGATTGAGTATGGAGAAATGACAGAGAAATACGTTGTAATTGTGCCGGCCAGGCATTACCGGGAAGTTGATTTATCGGCTCAAGCCAAGGCTTACGGCGCGGGCAAAGGCGGAAAAATCAGCCAATTGTTTCAGATTTACAAACTGGGAAAAAAATTGTTGCAGGAAGAGAAATTTGCTATAATAACAGTCCAGGACCAATATTTTTTAGGGTGGGCTGGTTTAAAGTTAGCGAAAAAATTTAATCTTGGTTTGGAAGTACAGGTTCATGGGCTGGAAAAATACCGCGGGCTGCGCAAATTGGTTGCCAAATACGTCATACCCAGGGCAGACGCGATCAGGGTGGTAAGCCAGCGGTTAAAAAGATGGCTGGTTCGTGAATTGGGCGTGGACGCAGAGAAGATTACGGTGATTCCTATTTTCACAAAAGTATTGAAGACAACGGGATTGCCACGCCCCCTCCGCTCCGCTCCGGGGGCTCGCAATGACATTGTATTTTTAACAGTGGGTAGGTTGGTTCCGGTTAAAAATATTGAGATGCAAATTAGAGCGATGAATAATGAAAAATTAAAAATGAATAAGGCGGAATTATGGATAATTGGGGGCGATGGGCCGGAAAGTAAAAAGTTAGAAGTAAGAAGTAAGAAGTTAAAATTAGGTGGTATAGTAAAATTTTTGGGGTGGCAAGATGATTTGGATGAGTATTATAAAAAGGCAGACGCGTTTCTACTGACTTCGGATTACGAGGGCTGGGGCCTGGCCGTGATTGAAGCCGCGGCTTACGGCTTGCCGATTATTATGACGGACGTGGGTTGTGCCGGCGAGGTGATAAAAAACAATGAATCCGGCCTGGTCATACCGGTAGGCGACCAGCAGGCCCTGGAAGAGGCCATGATTAAACTAATTGAAAATCCTGAGTTAAGGCAAAAATTGGGTCAAGGCGCAAGGCAAGCGGTGGCCAAACTGCCGGGCAAGGAAGAGACCTTAAAATTATATAAAAAGTCGTGGAATAAAGCTAGGAGATAATTTCTAAATTATAATTCCTAATTTCTAATAAAATGTTTAATTCATGATTTACTTATTTTAATTTATTTAGAAATTATAATTTAGAAATTAGAAATTATTAAGGTCATCCATGAAGTTAATTATCAATAAGAATCAAATAAACGGCACGCCGGAAATTTTTTTAAGAAAGGCCGGCTACGGTTATATCCGGGACCGGAGTCGGGATACAGACAGTTTTGTCCGCCGTTTGGGCAGCGGGTTTTATCCGCGCTTGCATTTATATGTTGACCGGCAAGGGGACAAAATAATTTTTAATTTGCATTTGGACCAGAAACAGGCGAGCTATGCGGGCGCGCACGCCCATAATGCCGAGTACGGGGGAGAAGTAGTGGCCGGGGAGATGGCGAGACTTAAGGGGCTCGTAACCCATAACCCACAACCCATAACCCGTAACAACGACAACGAAGGTGATGTTCTGGATAGAATCGGACACGGCGAGTTGCCGCGGGAAATGGATAAACCAAAGAAGAAGAGTTGGTGGCGGAAGCTGTTCGCATAACGCATAACGTGGAACGCATAACGCATAACGTGGAATCTCTTATGAAAAAAAGATTTAAAATTACGCCGGCGGTTTATTTGGTGTTAATAAGGGATCAGCGCATATTATTATTGAGGCGGTATAATACCGGCCACTATGATGGCCATTACAGTTTTGTGGCCGGCCACCTTGAGGGTGGGGAAACGGTTCGGCGGGCCATGGTGCGGGAAGCGCGGGAAGAGGCCGGTCTGGAAATAAACGCGGATGATTTGGAAGTGGTGCATGTTATGAATAGGATTTCCCAGAGTAACCCCGAATATAAAAATGAAAGAATTGACGTTTTTTTAAAAACGGAGAAGTGGGCGGGTGAGCCCAAAAACAGGGAACCGGATAAATGCGATGATCTGGCCTGGTTTGATTTGGACAACTTGCCGGAGAACGTCATTCCTTATATTAAACAGGTGATTGACTGTCTGGATAAAAATTTATTGTACAGTGAATGGGGATGGGAGAAGTAAGAAGTAAGAAGTAAGAAGTGAGAAGTAAGAAGTGAGAAGTTAGAAGTGAGAAGTTTGTTATTATTGAATTTATAATTTATCCTTTAATTTAGTTTGTATGTTAAAAATTGATTTACATACGCATACCATTGCCAGCGGCCATGCTTTTAACACGATTGAGGAGATGACCCGGGAAGCGCAAAAGCGGGGCGTGGAAGTTTTGGGCATAACCGACCACGGGCCGGCGGCATCTGCAGGACTGTCAACAAGCTATTTTCGCGTTGGCAGAAGGCTGCCGAAAAGAATAAACGGGGTAAGGCTATTATTTGGAGTTGAAGCCAATATATTGGACGGGGCGGGCAGCTTGGATTTGCCGGAGAAAATACTAAAAGACCTGGATGTTGTCATCGCCGGCTTGCATAAAAATTGCGGCTATCAGGATTTGGGCCGGGCCGGCAACACCAGGACCATCATTGAAGTTATGAAAAACCCGCTGGTAACAATGATTGCCCATCCTTATAATGTCGGCAATAATTTTGACGTTGACATTGAAGCCATTGCTTTGGCCGCTTGTAAGCTCAACACTATCCTGGAAGTTAACAGCGCTTACTTTTACGTCGATAAATCACACGCGGACAAGGTGTATAATCGGATGAAGCGCATGGTTGCTATTTTAAAGAAGCACAAGCAGAAGACCATTATCAATAGCGACGCTCATATGGCTTATGAAATCGGCCGGGATGAGGAAGTCAGGGCCAAGTTTGCTTATTTGGGTTTAAGCGATGATGATTTATTAAATAATGACGTTCAGGCTTTAGAAAAACATTTTGGTGTTAAGATTAACGCATAACCCATAACTTGTAACTCGCAACTCGTAACTTGTAACGCATAACGCATAACGCATAACGTGGAACGCATAACAGGTTTGTCATTGCGATCCGCCAGTCGGTGGAGACCGAACGAAGTGAGTATCGGGGGACGAAGCAATCTCTGCAATTGCAATTAGGCGATTTTAAAGAGAGTGATGTACAGAGATATCTCTGTACATTAATTAGTTTTAAAATTAAAATAAAAGTAATCATAAAAAAAGTAGCCGGTGGTCAACCCGGAGTATCGTGCCATTCTGGAAAACCCGGAAAGACTCGCTCGTAGAGGCAACAAAAAAAGTCTTCCATGAAGGAGACTCGGGAAGCCGGTAAATAAACTTTTTTTGTAATGATATTTGTCTGCGGTTTTATGTATTTAACCGCGGGAGAGCCAGAGCCCTCGCAAATACCATTGTCAATATTTTAGCATAAAAATATTAAGAAATCAATAAGATAGAAAAATAGCCAAGGCTAGAAGATAATTAATAATATGCAGCAGCCGTCAGATGAAATAAAATCAAAACTGGACATCGTGGAAGTTATCCGCGAGTACATTCCCCTAAAACCGGCCGGGATAAATTTCCGGGCGTCTTGTCCTTTCCACCGGGAGAAAACCCCGTCTTTTATGGTATCGCCGGACAAGCAGATCT
>CAYNBD010000034.1:0-829 GCA_964395755.1 uncultured Gammaproteobacteria bacterium
AACTGCAAATTTTTACCAGTGATAACATGCTGGTTAACCGCAATCATCGGCGCCACAACGGCGCTGAAAAGCAGGATGGTCAAAGGCTTTATTGTTACCACTTTCCGGTGATACGAAAACAAAAATAACAGCGCTACCAACCCGCCCCAGAACAGGACATTAATCCCGGAGGGAAAATGCGTATTAATCATGCCCAAACGGGCCAAAGATTCTTCGTAATAAGGCAGGCTCATGGCTTTAAACAGGGAAATAAAATAGGGCAGGGAAATAAACAGAGCGATGGCCAGGGCCAAAAAATATTTTTTGTAAGCGCATTCTTTTTTCAGCAAAAAATTCAAAACCAGGAAAAGCGCGAACAATATCACGTAAAAAGTCCAGTAATAGGGGTAGATATGAAACAACAAACCGAAAACAATACCTATGACCACCGCGCGGACATAATTCGGCTTCTTTAAAAACAGTAGCCAAACCAAAAATAAAAGCAGCCAAAAAATATGGTTAAGCTGGGGACTGGGCGACCGGTTGAATAGGCCAAGAAACATATCAAGATGCAGCCAGCCCGCCCCGGACAGCGCCCAAAAGCGCGAGCCGGTTAACGAAAAAATAATCGCATAGGTTAAGAGCAGCAGAATCAAGGGCAGGAGGAAATCGTAAAACAAAAAACCATGGTGCAAATCAATGTTCAGCAGCCCCAGGGGTTTGGCCAAGAGATAATCCGGCAGCCAAAATTGCATCGGCTGACCGTCCTTATATTCATGAATATAAGGATTGGCCAAAAAACTGTGCCCGTCTATAATGTCCCGCGCCCGAGCCAAATAATAAAGCTCGT
>CAYNBD010000034.1:839-7199 GCA_964395755.1 uncultured Gammaproteobacteria bacterium
GGCGCTGTCCGGATGGCCAGCAATTGCGGACACAGGGTTAAAACTCCGGCCGCAACCGCCAGCAGAACCGCCAGATAATGTTTTTTTAACAATTCCAATGTTTTACTCATTTTTTTCTTTCCGGGCCAATATGGATATATTATCCCGGAAATTTATGGGAATATAAATCTTGCGCCACCCGGGTTTATCAAAATATTCCGACAAAATTTTCCATATCTGCAGGCGTTGCCAGCTATAAGCGGTTTTAAATATATAAGATAAGGTAAATTTTTTGCCAGGCTTTTTTATTTCAATGATTGTAAAACCATTATCATTTAAAAGCATTTCCAAATTTTTGCGGGAAAAATATAATAAGTGTTCCGGCGGCACTATTAAATGCCACTGTTTTCCCCACAGCCGGGCCCAGCAGCTGCTCTTGTCTACCGTATTGATAACCAGCAGCCCTCCCGCTTTCAGCATTCCGGCCGCGGCTTTCAGATACGCTTTCGGGTCTCTTAAATGCTCTAAAACGTCCCACATCGTCACGGCGTCAAACTCGCCTGCCGATTCTAATTCCGGCAGTCCGCCGTAAAACACTTGATGGCCCTTGGCTTTATTTTTAAAAACGGCGTACTCGGATATCTCCGAGCCAAATGTCCGCCAGCCTCTTTGCCTGGCCCGGTCCAAAAAGTAGCCGGTGGCGGCGCCGACGTCAAAAATTTTTCTTCCCGGCGTCAGTTTTTCCAGTTTTTTCAAATATTTTATAAAAATACTTGCCATCGCCCTTTTATCTTTTTCATAATCAACGTAGCCAAAATCGGTTTTACCGGCGCTTTTTTTAAAATATTCCTGCCCGTATATTTTTTCTAAATTCGCGGGAAACGGATAAACAAAAACCAGCTCGCAAGCAAGGCATTGATAAAGTTTAAATTTGTTTTTTGTAAAATAATATTTAATTTTTTCCGAGCCGCAAAGCGGACAAATCATTTTTTCCATATTGCGTTTAACAGACAGCGCCAAGGCGTCAGCAGTCCCTCGGTGATTGTTTGGTTGGACAGCTTTGACTCTCCTCCCCGCCGGCTTTTAAAATAAATCGGTATTTCCCGGGCGCGCGCCCCTAAAATTTTAACGCAATAAAATTTAAATTCAATCTGGTAAGCGTAGCCGGAAGAACCGATCCGGCTAAAATCAATCTTTTCCAGTATTGCCCACCGCGCGCAGATAAAGCCGGCGGTTAAATCGTTAATTCCGGCCCCGGTCAATATTTTAGAATATAAATTGCCCAGCCGGCTTAAATAGCGGCGCCAAAGCTCCCAATTCTCCACCCCGCCGCCCCGGACATAGCGCGAGCCGATTACCAGGTCGCAGGCGCGGATATTTTCCAAAAAAACCTTAATGTATTCGGGCTGATGTGAACCGTCCGCATCCATGGTCACCACGTACTTAATATCGGTAAAATTATCCAAAACATGTTTAATGCCGTCTTTGTAGGCATCGCCTAAACCAGTTTTTTTCCTTCGGGATAGCAGGCTCAAACCGGGATAAGCGGCCAGCAGTTTTTTGACCTCCTCCCCTGTTCCATCCGGGGAACTGTCGTCAATCACTAAAATTTTAATTTCCGGAGACAAAGAAAAAACCTTCTCCACGATGAAGCTGATATTTTCTTTCTCATTATAGGTCGGAATTAAAACGATGGTTTTATCATAGTCCATAATTATAAAATTACACAAATTACAAATGCACAAATCTAATCACAAATAGCACAAATTAGGTCAAAGTATTAATACGAATATAATAACAAGCGATGATAAAAAGTATTTGTGTTATTTGTGCTGATTTGTAATTTGTAATCTTCTAAAAAAACGTCCCCAATCTGTCCTGAAATTTGTCCCAGCTTAAAATCAAATCCAATAATCCGTTGGCTAAAATAATCGCAACGGAGAACCACAATGCTTGATCCCGCCATTTTTTCTCCTGCCATAAATAAACCATAAAATAAGCGGCGAAAATAGCCAACAACGGATAAATCTGAAAGCGATATCTGGTTTCCACCACGGTAACCAAGACGATCAGCGGGGTAATGATGATAAAAGCTAACAGATAACGCCGGACCGTATCTTCGGCCGCCCAAGATTTGATCAAGCCGGCCAAACCGAAAATGAAAATTATTACTGAAGCCGCGGCCGACGACATAATAAAAGCAAACTGACCCCAGCCGCTCTGATAAAACCAAAATCCCATCGGCCGGATGACGCTGAAATATTTGTTTATCCGCAGAGCGGTTAACTTTATGAATTCACCCGGATAGTGAAACAAAAAATTCTTAAATTGCCGAGTGGCCTCTGCCGGAATGGCTGAAATTCCTTGTTCATGGGCGTAATTTTTCATTTCCGCGGTCGGCTCCTGCTCGCCGTTGCCGCCGTGATAATTGCCGATCCAAAAATTATAAGCCCCGGCCGTGCTAAAAGGCATCAGTTTATCATACACCCTATAATTCCTGACCGTCCAGGGGGTAAAAACCGCCAGCATCGTCATAATAAATAAAATCCCCAGCCAAATTCTCTTCTCTTTGCAATAATAAAATAAAACAATCGGCACCAAGAACAAAACCGGCGGCCGCGCCAAAGTCGCTAAAGCGAAAACCAGTCCCAAAACCAGGGCCGACCAAACACCGGGCCGATAAAAATAGCGGAAGAAAAGATAAATCGCCAGGCAAAACAAAAACAAATAAAAAGTCTCAGTCATGAGCATAGCGGAAATTTCAATCAAATCGGGATAAAAACCGAAAATTCCGGCCGCCAACAGACCAATGATTTTTTTCTTTTCCCGGTCTTTAAAAACCAGCAGGCAGGTTAAATAAATCAACCAGGCGCTGACAGCGTGCAGCAGCGCCTGCGCCAGCCAAACCCAGCCGTAGCTATGGCCGAAAACATAATAAATGCCGGCTAAAAAATATTCATACAAGGGCCCGACCCGCATAATCGCCCAATCCTCCGCCAAGGGCACGTTCAAACTGGAGCGATAGCCGTTGCCGGCCGCGATATTGGCAGCGATTATATCATAACCCTGAGCGTCAACCGCGGGTTTAATTTTAAAATAAAAAGAATAACCCAAGCTTAAGAAAAAAGAAAGTAGGAGAATGATGATTATAATTTTATTGTTTTTTAAAAAATTCATAATCTTTTTAAAAAAATTTTCAATTATCAATTTCCAATTTTCAATGAATTTCCAATTTCCCAATTATTAAATTTATAAATTGTAACATTAAATCATTGTTTGCCCGCCCCGCTTCGCTAGGCGAGGTCGGGGAAAATTGAACATTGAAAATTAAAAATTTATAATGATTATTTAAACTTTCCAAACACGAATTTGAACAGCGCCCAGCCGCCCTTAAATTCCTGTGCCAACTGGTCCCAGCTTCTTACCTTAAACAGGCGACGAAGAATTATCTTTGGCCGGAAATAAAACCGGCGGTGGGCCAAATCATAATAATACTGCAATTTTTCCCGCGGTAGCCCCGGCAATTCCAAAACCACATTGGAATAACTGTAGTCGTCCCAGTTAAAACTTTTTATGTATCCCCGCTCTTTAGCCCAGGCGAATAATTCGGTGCCGGGATAAGGGGTGGTAATATTGAACTGAACCTCATCCGGATCAAGTTCCAGGGCAAAAGCGATGGTTTTTTTGATCGTTTCCTCGGTTTCGCCCTGGTTGCCGAACATAAACGAGGCCCTGGTTTCCACGCCCAATTTGCGCGCCAGCTTGACCACTGCCCGCACCTTGTCCAGAGAAATGCCTTTATTGATGTTTTTTAAAATCTGCTCGTCGGCGGATTCCACCCCGAACAAAATTAAATGGCAACCGGCCGCTTTCATGATTTTAAGCAAATCCTCGTCTATGCGGTCAACCCGGGTAAAGCAAGACCAACTTAAATTAAACTTTTCTTTTTTAATTATATCACAAAATTCCTTAACCACCGGCTTAAACAAAGTAAAAGTATCGTCATAAAAAGCAATCTCCTTAATGCCGTAATTTTTTTGCAGTAACTTAATCTCGGCCACGATATTGGCCGCCGATCTGACTCTTACCCGTCCCCGAAAAGTCCGATAGCAAAAAGTACAGCGGCCCGGGCAGCCGCGGGTGGCCAGAATCGCCATGGCCGGCAATCTTTTATAACTGCCGATAGCCGGATAATATTTATCCATGGGCAAAAGATGATAAGCCGGGAAAGGCAGGCTGTCCAGATTTTCAATCAGCGGACGCAAAGGATTTTTAATAATCCGGCCGTCTTTTTTATAGCCCAAGCTTAAAATTTCTTCCGGGTTTCTCCCGCCGACTAATTCCCGCATCGCTTCTTCGCCTTCGTCAATAATCACATAATCAACCGCCGTTTGTTCTAAAACTTCGTCCGGCAGAACGGAAGCATGCACCCCGCCGATAACCGTCTTTACCCCGGGAAAAACCTCTTTGGCAATGGCCGCAATCGCCAAAGCATTATTAACCAGGGGGGTAGTGGCATGCAAACCGATAAAATCCGGCGGCTGATAACTTTGCAAAACCGCGCGCGTAGCGCCAACGGTCAAATGCTCGGCCGAACAATCCAAATAACGCACCCGGTGTCCGTCGCGCTCCAAAACCGCGGCAATGTAAGCCAGCCCCAAGCTGGGCCAGCAGCTGGCCACGCCCTTCCACAAATTTTTGTCTTCCCCAATCACCCAGGGAGGATTAATAAGTAAAATATTCATATAATACGAATGCTGCAAATTATACGCGAATACCGCAAATAACGAATAATGCAAATTATTTGCATAAATTTGCGGATTTGCATTATACCCTGTATTTAATCAGCGTCCAAATTGCCTCTGCGCCGTCGCGCCAGTTTATTTTCTTGCCTTCGTTTTTGTGCCGGGGATAATAATTAATCGGCACCTCATAAATTTTTATCTTCTGCCGGGCGATTTTAGCCGTTACCTCCGGGCAAAATTCAAAACGCTCACATTCCAAATTCAAACTTTTAAGCAACCCTGTCCGAAACATTTTGTAACAGGTCGGCTCATCCGTAATGTTTATCCCATAAAGCAAATTGGTCAGCCAGGTTACAAATATGCCGCCCGCAGCGAAAGCCAAGCTGGAATAATGTTCATAATGATTGCTTTTTTTAAGTCGGCGCGAACCATAAACTACCTGGGCTTGCTTTTCCCGCATTTTAGCCAACAGCAACTTTATGTCTTCCGGGTCATATTCCAGATCGGCATCCTGGATTACGACCAAATCGCCGCTCACTTCGGCCAAACCGGTTCTGATTGCCCGTCCCTTACCCAAATTACGCGGCTGGAATAAAATTTTATATTTATCGCCCCAAGCCGTTAAAAGTTCCCTGGTACCGTCAACGGAATTATCGTCAATGATAATTATTTCTTTTTCCATGCCCAAATCAACCTTATTAATTTTATCTAAAATCTTAAGGATGGTGCCTCTTTCATTATAAACCGGAATGATGATTGATAATTTATTCATATTTATAGATAAATAACAGATAGCAGACGGCAGAAAACAGTAAACAGTAAACAGACGACATAGAACATGGAACAAGGAACATAGAACAATTTAACATTTTCGTTCCTTTCGTATTCATTTGTTATTTTCGTGTCTTTCCCCTAATTCCAAATTCCAGTTATCTTTTTATTCTTATTTTACTTATTTTACTTTTTATTCTTATTTTACTTTATAACCTGGAAACACCTTCACGAAAAAAGGTCGGCTTAATCTTAAAAATTCGCGGCCAGTCAGCGCCGGAAAAAGTCTCATCGGTCAGTAAAGATTTAACCTGCCAGGCCGGCAAGGGCGCAAAAGGGAAATATGCAACCAGCCTAATCGCCGTGGAAAAAAAACGCGGCCAATTAATGATTCGAAAATTATATCCCTGCTTTTTAAACTCGCGATAAATATCCAGACAACTCAACGTTTCCGGGCCGGCAACGTTATAAATATTTTTGTCCGGGCCGGCTAAACAGCCGGCAATCACCCTGACCAAATCAGCGATAAATAAGGGTTGAATCCTAAAACTTAAAACCGGCAAAAAGGGCAACTTTTGGGCCAGGGCCGCCAGTAAACCGATGTTTTTTTTATCGCCCGGGCCGTAGAGCATGCCGGGCCGAATTATGACATAGGATAAGCCAGAATCCCGTACTACTTTCTCCGCCGCCCTTTTTGAATCAAGATAAGGATCGCGCAAACGGGAAAGTGTTTTTAAACTGGACAAAAATACTAATTTCCCTACTTTTTCCCGTCGACAAAATTCTAACACTCTTTTAGTCCCCCCCAGATTAACTTGCTGTATTTTTTCCCGGTCGCGGCCGCCTAATTTCGCGGCCAGATGGA
>CAYNBD010000034.1:7299-10457 GCA_964395755.1 uncultured Gammaproteobacteria bacterium
CCGAAAATAATAAGACACGAAGGCTCTTTCTTTTAATTCCAGCAATTCCCGTGCACTTAAATTCTTATGTTTAAAAACCGGAGTATAAGCGTCGTAGTCTTCCCAGCTATCGCTTGTCAGTCTCTCCGTCCGCGCCAGCTCATCATAATAAGGTGTGCCCGGATAAGGCGTGGAAATCGTAAATTGCGCTACCAGGGTATTTAACTTTTGGGCATAATTTATTGTTTTTAAAACGCTCTCCCGGCTGTCTTCCTCCAAGCCCAAAATGTAAAAAGCCGCCACGCTTATTCCCACTCTTTGACAATAAACGATTATTTCCTTCTGGTATTTATCGGCAACCGGCAGGCGGGAGGAACCGGCCAGAATTTCCGGATCGGACGACTCCACCCCGACATTCAGGTGGCGCAAGCCGGCTGCCCGCATTTTTTTAACCAAATCCTTGTCCAGGCGATCCAGCCTGGTTTCGCAAGACCAAATTAAATTAAAATTATTCTTTTCCAGAGCCGCGACCAACGCCAAGGTTCTTTCCCTGTCCAGACTAAAAACCGCGTCCCGAAAATCAATTGCTTTGATTTTATATTCTTTTTTTAAATACGCTATTTCTTTAATTACATTATCCACTGACCGCGCCCGCCACTGGCGCCCGGCGCCGATCGTATAAGGACAATAATAAGAGCAAGAGTAAGGACAGCCGCGGGAAGTTAAAACCGTTACTACCGGCCGGCGGTTCAAGGCGGGAAAATATGAATATTTATCCAGGGGAAAACCGCTCCAATCCGGAAAAGGCAAAGAGTCAATATTCTCCTTTGGCTTAACTTCCAAAATGCCTGCCGGTATCCCGCCCGCTGCCAGCAATTTCAGTGCCCCGGCTTCGGCTTCCCCTTTGATAATAAAATCAGCCGCGCCGGAAAAAAACTCCGGCCGGGCCGAAGCAAAACTGCCGTAGGCCCCGACCCGCAAACCCTGTTTTTTAAAATTCAGCATCACTGCCCGCTCATGCCGGCAATCAACGATTGTAGTCTGCACCAAAACCAAATCAGCAGTCAACTGCGGAATTTCTCTTTCTATATTAACAATCTCCGCTTCCCAGCCTCCATGCCGGAAAATCGCCGCCAGATAAGCAACCGTGATATTGGGCAGAATCACGCTTCTCTTTTTTACGCGCTCAAAAAGCCGCGCCCGCCAGGAATTACCCACCCAGGTGCCGGTGCCCATCCCGCCGGCCAAATCCTTGTTAACGCACTTTCTTTTAGACAAAGATTGTACTTCCGCCAAGACAACTTTCATATTATACCTTACGAATTACAAATCTATTACGAATATACGAATGAATAAAAAATATTAGAGCCCGTCTCAAAAATAGCTTTAAGGCGATTTTGAGGAAATTTCGAGCGAAAATTTTCAAAATTGAGAAAAAATAGTAATCTATTTTGACGAAATTTTGGAAATTTGCAGCCGAAATTTACCAAAATTGCGCCAAAGATTATTTTTGAGATGGGCTCTAGTCAAACAGGTAACGTTGGCTTATTTTATCTGTATATTCGTAAAATATTCGTAATTTGTAAACTTATTTTTTCCAGTCCTTAATAATTAACCTTTTTCTTTTTTCATCAACTTCAATTTCCAATCTCTGTTTTTCCTGCCAGCCAAATTTTCGGATAACCTCAATCGGCAAAGTAAGCGCATACGTCTTGCCTCCCCCGACCTTAGCTAATTTTCTTATATTTCTGTCCTCTAATTTTAATCTAGCCATAATGTTTTTAATTTAATTACAGAGTTAACTCTGTAATTAAATTTTTTCAATAAAAAAATAGACTAAAAAATCTATTCCCTAATTTAAATCTCTTATTATTATACTAAAATAAGCTCTGGTTCGTCAACACGGGAGAAATCCAGATACCCCACCCCGGCCCTCTCCTAATTCGGGGAGGGAGCCAGAGCGGAGCGAAGGCGGAAGGGGTTGAGGCGGAGTGAAGTTAGTTAAATAATCCCCCGCTCAACCAAAAAATAAGCCGCCAAACCGGCCAGGACCAAAACCCCCAGGCCTATAATTAAAAATAACTTCAGTCTTTTTTCTTCCGGCCCAAGCTGGCTCCAGCGGCGATGATTGGCTTTCCATTTATCCTTGTTGGCCAGGCCGATAATCATAAACACCACTCCCATGGCTGACAAAGCGTAATTCTTAAGCGGAATGCCGGCTCCCAGCCAAATAATGCCCATAATGAAAAAAATGTAATAATCGGTCGGAGCTTTGGTTTTTTTCTTCATCAAAACCGCCGCCACTCCCAGGGCGATAATCAGTACCAAAACCGCTATTAAAATCCAAGGTGTTGTGTCCATAGAGTTAGGTTAATTGAATAAATCATAATTTACAATTCGGCATTTCTACATTGTTTCCAATATTCCGGATGATTAATTCTATTATTTAATATTGTGCTATTGTTTTTCGCTTTATTGTTTAAAATATTTTTATTTTTTTGGAAAATCACTTCAAAGGAATCGTCCTTGCCAAAAAGAGATTTTTTATTCTTGCCAACTTTTTCTTCTATTATCGGTAAAAATTCTTTATTTATTTCGTAGCCAATTGAATTTCTGTCCAAGTCCCGAGCTACTTTTGAAGTTGTTCCACTACCCAAAAATGGATCAAGGATATTTTCCCCGACAAAACTAAACATTTTGATCAAACGATATGGTAATTCTTCTGGAAACATAGCTATATGGCCACCATTTTGTTTTTCACCGGCAAAATTCCAGTGGCCAGTAAAATATTTCCGCCATTCTTCATTGGTTAATTTTGATTTTTCTTTAATTGTTCGCGAAACATTATTTTTGTCCTTGCCCAATTTTTTAAATAACAGTATAAATTCATAATCAATAACAATATGGCCATTGCGAGGATAAGGATATGAACCCATAACCGAAGCTCCGCCACTTGTATTCATAGTAGTCATTTTTCGCCAAATAATAGCTCCCATGTAATCAAAACCGATTGACTCACAAAATTTTATAATTTCAGTCCGGATGGGAATTATTTTGTATCGGCCATACGTGATAGCTCTGGCAAACTGGTCTCCTATATTTATACAAAGACGACATCCTGGGTTTAAAGCTCTATAAGATTCAGACCAAACCTTGTTTAATTTTTCAATATAATCTTC
>CAYNBD010000035.1:0-10451 GCA_964395755.1 uncultured Gammaproteobacteria bacterium
CTGGCGCATTTCGGTTATTTTATAATCACTCGGCATTAAGACAATCGGAAGTTCCGAGTAATACAATAGCCGTCCGTTAGCAGACGACCAATCAAATATAGATATTTGATAAAAACAGCCACTTAATTAAATTATACAGATTTAATTTTTTTAGTCAATCTAAAAAAGAACGCCCATCACAGGCGTTCTTTTTTATTTTAAAATAGTGACAGGTTGTGAGTTTCAAGTTCCACGTTATACGTTATGCGTTACGCGTTCCCCGTTTCTTCATCAAGTCCAAAGTCGTTTTAATCACCGTGTCCGGATTAAGGGAAATGCTGTCGATGCCGCACTTAACCAGAAAGCGGGCGAATTCCGGATAATCCGAAGGCGCCTGGCCGCAGATGCCGATTTTGGTCTTAGTACGGCGGGCGGCCTCAATGACATAGCGCACCAGGGCCTTGACCGCCGGGTTGCGCTCGTCGTAAACGTGAGACACGAGCGAACTGTCGCGGTCAACGCCCAGCGTGAGCTGGGTCAGGTCGTTGGTGCCGATGGAGAAACCGTCAAAGAGGCGGGCGAATTCATCGGCTAAAATTACGTTGGACGGTATTTCAATCATACAGTAGAGTTCAAAGCCTTTCTGGCCGCGTTTAAGCCCGTTTTGTCCCAGGATTTTGATTACTTTTTGCGCTTCTTCGGTGGTACGGCAGAAAGGCACCATTACTTTGAGGTTGGCCAGGCCCATTTCTTCCCGGACTTTTTTGATTGCCTGGCATTCCAGCCGGAAAGCCGGCAGGAATTTAGGCGTATAGTAGCGGCTCGCTCCCCGCCAGCCGATCATCGGATTGGCTTCAACCGGTTCATATTGGCTGCCGCCGATTAAATTGGCGTATTCGTTGGATTTAAAGTCAGACAGCCGCAAAATTACGTCCTTGGGATAAAAAGCGGCCGCGATCATGGCGATTCCCTGGGCCAGCTTGTCAATGAAAAATTGTTTTTTGTCAACATATCCGGCAGTTAATTTGTCAATTTGTTTTTTCACGCGGGCATCTTTAATTTTTTTATAATTAAGCAGAGCCAGGGGATGAATTTTAATGTAATTACTGATAATGAATTCCAGCCGGGCCAGGCCGACGCCGTCGTTAGGGATGAAAGAAAAAGAAAAGGCCATGTCCGGTTCGCCGACATTCATCATTATTTTGGTTTTGGGCCGGCGTTTGCCCGCGACTAATTTTTTAATGTTGGTTTTTTTGACCGTAAAAGGCAATATGCCCTCATAAACATAGCCGACTTCACCCTCGGCGCAGCTGACGGTGATTTTTTTCCCGGTTTTGATTTTGGCGCTGGCGTTGTTAGTGCCGACCACGCAGGGAATTCCCAGTTCGCGCGAAACAATGGCGGCATGGCAGGTGCGTCCGCCCCTGTCGGTCACGATGGCGGAAGCGATTTTCATAATCGGCTCCCAGTCCGGATCGGTCATGTCGGTTACCAGCACTTGTCCGGAGCGGAAATTTTTTATGCCTTTGATTTCCATTATCCGGTTGGCGGTTCCGGCTCCGATCTTGCTGCCCACGCTTTGGCCGCGGGTGATAATCCGGCCGCGTTGTTTTAAACGGTATTCTTCCAGGATTTGGACGTTTTTTATGCTTTGTACGGTCTCCGGCCGGGCCTGGATGATGTATAATTTTTTATCCTGGCCGTCCAGGGCCCATTCAATGTCCATGGGCCGGCCGTAATGTTTTTCAATAATCATTCCCCAGCCGGCCAGTTGTTTGATCTGTTTGTCGTTGATTGATTGCCGGGCCTGGTCGGAGGCGCTAACCTTTATGTTTTTGGTGGGTTTGCGCCGATCGCCGCTATATACCAGCTTTAATCTTTTGCGTCCGATTGAGCGGTAAATTATTGCGCCCGTGGGTTTAAAGACGTAAAATTCGTCCGGGTTGATTCTCCCCTGGACGATATTTTCCCCCAAGCCGTAAACAGAGCTAATTAAAACGGTATTTTTAAATCCTGATTCCGTATCAATCGTAAACATAATGCCGGAGGCGGCTAAATCGGCCCGAATCATTTTTTGTACCCCGACCGACAGTGCTACTTTAAAAGGGCTAAAACCTTTGTCCGCCCGATAAGAGATCGCCCGGTTGGTAAATAATGAGGCGATACATTTTTTGACCGCCAGCAATAATTCTTTTTCGCCCCGGATGTTGAGAAAAGTTTCCTGCTGGCCGGCGAAAGAAGCATCCGGTAGATCCTCGGCAGTAGCCGATGACCGGACCGCTACGTCCAGGTCTTTCTCTTTGTACTGGTTTGATAAGCGCCGGTAGGATTTTATAATTTCATTTTTAAATTCCGCCGGGAATTCGGCTTTGATTATTGCCTGTCTGATGGCCTTGCCCCGCTGCATTATATTTTTTATGTTATGGGCGTCCAAGCCTTTTAAGATTTTTTTTATTTCCGCTTTCAAGCCGGTTTTTTCCAGAAAATAATCGTAGCCGGCCGCCGTGGTGGCGAAGCCGTTGGGTACCAGCACGCCCCGGCGGGTCAGTTTCCGGTACATTTCCCCCAAAGAGGCATTCTTGCCGCCCACCAAGGGCACATCTTTGATGCCTAACTGGTTAAAAAATTTGATGTATTTAGACATATAAGTAAACAGTAAACAGTAAACAGTAAACGGGATCAAATCCTGTCGTCTGTCGTCTGTTTACTGTCGTCTGGCTATAATTTAATTTTTTTGCTCCATTCATGGATAAAAGGAATCCGCCACCATTCACCGTTTAGGGTTTTAACGATTCCCATTACCGATACCACTACCAGGGCCAGCATTAACAATTGCCCGAAAAATGGGAACCAGGCCAGCAGGGCGGCCAGCAATTCAATCACGAAAAGCACGAGGCCCTGCTTGGCGTGGAATTGGGCAAACTCGGAATCGCGCTTGCCTAACAGCGGCACCAAGAAAAGAATCCAGACGTAAGAGAGAGCGGCGATATTTTTATTAATTTCCACATCAAGCTCTTTTGATGTTTTGGCTTTGTTTTTTTCCGGCATAGATTTGTTTAATGATAAAAAAATAAAATAAGTAAAATAAGAGAAATAAGAAAAATAAGAGTGAGATAATCCAAATATGCTTATTTTTCTTGTTTTACTTATTGCTTTTATTTTTATTATATCATAATTTTGGCGAAACGCATAATGCATAACGCGTAATGGAGACCACAGAACATGTAATCATTAAACATTGAGCATTAATTATTGTTTCAAATATCACAATCCCAAATATCCCAATAACTTCATCAATTTACGGGGGGATTGATTTTTTTTGTTATCTGTGCTATAATTACAATATAATGGTGAAAAGCCGAAAATATAAAAATAAAAACAAAAATGATCGCAAATAAAGCAGTGATGCCGGCCAAAGGGTTTAGCTTTGGTTTTATTGGCTGGAAATCATACAACCGCATAAAAAAGAAAGCAGTGGAGCAGGAGTTCCCCGGCGGAAACGGGGGACTGATCCTTAGCTTGTCCATTGCTTTTTTTATTGTTTTATCCTCGGCTTATATTTTTAGCCTGGTCAATCAATCAATAATGTCTAACTGTCCGCCGGAAGATTTTATGGGTCAGAAAGTTTATCATTTGGAAAACAGCCAGTATTTGAATGTCGGCGTGGATAGCAATTTTTATATAAGGCGCGGTCCAGATTTTAATCGCCGCGCTTAAAGCCCGACAGCGGGCGTTAGTTCTTTGTAAACGTCCTTTACTAATTTTTAATTTGCCTGGCTCCAAAAGAGCGGGAACGAAAAAAATGTGATGTGACATAAAAAATAAAAACAGGGCTGCATTAGCCGACACTCACAAAAAGATGCGGTTTTGGCTGATACAGCCCTCTCCTTCTTGATTCATTGCGTTCAAGCGTTAGTGGGTCAAGCATGGGGAAAGAAAATACCTCGGTTTCGGCCGGGGTATTTTGCTTAAAAATTTTACTTGCCGAGCAGGAATAATATTGCTAAACTGGTAAATAACCCCTCCCCGGCCCTCCCCTAATTAGGGGAGGGAACTTGAGTGCAGCGAAAGCGGGAGGGGTAATGCCAATAAATTTACCGCCCCATCAGCCTCTTTTAACTTTTTGCAATTTTTATGATAGAACAGTTGACAACAATTTTATTAATTTTATTATTTTTAAGCATAATGGTGGTTATTTGGCTTTTAGTACGCAAAAAAGAGAATAGTTATGATTCCGAAAAATTGATTACGATGATGGAAAAGCTGTCCCAGCTGTCCGAACAGAACAAAGACTTGCGGGAAGCGATGGACAATAAATTAGCCGAGACCCATCGGGCCACCCGGGAGCAGTTCGGACAGGCAACCAGAATTATTCAGGGCATCACCGGCCAGTCAGCCAAATTAATTACCGAGGTGACGCAAAAACTTACCAAATTGGATGAAACCAATCAGCAGGTGGTAAATTTTTCCGCCCAGCTGCAGAATTTGCAGGATATCTTAAAAAATCCGAAACAACGCGGCGTTTTGGGCGAGTATTATCTGGAAGAAACCCTGAAAAACGTTTTGCCCCCTAATTCTTATCAAATGCAGTATCCTTTTAAAGACGGCAGCGTGGTGGACGCGGTTATTTTTGTTAAGGAAAAAGTTATTCCGGTTGATTCTAAATTCAGTCTGGAAAATTATGAGAAAATATTGAATTGCAACGACCGGGAAGCCCGGGAGAAGCTGGAAAAATTATTTAAGCAGGATTTGAAGAACCGGATTGATGAAACCTCGAAATACGTTAAGCCCGGGGAAAATACCATGGACTTTGCTTTTATGTTTATTCCCTCGGAAGCGATTTATTATGACTTATTGATTAATAAAGTTGGGGCGGTGCAGGTTAATACCCGCGATTTGGTTGAATACGCTTTTAAGGATAAGCACGTTATTATTGTTTCCCCGACTTCTTTTTTGGCTTATTTACAGACCGTTTTGCAGGGCCTGCGCGCCATGCAGATAGAGGAGAGCGCCAAAGCGATCCGGACTCATGTGGAAAAATTAGGCCGGCATTTGTTAAGTTATGATGAATTTATGAAAAAATTGGGTATCAGCATGTCAACTGCGGTTAACCATTATAATAATGCTTATAAAGAATTTAAGAAGGTTGATAAGGATGTGGTGAAAATTACGGAAGGCGAGACAAAAATTGAGCCGTTAGTTTTAGATCGGCCCAAAACAGAAGATTAAATTATGGAAAATTTGAACGAAAACATAAAAATGCTTGAGGAGGCAATCATTAAAACGATTGTTTTTTTTGACTTATTCGATTATCCCCTGACCGCCTATGAGCTCTGGCAGTCCGTGGGCGTTAAGTGTGAATTGTCGGCGGTGATAGCTATTTTATCTCGCCGGACAGGATTCGAAACCCTTTGGGAAGAGCAACATGGCTTTTATTTTTTACGCGGCCGGCAGGAAATAGTTGCAGTCAGAAAGAGGCGGTATAATTATACGGATAAAAAATTTAAGCGGGTTTTGCGTTTGACCAGGCTGTTTAAATTTATTCCCTGGATAAAAATGATAGCGCTTGGCAATCTCATCGGCGCTCATAATTTAAGGCGGGAGAGCGACATTGATCTGTTTATTGTTACGGCAGAAAATCGGATTTGGTTAAGCCGGCTGCTGGCCGTGTTTTTTATTAAAGTTTTAGGTTTGCGTCCCGGGCCGGGGAAGACGCGGGACAAAATCTGCTTGAGTTTTTTTGTGAGCGCGGCCGGGCTGAATTTACGGCCGTTGATGCTGGACGGTGGCAGTCAGAGCGAAAGCGGTTTTTTGTCGGGGGAACGGCGGCCGTTGGATAACGGGGCTGATATTTATTTTATTCATTGGCTGGCCGGGCTGACGCCGATTTACGATCCGGGAAATATTTACTGCGATTTAATCAAAGCCAATGGTTGGCTTTTTCGCTTTTTACCCAACTGGCTTTCCGGCGCAATGAGCCGGCGCCGCGGCGCCGGTAACAGTTTTTCACCTTTCTTTAGGGAAGCGGCGGATTTATTTTTTGGCGGCTTGGAGAAAAACGTGAAAGCAATTCAGTTGAAAAAGATGCCGGTTGATTTAAAAAATTTAATGAATCGCGATACGCAGGTGGTGGTTAACGACCAGGTTTTAAAACTGCACGTTAAGGATCGGCGGGCGGAATACCGGGCCAAACACGAGAGCCGCTGCCATCGGCTGGGGATAGCGAATTGATTTATGAAGTTTATTAAAAAAATAATTGAATACGGGTTGTATCTTTTGGCATTTTTATTGCCCTGGCAGACGCGGCTGATTATCAGGCCCGGAGAGATTAACGGCGGCTACAGCGAATATTTAACCATCAGTTTGTATGTCACCGACATTATTTTGATTTTTCTTCTGGTTTTATTTTTGTTTTTAAATTTGCGCCGGCCGGCCGGCAAAAGTCCGGAATGGCCGAATGCGAAGATTTTGTGGCCGTTGGCCGTCTGGGAACTGGCGGCTTTTATTTCCATTTTTTTTGCCATTGACAAATGGCTGGCGGCTTACCGCTACGGTTTGTTTTTAGCGGCCTTGGGTTTATTCTGGCTGGTGGCCAGGGCCGGCTATAATAAATTGAAGTTGGCCGGAAGTTTTTTGGCCGGTATATTTTTACAGGCCGGACTGGGCTGCTGGCAGTTTTTAACCCAGTCCAGTTTTGCCAATAAATGGCTGGGGCTGGCCGCGCATATTCCGAGTGCGGCCGGCACCTCGGTGGTGGAGACGATTGGAGCCGATGGCATCGGGGAAAGATGGCTTAGGGCCTACGGCGGGTTGGACCATCCCAATATTTTGGGCGGAGTGTTGGCGATCAGCTTGCTTTTGCTTCTGGATTTGTCGTTAAGATCCAGGTTTTTTAAAAAAGATTTTCGTTTTTTAAGATTTTTATCGCCCGCTTTAGGGTTGGTATTTTTAGCTTGTCTGTTTTTTACTTTTTCCCGGGCCGCCTGGCTCGGCCTGGTCGCGGGGGCGGCGTTTATGCTGTTTTTAAAAATTATCAAAAAAGACTGGCTGGGGCAGAGGGAGATTTTAAAAATGGTTTTAGCCGGCAGTATTTTAATTTTTATTTTATTCACGCAGTACGGCGGTTTGGTGCGTACCCGTGTTTTTAGCCAGACGCGGCTGGAAGAAAAATCCACGGCTGAAAGAATTGAATATCTGCATGAGGCCAAAATTTTAATTAGAGATAACTGGCTTTTCGGCGTTGGCGGCGGCAATTTTGTCTTGGCTGCCGCCCGGTTGGCACCAGGAAAGCCGGTCTGGGATTATCAACCGGTGCATAATATTTTTTTATTATTATGGGCGGAAATCGGTTTTTTGGGCCTTGTAGGTTGTTTAAGTTTTTTGGCTTATATTGGCTGGAAAAACCGAAAAGAAATTTTAAATTTGTCAATTCTTGTAACTTTGGCTATAATAATGATGTTGGATCATTGGCTCTGGAGTCTGCATTTCGGGGTCTTGTTTTTTTGGTTAATGATGGGGTTGATTGAAAATCAGGGTAACGGGAAGACGAATTATTCCTGAGTGTTTGGGTTTGAAGCAGAAAGCAAGAAGATACTCTTAAATTTCTAATTTCTAACTTATAATTTTTAATAAAATGTCTAAGGTAAAAATTTCTAATGCTAAGATATATTTTTATGCAGTTATTTGATACTTGGAATTTTATTAGGAATTAGAAATTAGGCACTTAGGAATTAATTTTTTATTATTATTTCGCTTTTTGCTTTGAATTTATTGTTATATGTATAAACAAAACATCCTAAAGAATAATGTAAGATTATTGACGGTGCCGATGCGGGGCACCAAAACCATCACTATTTTGGTGATAGTCAAAACCGGCTCCAGGTACGAAGATAAGGACAATAACGGTATTTCCCATTTCCTGGAACATATGTTTTTTAAGGGTACGAAGAAAAGGCCGAGCGCTTTGGCGATTGCCGGTGAGCTGGACGGCGTTGGCGGGGAATTTAACGCTTTTACTTCCCAGGAGTATACCGGCTATTGGGTCAAGGTTGACCGGGAGCAATTGAAATTAGCCGCTGACGTCGTCAGTGACATGTTGCTTAATTCAAAATTTAGCGACGGGGAAATAAACCGGGAGAGAGGAACGATTATTGAGGAGATAAATATGTATTATGACAATCCGATTATGTACATTGAGTTTGTTTTTGAGTCCTGTCTTTACGGCGACACGCCGGCCGGCCGGGACGTTCTGGGAACGAAAGAAAATATTTTGGGCTTTGGGCGCCAGGACATCATTAATTATTTCAATTCGCATTATAGCGCCGCCAATACCGTGGTTTGTGTTGCCGGCAACCTGAAACCCGGCAGCGCCAGCATGGTTAATAAATATTTTTCCAGATTAAAAGATTTTCCGGTGGTGGGCAAAGAAGCCGTCAGCGAAAGGCAGACCGAACCGGAGATAAAATTGCACCACAAAAAAACCGATCAGGTGGCTATCTCTCTGGGAGTCAGGACTTTCCCGGTTAATCACAGGGATGAATTTATCGTTAAATTAATTGCGGTCATTTTGGGCGGATCAATGAGTTCGCGCTTGTTTACCGAACTGCGGGAAAAGAAGGGTCTGGCTTATTACGTGCGGACGCAGGCTGAATTTTACACCGATAGCGGTTATTTAACCACCCAGGCGGGAGTGCCGGCGAATAAAGTTAAGGAAGCCGTTAAAATAATCCTGTCCGAATACAAAAAAATAAAAAACACTTTGGTCAACGCCAAAGAATTAATCAGAAACCGGGATTTAATCAGGGGCCGGGCCACCCTGCAGCTGGAGTCTTCCGATAATTTGGCCGATTGGTATGCCCGGCAGGCGATTTTGCGCTCTGACATTTTAACCCCGGAAGAATTTTTTAATAAAATTGATGGGGTTCAGCCCAGGGACATCAGGCGGGTGGCGCGGGATATTTTTGTTAACCGCGGCCTTAATCTGGCTATCATTGGCCCGTTTAGGAACAAAGATAAATTTGAAAGAATGCTGAAACTGTAATACTCGCGTAACCCGTAATCAATATAGAGGGTTTGTAATATTTTCGTTCTCTTTAACACAATAAACAAGGAGGTGTTTTATGTGGGAAGTAATCGGTTTTTTCGTGGCAATGGTTCTGGGTATAATTTTAGGCTATTATTTAAACAGCCATATTTTTCAGGCCACAGCTAGTTATGGTCCGGAAATGACCGAGTGGTCAGCATGGAATATTATAAAAGATCGTCGCCGGTTTTTAGCCTGTATACAATATAGCCGGATATTGGAATTTGCGATATTTCTGATTATTATTGGTGCTTTTTTACTATTGTCGCGGCTTTTTCTGATGAATTTTGGACCGTGGGTCCGTCCATCTGTCGATCTTGTTTTACTTCTTGGTGTTATCCGTACCGTGGTAAGTGTGATAACCCGGTTACTTCTGAATTATCAGGCAATGTTGACAAAGCATAATTATCTTAAGTATGGTTTCTAAAGTATGGTTTCTAAAACTTTTTCCGGCGGAATCAGACAAAGGGGCGAGAGTTTATCTTCGCCTTTTTTATTTGCCCAAATTATTATTATTGGGTATAGTGAGAGTAGAAAAAGAAACTTAGTTTCGGGTACCCGAAACTAAGTTTCGTAAAGAAAAAATGGAGCCGAATTTAATGGAAAAATTAAATAAAGAGCAGCTTAAGGCCGTGCAACATAACCAGGGCCCGCTTTTAATCGTGGCCGGGGCCGGCACCGGCAAGACCACGGTCATTACCCAGCGCATCGCTTATTTGATTGAGCAGGACCGGGCCAAGTCAGAGGAGATTCTGGCCTTGACTTTTACGGACAAAGCGGCCGCGGCCATGGAGGAAAAAGTGGACCGGTTATTGCCGCTGGGATATTTGGACTTATGGATTTCCACTTTTCATTCTTTTGCCGAGCGGATTTTAAAAGAGCATGGCCTGGAAATCGGCTTGTCTAATGATTTTAAGCTTTTGAATGAATTTAAGCAGTACGCTTTGGTAAAAAATAACCTGGATAAATTTGACCTGGATTATTACCGGCCCTTGGGCAATCCGACTAAATTTATCCGCGCCTTGCTTAAACATTTTTCCCGCCTCAAGGACGAGGACATAAGTCCGGCCCAGTATTTAGAATATGCCGGGGAACTAAAAGAGAATTTAGATAATATGTTAAGCGGGAGCAAAAAGAAAATTACGAATTACAAATTACGAATTACGAATTTAACCAATAAGGAAGGCAAGGTGGACAAGGAAATTGCTATTCAAGAAATTAATCGCATTAACGAGGTTGCCAACGCCTACCATGTTTACCAGCAATTGCTTTTAGATAACGAGGCTTTGGATTTTGGGGATTTGATCAATTATTGTTTAAAATTATTTCGGGAGCGGCCGGCGATTTTAGAAAAATACCGCCAGCAGTTTAAATATATTTTATTAGATGA
>CAYNBD010000036.1:0-8445 GCA_964395755.1 uncultured Gammaproteobacteria bacterium
CTTATAAGACCGATGCCGTCATGGACAAAACCATAAACTACGACATTGAGCAAAAAGACGACGGATTATACGCTAAATTAAGATTAAATTATCAGCATAACGGCGGTTTTGACTGGCGCACCACCCGTTATAGAGATTATGTCAGAATCTATGTCCCGCGCGGCAGCCGGCTAATCAGAGCGGAAGGAATGTCAGATGATGAAATAATAAAAGCGCAGGATGATGCGCTTTTAGATAAAACATATTTTGCCGCCTTTATTTCAATTGAGCCCGGCCAGACCGGCAGTTTGTATTTTGAATATAAACTTCCCCAGAGAATAAACGCGAGTATTGCTGAAAACGGCAACTATGAACTGCTGGTCCAAAAACAACCCGGGAATAATACCGAAGAATTATCGGTTAATTTTAACTGTGCTAATAAAATGAAATCATTTAGCCCGTCCGGCCTAAACTCCGTGGCTCTTGAGGGCGAGGACGTGAAATGGGAAACGGATTTACGAACGGATAAAAACTTTAGCGTAGTATGTGAATAATCTTAAAGAATTTATCACAAATCAAAAACTCAAAATTTACTTACAGCGCAATCAAATTCCCAATTTCCAAAAAAAATTTTTTTGAGATGATTTTTAGTGCAGCCCGGTTTCATCAATCACTACGATTTTTTTTCCTTCCAATACATCATATAAAAAAACATCAGTAATGTCTCGCCGGTATTTAAATTCCCCGTTGTCCATCAGAGTAAAATTAAGCTCCTGGCCGAGATCTTTTTCCAGCTCTTTCAAAAGCTGGGAAAGCTTATTTTTATTAAGTCGGCCCACTATCAAAATATCGGTTGCCGAATTCGCTTTATTGACAAATAGGCCGGTCAAAATTAATAATTTCGGCTTGCCTATTTTAATCAGTTTGTTAATGAAATTTTTTTCGTACAAAATTTGGGCTTTAATTATCAGAGCTTTTATCTCTTCAAACAAAACGAAATTTTCATTGGCCTGATAATATTTTTTTTCCTGTCCATGGCCGGTTGATTTTTTTTTCGTTTCTTCGGCTGAAACCGGCGGATAGTCGGCATCATCCGCTTCCGCGCCTGTTCCCACTTTTGAAATTAGCAGACCCAGTTCTTCCAGGTTTTCCAGTTCCCGCCGGACAGAATTAACCTGCAGTCCCAGGTCGCGGGCCAGTTGCCTGATATAGTGCTTTTGCTCCGGATGGAGCAGAAATTTTTTTAGAATTTTAACTCTGGCGTTGGAACCAAAAAGTTTACCGAGCACAAGATAATTAAATTAAAATCCGCGAAATGGAACCCGGGCTCGTGGATATTGGTCCCGGAATGCATTTGCCGGATTTTTTTATTTATTCCGGTTATTTACTTAAATCCTTTCTTTATAGTATAATATAAAATAAGCATAGTCAATAAGCAATAAGTGGAATAAGAATAAAAAAATATAAAATTTATTCATTTATTATCGCTGCGCTATTTATTAATTTATTGAATTTATTTATTAAGCCAGTAAACCAATAAATTAATAAATCAATAAATAAATTAATTTCTGTCGTTTGTTTACTAACTTAATTTACCATGTATTATAAATTAGCTTCACTAACATTAAATTCCGGAGAGGCGCCTGATTTGGCTAGCGATATTTTTATCGCCCAGCCGGACGCCAATAAAGAAATTTTGGCGGGCCGTTTATTCGTGTTGGCGGAAATCAGGGGCCGTAAGCATGAAGCTTTGAAGATTATCAATTTTTTAATAAATAATATCCATCACAATTATTATCAAAACGAGAAGATAATTTTAAGGGAAAGGATAAGTACCTTAAGGGTTGAACATATCTTTGAAGCCGCTTTGGCAAAAACCAACCGGGAGCTGGCGGAATTTTTGGCGGGAGAAAAAATGAAGATTGATATTTCTAATTTTAATGTTACCATTGGGATTATATATGAAAATGATTTGCATTTTTCCAATGTCGGCAAGAACAAAGTTTTGCTTGTTTATAAAGAACGCAGAGCAACGGCAGCTGAGCCGCGGGCCAAAAACCAAAACCAGGGGGAAAATGGTTATAAAATCGTTGATATCGGCAAAAATGATTTTTCCGAAGAAAATGTCTCGGCCGCCAGAAAAAGTGAGCGGTCGGCGACAAAATCAGTTAAATTTTTTTCCGGTATAATCAGCGGCCAGATTCCCCGCGGCGGATATTGCATGTTTAGCAACGAAACGCTGGCCGAATATTTATCCGGCAAGCAAATGTTGAAAATTATCACTAAGTTGCCTCCCCGCGGAGCGGTTGAACAGATACGGAATATGCTGGTTAACATAAAATTACGCGTTCCCTTTTTGGCCGTGATAATTAAAAATACCGTTGGTATGGGGCCGGTTAGCCGGGGGCAAGAACCAGCCGGGGACATTATCATTTCCGGGGATGATCAAACCAACGGTTTAAATCGGGTTGAGGAAGAGACGGAGAAGCTGTTAGCCCCTTACGGTATTATTAATTTCAAAAAATGGTTTAAATTTTTCTTGTCCAGATTTCCCAAATCAAAAGCCGCTCATTCCCAGGCCGGCAAGAAAATATTTTTAACCCCGGGCGGAATAATTTTGAGGAGGAAGCATTATTTTGAAAAAACTTTAAGAATATTAAAAAATTTATTGTTTTACTTATTGAGTCTGTTTTTGTGTTTTTTCCGAATTTTTTCCAGCAAAGATAATTTTATTGGCTTTTTGAAAAAAATAAAATCTCTGTGGTTGGAGCTAATCAACGGCGTAAAGCGTTTTTGCTCCTGGCTTAAGAATTTAAACAGAAAGAGCCGGATTTTGTTTATTCTGGCAATAATTTTTCTGGTATTGTTTATCGCCGGCCTTTTTTATACCGGTTTCAGAAACAAAAGCATTGAGGAGCAACAAGCCCGGGATGATTTGATCGCGACGATTGAAAAGAAGGAAAATCAGGTTGACGCCCATCTGCTTTACAGCAATGAGGAGGGCGCCAAAGCAATACTTGATGAATTAAAAGCACTTTTCAATCAGTTGCCGGCCGGCAATGAGGATGATGCGGCCGCTTACGAACAATATAGGCAAAAATACGAGTCGCAGCTGGAAAAAATAAGGCATGTAGTCAGAATTGACAATTATGATGAGCTGGCTGATTTTACCAATTTGAACAGCCAGGCCAACGCGAAAAATATAGTTTTGGTTGCCGATAAGATTTATGCCGGCGATGGCGGCCAGAAAGCGATTTATATTTTGGGGTTGCCTGATCAGACGGTAACCGCTATTGCGGATTTAAACCAGCCGGTTAATACTTTGGAATATCCTGCCCCGGATAATAATAAGAACATTTATTATTTTAATCTTGATTCCTTAATTCGGCTGGACACGGAAAGTGATGATATATCCGGCTTGAGCCTTAGTTTGCCGACGGGCGGCTATAATATCGTTGCCGCCGCCAGTTATAACAACCGCCTTTATTTTTTGGATAAGGCGGGCAACCAGCTTTATCGTTATATCGGCGGCCCGGACGGATTCGGGCAAAGAGATAACTGGCTGCAGGAGTCAGCGGATTTTTCCCGGGCGGTAAATTTTTCCATTGACGGCCATATCTATATTTTAAATAGCGACGGCCGGGTGCTAAAATATTTGAGGGGCCAGCTCCAGGATTTTACTTTGGAGACCATTGAGCCCGAATTCAGTAATCCGACCAAGATTATGGTGTCGCCCGAGCTGGAATTCATTTACATTTTGGAGCCGGCAGCCAAGCGCCTGGCCGTTTTTGATAAAACCGGTGATTTCTTGATGCAGTATTTGCTTGAAGATTTTACGGACTTAAAAGATTTTGTCGTTGATGAAGCGGCTAAAAAAATATATTTTCTGAATGGTAATTCCGTTTACCAGGTGGAAGCAACGCATTTCCAGGACTAGGCAAATTGTAATTTATCTAGAGTTTATCCCAATAAAAAAACAGGGCTTTTGATATTACCCTGTTTTCTTATTTTTCTTTTTATTCTTATTTTACTTATTTTAATGTTACCTTGGCGCCGGCTTCTTCCAGTTTTTTCTTCATGGCCTCGGCCTCTTCTTTTTTAACCCCTTCTTTAACCATTTTAGGCGCTCCATCCACCAGATCTTTGGCGTCTTTCAGGCCGATGTCGGTAATTTCGCGCACGGCTTTGATCACGGCGATCTTGTTGCCGCCGGCTTCGGTAATTTCAATGTCAAAGCTGGTTTTTTCTTCCGCGGCGCCGGCTTCAGCCCCGGCCGCACCGGCCGCACCCGCGGCCATGACCGGAGCGGCGGCTGAGACGCCGAATTTTTTCTCCAGGATTTTAACCAATTCGGCCAAATCCAAAACGTTCATTTTTTCTATTTCTTCCACCAAAGACTTGAACTTTTCCGGCACCTCTACCGGAGTTTCTTCAACGGCCGGAGTTTCCGCAACGGTTTTTTCTGCCGTTGCCGCCGGCGCTTTGGCTTCTTCGGTCTTGGCGGCTTGATTTTTATCCTTGGATTCTTCCGCCTGCTCTTTTTCAGGAGCAGCGGCCTTTTTATTTTCTTCTGCCATAGTTTTAGTTAAATAGTTAATTAGTTAAATGGCTGGATGAATTTAATATCCAATATCCAATTTTAAACATTTCTGGTTTTTGGGATAGCTTGTAAAACATAAACCAAATTCCTCATGTTTCCGGCCAGAACGTTGACCAAGCCGGAAACCGGCGCATTCAGAGAACCGACAATTTTAGCGTATAACTCAAGCTGGCCGGGCAATTTCGCCAAAGCGCTGATTTCCTCCGGGGAAATAAATTTATTTTCCAGAATACCGCCGGCAAAATTTATTTTGTCTTCCAGCTTTTGGACGTATTTGTCTACGACTTTGGCCGGCGTCACCTCGTCGCCGTAAGCGAAAACCAGGGCCAAGTTACCGTTAAAATTTTCGGCTTTCAGGCCGTCAATTTTGGCATCTTTGAGAGCCAGATCCAGCAAGGTTTTTTTGGCCACGTAATATTCACTGTTTTCTTTTTTTAATTCTTGTCTCAGCTCCTGGTTATCTTTGACTTCAAAACCGTTGAATTGGGTAAAAATAATGGCCCGGGCGCGCTTGATTTTGTCGGTCAGGTTATTTAAAATTTCTTTCTTTTGTTCTTTGGTTTTAGCCATATATATATAATGCGAATCCGCAAATGTATGCGAATGCCGCAAATTACGAGTTATGCGTTTGTACATTAAGATTATTGCAACAAAAAACTGTGGTTGCCCACAGACATAAATTAGCTTAGATTAGCTAATTTTTTCCTCGGCAAGTCTTATGGTTCGCTCTTGCGTCCCGCTTGCTGTCTGCGGTAATTTTTGTTTTTCTATCAATATGATATCAGATTATGAAAAAATGTCAATATTTTTCAATCGCCGTGTTGCCATCAATAATTTTATTGGTCATTATTTCGGCACTGGCAATCATAAAAATTTATTTTGGGGATGGTTTTTAAAATTAATTGTTTAACATGGTCAGCGTTTTTTTCCATCCGTTCCAGAATCATATCCCAAGTAACCGGTTTCTCGTCTTTTTTCCAGCAGTCATAGTCGGTTGACATGGCTATCACCTGGTAGCAAATACCGATTTCCCGGGCTAAAATAACTTCCGGCACGGTTGACATGTTAATTACGTCCGCTCCCCAGGCTCTGAACATCTTGGCTTCGGCCCGGGTGGAAAAACGCGGTCCCTCGATGGTGATTATCGTTCCGCGGGAATGATGATTTAAACCAAGTTTTGCGGCTGAACCAGCCAGCAGTTTACGCAACTGCGGACAAAACGGCTCGGCCATGGGCGTATGAATAACTTTATCTTCGTAAAAAGTCAAGATGCGGTGTTTGGTATTATCAATGAATTGGTCAACAAAAACCAGGTCGCCCGGTTTAATTTTTTTCCGCAACGAACCGCAGGCGGTCGTGGCGATGATGTGGGTACAGCCGGCTTCCTTTAAGGCCCAAAGATTGGCGCGGAAAGGTACTTTGGTGGGCGCGAGGCAGTGATTTTTGCCGTGCCGGGCAATGAAGACCACTTCCACCCCGCTTAATTCGCCGCTTATCAGACTGGAGGCGGGCTGGCCGAAAGGGGTTTCTACCACACTTTCTTTAAAGTTATCCAATAATTGCGGATCATCCAGGCCGGAGCCGCCGATAATCCCGATTTTTATTTTTCTTTTTTTATCCATATTTTTTTATTATTTCAATTCTTCATAAATATCATCAAAGATGTTAACAGCCGCCCTTTTATCGTCCAAGGAATTGGTAGAGAAAATTTTTATGTTTTGTCTTTTAAATTGATTGATTGCGGTTTGGTCCCGCAATAGGTTATGAACCACGAAGCATGCTATTTTTTCCACTCCCCTCTCCCGCAGGAACCCGGCGGCTTTAAGCAGGGTGCCGCCGGTGCTGGTTATATCGTCAATAATAATAAATTGTTTGTCGGCCGCAGCAGTTAATTTTTTATCCGTGCATTTTATCCGGACCTGTTGCGGGGTCAGCCTTTCTTTTTCCAGTACGATATAATGTTTGCGGGCCAGCCCGGCCAGTTTTTCCGTAGGGAGAGCAAAACCGTGGTCAGGCGCAACCAAAACGAAATTGCGAAAATTACGTTTTAAGAATTTTACGATTGATTTTTCAATTTTAACCTCCCGGGCGCTGGCGTTCCGTAAATATTTTTTTACAGTTTCCGGGCGACAATGAGGTTGAATAAAATAAAGGCGGTTTACCCGGCGGGAAAGTTCGGCCAGGAAAAACCCCAATTTGTTTATTTCCCGCCCCGTCTCCAAAGGCAGAGAGCGAGCATAAGGAAGATAAGGAAGAATCAGGGCCAGATTCTTTTTATTGTTTATATAATCCAGGAGGGAAAACAGGTTAAAAATTTGCTCATCAAAACTTTTGGCCGGGGAAAAACGGAAAAAGACAATAATTTTTTCCTTGCCGGCTCCGGTTTTTATATTTTTTGAAATTTTCAGGGCTATTTCCCCGTCCGGATAAATCACCTCTTCCACTTGGGCAAAATTAGCCTGCAATTTTCGGGCCAGGCCGGCGGCATTTTTGGCGTTGCTGATTAAAAGCATAGTTGAAAAATAAGAAAAATAAGCGCAACCTGCTTGTCGGCAGACAGGTAAGAAAAATAAGAGGGACAAAAATTATTTTCGTTCTTATTTCTTTTTTTATTCTTATTTTTCTTATTTAATTATAACACAAGAATTTGGGATTTGAAAATATGTTCAATTTGCGCTATGCTGTTAGCAGAAGGCTAATCGGCCTCTTAGTTTAAACCAATGTCCAATCTTGTAATTAGAGGCGGTAAAAAATTAAAGGGGGAAATTAGAACCAACGCGGCTAAAAATTCAGCGGTGGCTATTCTTTGTGCCGCTGTTATGATCCCCGGAAAAATCACCCTAACTGACGTGCCCGTGATTGAAGAAGTAAAAAGAATCATTGAAATTTTAACTTCCATCGGGCTGAAAATAAATTGGCTCGGCCGCCATAAGCTTGAAATTGTAAACCGGGGAAAAATAATTCCGGAGAAAATAAACCGGGAATCTTTTAAAAAAACCCGCTCCGGTTTGCTGTTGGCCGGTTCGCTGATTTCCCGTTTGGCAAAATTTTCCCTGCCTAAAACCAGCGGCTGCCGCTTGGGCAAAAGAACCGTTAATCCCCATATTATTGCCCTGGAGCATTTGGGCATTCGGATAAAATGTCTGCGTAATAGTTATCAGATTACCAGCGGCAGGCCCAAGGGCGCGGCTTTCACCATGTATGAATCGGGCGATACCGCGACGGAGAACGTCATTATGACTGCGGTCCTGGCTTCAGGAGTAACTGAAATTAATTTTGCTTCTTCCAACTACATGGTGCAGGATTTATGCCGTTTTCTGGTCCGGGCCGGAGCGAAAATCCAGGGCATCGGCAATAGCACCTTAAAGATTACCGGCGTAAAAAAATTAAAACCGGTAAAAAATTACGACATTATGCCGGACCCGATTGAATCAATGGCTTTTATATCCGTAGCCATAACCACCGGCTCCAGATTGATAATCAAACGCTGCCCGCTTACTTTTCTGCGCCTGGAACTGGAAAAGCTTAGAGTGATGGGACAAAAATTTAAGTTAATCAGGAAATACAGAACCCGGGACGGATGTTTTGAATTGGCCGACATTGAAATTATCCCTTCTCCCCTGACCGCCCTGCCGGATAAAATTTACGGCCGGCCTTTTCCGGGTTTAAACATAGATAACCTGCCCTTATTTGTTCCGATTTTAACCCAGGCCAGAGGCAAGACCCTGGTACACGACTGGGTTTATGAAAACCGGGCGATTTATTATACCGAGCTTAATAAACTAGGAGCCGAGATTGAATTATTGGATCCGCATCGGGCAATGGTTACCGGCCCGACTAAATTCAAGGCGGCGGAAATTATTTGT
>CAYNBD010000036.1:8455-10437 GCA_964395755.1 uncultured Gammaproteobacteria bacterium
TGTCCGCCGGCTTTGCGGCCGTCTCTCAACCTCCTAATCTGTATGCTGGCCGCTCAAGGAAAATCAATTTTAAGGAATTCTTATTCCATTGACCGGGGATACGAAGACATTGTCGGCCGTCTGAATAAACTGGGAGCCGAGATTAAGAGAATTGGGGAATAATTTTTTTACCCGCGAATATGCAATTTTAATATAAATTACGGATTTAAAAAACAAAAAGAAAAATAAGAGAAATAAGAAAAATAAGAATGGGTTATCTTATTTTTCTTTTTATTCTTATTTTACTTATTTCTAATTATGACCATAAAAATACGCCGCCTGCTTTTTATAATTTTTATTGTTGCTTTTTTGGTAATTGCGCCCCTGGTAGCTTTTTACGCCGCCGGCTATAAAATAAACCCTAGCTGGCCTTTTAGTTTTAAGCAGGCATTTCAAAAAACCGGTATGTTGATTCTTGATACCGAACCGCGGGGGGCGAAAATATATTTAGACGAGGAGCCGCAGCAGTTATTTTTCCGGAAATATTTTTCGCCGGCGGAAAGTTATATTAAAACTCCGGCTAAAATAAAAAATTTACTGCCCGGCGAATATGAGGTCAAATTTGAACTGGATGGCTATTGGAATTGGCAAAAAAAATTAATCATCAAGCCGGGGGAATCAACTTTCGCCGAAGATGTAAGTTTATTTAAAAAAGATTTGCCTATGCAGATCAGCAGTCTGCCGGCGCAAATCTTAAAACAAACGCCGAATAAAAAGTATTTTTATGCCCTTGATGACCAGGCGATTATCAACGCCGATGACGGAAAAAAAATTACGGTTTCTTTCCCTTCTTCCTTTCAGGACCAGGATAGTTCTGATTCAGCCTGGTCGCCGGACAATCAAAAAATCATAACTTCTAATTTCCTCCTGGACCTAAATAAGCCCGAGGACCCCCTGGACCTAGAAAAGACTTTCGGCGTTTATTGCCAAAATCCCCGCTGGGACGAAAATGATTCCAGCATCGTATATTGCCGGAAGGATAATGCCGTTGTCGCCCTTGACCTTAGTTCCGGCGTCAGCCGCACCCTGGTGAGCGGGGAAACGTGTTTGGATTATTTAGTGAAGGGCGATTATCTTTTTGTTATTTCCCAGGTTAATAAAACCGTCAAGCTAAAAAGCTTTTTCTTAAAGAGCAAAGAATTCGTGCGGGAATTTGAATTGCCTTACAGCCCTCAATATGAGTTAATCAATCCGGAGCATAAATTCCTGAATCTCTATGATGCCAGATACCAAATTTTATATTTAATTGACCCTCTTTCCCTGGCCAACCCCCTGAAAGAAATTATTAATAACATCAAATACACCGTTTGGGCGGGCGAAAACAAACTTTTTTACGCCAATGATTTTGAAGTTTGGTCGTTTGACCCGGAAAACAATAAAAAAACTATTTTGACGCGCATCAGCCGGCCGATTATCGGTCTATTGCGGCATCCGAGCGGTAATTATATAATTTACGCCACTGATAAAAATATTAACATCCTGGAACTGGACGAACGGGAAAGGCGGAATGTCATTGAGCTGATAAAGTTGGATAAAATTTCCTCGCTTTACATTGACCAGAAAGGCGATCTGCTTGGGCTTGCCCTCTAAAAATCCGAAGCCGTAATCCCGCTGCTTGCGGGTGCGCCGGTACAGACCCGTTTGCGAAAGCGGCCGTTTGCTCACCGCGCTGGCCGGCCGGCTGTCCAGCGACTGGGTTTTGGGCCGCACGGCTTCCCGAACGGCGACCTTCACCTCTTCGGCGCTCTGGAAGCGCATTTCCGCATCGGCGGCAAGGCATTTGGTGACCAAATCGTCGAAACGCGGATCGGCTTCGGGGTGCATCTCGGAGGGCTTGCGATAAACACCGACGGGCAGCGACTTGGTGAGCATTTCGTACATGACCACGCCGAGGCTGTAGACGTCGGCCAGCGGCCCGACGGTTTTGGCGTTTTTGCGTTGCT
>CAYNBD010000037.1:0-9602 GCA_964395755.1 uncultured Gammaproteobacteria bacterium
TTTACCCCGGTGAGGATGAATTTTTAGAAAGGGAATAAGCCAAACGCGTAAGTCAAAAATCTAGTCATTATTCATTTTACATTATCAGAATCAGGGGCATTGGCTGTCGCTGGTCGGTATTTCACCACAGCAGGAAGGATTGCCTTGGCAAGTGGTGCTGGAAGACGGCCGGAAACAATTCTGGTAAATGTCTTTCACCCCCGAGCCGACCTGGACGCGATAGCCGCTGGTATCGGCAAATAAAGAATGCCTGATTTCCGCCTCGGTCCAATCCGCTTCCCCATCCAAAGGTTCAGCATCAACATTTAATTTTGCTACCCAGTAACCCACTCCCTGGCCGGTAAAATCCCAAACATTGATTAATTTATGTTCCGTACTCTCCTGGCCGTTAAAAATTTCGTCGCTGCCGGTCTGCAAGCTGCTGGAAAGCATCAATTTATTGAAATTTATTTTTACCGACGCGGACAAATCAACGCCAACGGCATTGTGCGCCGGACTGATACCGCTGATTAAAGGCGGGGTTAAATCGGTCTTGTCGCTAATAAAGAAAGACCACTGATAATTATCCCCCCCGCTGCCCTCGGGAATATTTTCGTTATAAAACGAAACCGGTCCCTGGGCGGCCTGATTGCGGTTACCGTCCAAAGAGTTGGCCGCCATGTCTACAATCCCGTCCAAAGCCGTAATATCGGCCTGAGGATATTTTTTACCCGTGCCATCCTGGCAGACATTGCCGACGCAATTATTATAAGGCGAACGGCTGACACAGTTATCCGAACCGCAATCAGCCAGGCTGGCAGCCATAATTTCCACTCTCAAATGGCTGTTCTCCGGCAGGCAATAAACGCTTTCCCCACAGGAATTGATTCCGCAATTATTGTCAGGAATAAACTCAACGGTTTCATATTGGTTGGAAACCACGAAACGACCGTCCAGATAAGCACCGGCGGCGCAAACCCCGCCATTGCATTCAAAAGAGGTGCAATCGGCATCAGCACCGCAGGCTCCGCCGGCCGGAGCCGCTCCCGGTGAAGCGTTTACTACCCGAATGTAATTCGCTACCTCCCCGGCCTGGCCGGCAACCAGCAAGGGATTAACGGCTTCATTAAAATTAATCTGAATAACCGCATTCTTGGGCTTATCTTCCTTGTCTTTGATGGTCGTGGTTGTTTCTTTATCTTTACCGCCGGCCATAGCCGTGATGGCCAAAGCAGCCGGATTGCTACTAGTTAGAACAATGTTATTGCCGGCGCTGCCGGCCACCTTGGCGGTCAAAGTAACCAGTTTTCCCAAGGCGGAAGCATTAACGTCCGGGTGGCCGCCCAGGACGGAAACAATGTTATTGGCCGTGCCGTTTACGTCATTGCCCCGCTGGATTTGATTACCGCTGGGGGCAGCGGCTACGAAAGTATAAGTTATGCTGCCCACGGTCAGGGTATCGGCCTGCTTGCCGGCCGTAACCGCGACTGTCCATTGGTTACCGGCGGAAAAATTACCGTCTGCCGGCGACAGAGTCAAACCGCAGCCGACAGCCGCTATGCCGTCACTGGCATCATCGCCGCTCACCACTCCGGTCACGCCGCTGGCATTAACGGTAAGTTCCGGACTGATGGTTATGCTGATTGTCCCGTCTGCCTGGCAATTATATATATTATTGGTAGTGGCTTCGCCGGAATCGCCCGCGGGCGCGGGCATCCCCACCGTTGCCAATTGATAAACATCCGGCTGACTGTTGACGGCAATTTTACCCTGGGCGCTAACCGCCTCTTCAACCAAACCGGCTACATCCCCGGCATTGTCCGGCACCGGAAAAACGCCGCCTGCTTCCACCTGGGGAGGAGTTAAATCTATCTTATTGCTAACCTGAAATTTCCACTCCAGATAATCCGTACGGCAATTTTTAAAAATTCCCTGGCCGTCGGCCTGACGCTGGATATCATTAGAAAGATAAACCGAATACCAGACGTATTCGGACGGCGACCCCAAATAATTGACTGGGGAAAAAACAAAAGTTTCATTGTTGTTGGACAGGGCCCGCACTGCCGTAATATTCAAATTTTCGCAATTCAGCCATTCCCCGTTCTCGTATTGACAGGAGTCTCCCTGGTTGGTCTTAAATATTCTGACGTTCTCTTGCGCTATTTGATCGCAAATACCGGCGCTACAGTTGCAGTAAACGCCGTCACCGGAATTGTCCTGGCAAATCGTGGCCGGATTAACCGCCTCTTTGAAAGTAACGATAATCCCCGTATTTCTTGGCACCTCGGTTTGGTCCGGTTCGGGATAAACGCTCTCTACCGAACAAGCGCCGATTACTCCAATCCCGCCGCCGCCGGCTCCCGGCCCGCCGCCGCCGGCTCCCGGCCCGCCGCCGCCGGCTCCCGCCAATCGGTTTAAAATAAAACTAACAATCGCAAACGACCCCATTATAATCGCCAAACCGACCAGGGCATTGGTCAAAACTTTCTTGGCCTGAGCTATTTTTTCTTCATTACCCTCCGAAGTCATCCACAACCAGCCGGCATACATGATCAAACCCACGGCAATAATGCCCAAAAAACCCAAAAAATATCTGATAACCCGGGCGGCTATAATCCGCGGGTCCGTGTCACCTAAGCCGGTTCCCGCCCCGTATTCCAAACCGGTGTCCAACTCCTGGGCAAAAACAAAACCCGCCGCCGACAAACCGGCTGCAACTGCTAAAATAATGAATAAAATTTTTCCTGTTTTCTTAAAAATATCTCTCTTCATTTATTTGCATCTTATCATGCCAAAATTTTTACATCTTACGTTTTTATTTTTCTAAAATTTGACTGATTCACAATTTTATTATTTAATACTATTATACCATAAACAAAACAGCAAAGGCAAATAATTTTTATTCTTTTATGACGATTGAACAAATAGCCAACAAAGTCAAAGAAAATGATCCTAAGGCGGACGTGGTTTTGCTTAAACTGGCTTATGATTTCGCCCGCAAAGCCCACGGAGAACAGAAAAGAAAAACCGGCGAACCCTATATCCAGCACAGTCTGCACACCGCTTTTCTCCTGGCCCAGATTAAGGCTGATTTAAATACCATTATCGCCGGTCTTCTGCACGATATCCCCGAAGATACCGAATACAGCCTGCAAGAAATTGACAAAAATTTCGGCAAAGAAATCGCCAGTCTGGTGGAAGGCATTACCAAATTAAGCAAAATCAAATACCGGGGAGTGGAAAGATACAGTGAAAGCCTGCGCAAAATGTTCTTGGCCATGGCCCGGGACTTGCGGGTTATTCTGATCAAATTTGCCGACCGTCTGCATAATCTCCGCACCCTGGACGCCTTACCCCCGGAAAAACGCCTGCGCATTGCCAAGGAAACCATGGAAATTTATGCCCCCATCGCCGGTCTCTTGGGAATTTGGCGCCTAAAATGGCAGATGGAAGATATGTGCTTTAAATATCTTTATCCGGAAGAATTTAAAAAAATTGAATACGAATACGAAATTGAAAAAAAAGTTGAACGCAATCAGTTTATCCAAAAAATAAGAAATATTTTAGGCAAAGAATTGCTTAAAGCTAAAATTGAACATAAGATAGAAAGCCGTTTCAAGCATCTCTACAGCATTTACCAAAAAATGCAAACCAAAGGCAAGGAATTCAATGAAATCTATGACGTTTTCGCTCTGCGGGTGATTGTCCCTACCGTCGCCGACTGTTATAAAACTCTGGGTATAATCCATTCCCTCTGGAAACCGAAAGCCAGCCGCTTTAAAGATTATATCGCCGTACCCAAACCGAACGGCTACCGCAGCCTGCACACTACCGTCTTCGGGCCGGAAAACAAAGCTACGGAATTCCAAATCAGAACCAAGGAAATGCATGACGAAGCGCTTTACGGTATTGCGGCCCATTGGTATTATAAACAAAAAGATGCCAAAAATGGGCCGCTAGAACCGCCCAATTGGATAAAAAATATCTTAACGGCGCAAAAAGAGTCGGAAAACGCCCAAGAATTTATTAAAAAAGTGAAATTTGACGTTTTCCGCGACCATATCTTCGTTTTTTCGCCCAAAGGCGACGTTTTTGAGTTGCCGGAAAAATCAACGCCGATTGATTTTGCTTATGCCGTCCATACCGAAGTCGGCAACAAAGCCTCCGGCGCCCTAGTAAACGATAAAATGACCACCGTTGACCATGAATTGAAAAACGGCGACCTGGTGGAAATCATCGTGGAAAAAAACCGCCGCGGCCCCAACCGCGACTGGCTTAAATTCGTCAAAACCACCCGTGCGCGCAATAAGATAAAACAATTTTACCAAGGTTCAGCCCTGGCAAATATCAAAAAGTTTATTCCCGGCATGACGAAATAAGTTAAAAAGGATACAAACATAGCAAAACCGCTCCGGCGTGCCGGAACGGTTTTGCTATGTAAGTAGATATCTACTTACATTCAATAGACCTACTGCATAATAATTCACTACTGCAATTGCCATACTTTGGCCAAATTTTCCCAAAATTTTTTCAGCTTACCTTACAGGTAAACCGCAAAAATTGTTTGAAAAATTTGTCTCAAAATTTGAAAATTTCGCTACGCAACTTATTATGCAGTAGGTCTAATTATTATCTAAAGCTTTTTTCACCAATGCGCTGACCTTATTGCCGTCGGCCTGGCCCTTGACTTTCGCCATCACCTGACCCATGATTTTCCCGAAATTCCGGGCCGACTCATCGTCGGAAGTTTCAATAATTTCCTTAACAATTTTGGCCAACTCTTCCTCGCTCAACTGTGCCGGTAAATATTTTTCCAGGATAACCATTTCTTCCTTTTCTTGCTCCGCCAACTCCGGGCGGTTGCCTTGTTCATAAGCCGCGATGGAATCCTTTCTTTTCTTAACCTCGCTTTGAATAACGTCCAAAATAATTTCATCGCTTAATTCGGCCTTGCCCGCCTGCCGCCGGGATATTTCTTTATTCTGCATGGCGCTGATTAACAAACGCAAAACCGAAACCGTCCGGCTGTCTAGGGACCGCAGAGCGTTTTTTAAATCATCTTTAATTTTTTCTTCTAATTGAGGCATAAATAAAGACGGCCAAATGCCAAACGGGCATCTCGGTATAATTACCACCGCCGGCCGGTTTCTTCCTTTAATTTTCCGATTTTGCGCAAATAATTTTTCTTGGCCCTTAATTCCTGGCTATGTAAAGCGTACTCTTTCTGCTGGCGTTTATTTTTCTTCGACGTCCGGAATTTCTTCTTCCGCACCTCATACAGCTTGCCGCTTTGTTGAAAACCTTTATTAAATCTTCTTAAAAAATTTTCAAAGCTTTCTCCTCTCTTTCTTTTGAACTCTACCACGTAAACCTCCATTCTAGCCCTTGTGTTATAAAGGGAATATATTAATTGTTATAGACAACAAAAAACTCGTAACTTACAACCATTTAACGATGCAGCAATTTTTTTTCATTCTTATTTTGCCCGTTCGTCGTTCAATCTTTTCTCTATTTCCGCGTTCACTTTCTTATAATCAACTACTTCCTGAATACCGGATTCCATGTCTCTGAATAAAATCGTTCCGTCTATAATTTCTTTCTGCCCCAGGATTAAACTAATCTTGGTCCCCATCCGGTTAGCTTCTTCCAGTTGGGCCTTAAGACTGTCCCGGGTAAACGCCTGTCTTACCTGCAGTCCGGCCCGCCGCAATTCTTCAAACAAAAATAGGGCTTTTCTGCGAGCCTGCTCCCCCAATTGGGCGATAAAAATCAAATCTTTTTTGTCTTCTTTAATCGGAATGTTATTTTCCTTGATTTTCAAAATCGTTCTTTCAATCCCCAAAGCGAAACCGCTGGCCGGCGTCGGCCGCCCGCCCATGAATTCCACCAAGCCGTCATAGCGACCACCGCCACCCAGGGCCAGCTGGCTGTTGACGGATTTTTCCCCGCCTTCCAGAGGCCAAATTTCAAAAACGGTACGATTGTAATAATCAAGCCCTCTCACCAAATAAGGATTAAGGTTATAAGGGATGTCCAGTTCATCCAAATATTCCAAAACTTTAATAAAATGCTCCCGGCACTCATCGCATAAATAATCAACGATTTGAGGAGCGTCTTCCCGCATCTCCACGCACTTGTTTTCCTTGCAATCCAATAAACGCAAGGGATTTTTTACCAGTCTTTTCTTGCAATCATTGCATAACTTAGACCTTTTGCCCCTTTCTTTATAAAATTCACCTAATTTATCAAGGTATTCCCGCCGACATTCGCTGCAGCCGATACTATTTATTTGCACCTGGATTTCAATCTGCAATTCGCGGAAAAAATTATAAGCAATCAAAATCAGCAGAAAATCCGCCACCGGGCTGGCTTCACCGAATATTTCCAGGTCAAACTGATATGACTGGCGATAACGCCCGGCTTGCGGCTTATCATGGCGGAAAATCGGTCCCAGCCAAAAGGTTTTGACCGGCTGGGGCAAATTGAACATTCCGTGTTCAATATAAGCCCGCACCAAGCCCGGCGTGGCTTCCGGCCGCAAAGCGACCCGCTCTCCGTTCTTGTCAACGAAAGAGTACATCTCCTTAGTGACAATATCGCTGTCATCACCGGTGGATTTTTTGTATAATTCCAGACTTTCCAAAACCGGAGTTTCAATCCGCATAAAGCCGTAAATTTTGGCTAATTCAGCCGCTTTTCTGATAACTAAATCCCAATATTTATATTCATCAAATAAAATATCTTTCATTCCCCGCAAACGCGAAAATCTTCTCGGCCCCCTTTTCTTCACCTCTTTAACTTTACTTTTAGGCTTTTGATTTTTTATATTTTTCTTTCTCGACATGAATTTATTGTACCGCACTCACGCGCGTTTTATATTAGTAAACAGACGACGGATACAAATTATCAATTTTCAATTATCAATGAATTTTCAATTTGTTAATTTATAAATTAAATAATTGTTTGAAAATTGAAAATTAGTAAATTAAAATAAAAATTTTCAATGTTGTCTTTTCGTTCCTTTCGTATTTCTTTAATAATCATACTCCGGGGCCGGGAACAAACTGATACGATCAAAGGGCCAGCCCCGCAATAATACCCGGCCGGTAACAAAACTCCTGTTCACCGGGCCGAAACTGCGCGAATCCTTGGAAGAATTCCGGTTGTCGCCCAAAACAAAATATTCCTCGTCATCCAGACTGATGATATCCTCGGTTAAGCTATAAGTTTTGGTACCGGCGGCTAAATAGGCCTCGTCTAAAACAAAGCTTTCCTGGCTATCAGCGCCATAAATATAAACCTGTCCGTCTTTAATCTGAACCCGTTCCCCGGGCAGACCAACTATCCGTTTGATATAATACTCCTGCGGATCGCGGGGATAGCGGAAAACAATGATGTCGCCCCGTTCCGGCTCCCGCAGACGATAAGTTATCTCGTCAATAATCAAATATTCGTGGTCGTAAAAATTCGGCTCCATGGAAGCGCCTTTAACGTAAAAAGGCTGAATTAAAAAATACCGCACCGGTATTATAATTGCCAAGGAAATGACTACGATTTTGATTAGTTCAAAAACAAAACTAAAAAAGTTTCGCAACATGTCTTTTGTTAAAATAAGTAAATATGACTGGCCTGAAATCCGGCCGGCAAGAAAAAAACAATAAATTTAAAAATTACTCCTGCCCTCCCCTATTTATCTTATTTTGCTTAGTAATAAAATAACAGTTTACACTATAACACCAAACTTAAAAAAAATCAAATCCAAGAAAATAAAAAGAAAAATAAAAAAATAAAAATAACTAACTCTTCTGGCTCTTATTTTTTACATCCTTACGTCTAAAACTCTAAAACACGGAACTTCTCTTCAAAATAATAAAAATGGCCGCTAAGAAATACATTCCTTAGCGGCCCATACACTTGTCTTCTTATGACTTAGCCAGGACTGTCATAAGGCTTAAAAGGGGGCAAAGCGGAATCATCACTCTCTGTAGCAGGACCGCCATCGTCCATAAATTCTCCCTCGCCAAAACCAAGCTGGGTTACGGCAATATCACCGCTCTTCTTCACGGCCGGAATAGAACCGGGGGTTTTTACGAACACAGCTTTTTTAAACATAAATTCTTGCCTCCTTTCTCATCCCTAAAAGTTTACCGCTAAATCAAACCGGGGCGTCAGTGAATTTAATCCTAACACCGCGCCATCCAAACCCATTGCTCCGATAGCACTAACCAAAGATTCGGGGGATTCTGCCTGGGAAAAATCTACGATCAGGGGCAGGCCGGAATCTTGTCTGATTTGAGAAAGTTGATCCGGCGTTGATTCGCCGCTGGTCAAATATTCGCCCGGCTCGCATAGAATTACTTCCGGGTGGCGTTGTCCAAAGATGTCTTCAATCTTCTTAAGCCACCTCTCGGAAGCAACGGACAAATCTCTCTCAATCATTACCGGATTGTATGATATCTTCGCTTCCCACAACAAAGATAAATTCCCCATGTTTTTACTGCCGATCCAAAAAACACTGGCATAATTATAAAAAGCATCAATGTCTTTTATTTCTGTCACTTCAATTATCAATGGTAAACCGGTCGCCGCCTTAATTTCTTCAATGATCTCTTCTTCATAATACCGCCCGCATCTTAACATGTCAGCGCCAGCCTGCTTGGCGCTCAAAGCCTTATCCAGAACCCCTTCCTCGTCTTCCGACAGATTAACAATCACCGCTAAATTCCCATCGCCAATTTTTAATCCATCAATTATTATCACGGTTCTCCACGCGTCACTCATCACACCCTCCTCGGCCTTATGGGCCTTATGGTTTAAACATCGTTGACAGTCGAATCTCTAATATATCTCTCATCAATAATCCTTCCTATCAATTCATTGTTACCCCCTTCCTTACAATTCGCCAACATCGCGGCTAAAGCCTCTTCACTATGCCTTCCTAAACCCTCTTTTTCCATTTTTTAGTCTCCTTTGGTGAGTTCTCTTCTAAGCGCTGCTCTATCAATACCGTTACTTTCCACATAATTATCCGCGCCGATGACGGCGAAAGCCAAGAAAAATAAAAGTAAAAATATGGTTATAATATTCCAGCCACTCCAATACTGCCATTCCCTTTTCATTTTCTTTCCCCCCTTAATATAAATTTAAAAATGAACAAAACTAAAACCGGCCCCCTCATAAGAGGAGACCGGTTTCGTTTTCCCTAATGGCGTTTAAACTTTTTAATCAGTCAAAACACCACAAAAAACCGCTCTCCTCCCGGGGAACCAAAAATAAAAACCGAAATACAAAGCGATTTTTTGTGGTATTTTATGCATATAATTACTCTTGTGGATAATTATACCAAATACGTACAAAAAGGCAAGTTGATAACTGCTTATTTAAAAATATGGGCTAATGTTAAATAAAAATGGGAATGATTATTGCTATCATTCCCGCTTTTATCCGGTTTGTTTTATTGAACAAAATTATCAAAGGCGTACTTTGTCAAAAGGTTTATCGCCATCTAATTCAGAATTTTTTATTTCTGCCTCAGCCAATTTGGCAGCCAAAATCTTTTCGCAGCCAGAACAAATTCTGGTGTTACCGGAAACGTCTTGGCCGCATTTAGCGCACTTGTTCTG
>CAYNBD010000038.1:0-9511 GCA_964395755.1 uncultured Gammaproteobacteria bacterium
CCTTATCTAAAAATTTGGCTAGCCGCAGGAATGATATTTTAGATGCTCGCTTTTAAACGCACAGGTCATATAGATTATTAAATTGTAGATATATAATCGGAGATTGGTAATTGGGGATAAAAATGAATAAGTAAAATAAGAATAAAAAAAAACAATAAAAACGAGAAGATTAAAAAAGCATTCTTATTTTTCTTATTTCATTTATTTTATTTAATTTCACAATGAATGAATAATTTTAAGAAAACAGGCAAAATTTTTTTGATTGTTTTAGCGGTGGCGGCCGGTTTATTGGCGGCTGGTTTTGCTTTGGCGCAGGAATTGGACGTGGGATTAGAATACGGCGAAGCGATCGGTCTGGGCAACACGGATCCTCGGATAATAATCGCCAATATTATCAGGTTTGCGCTTGGATTTTTAGGCATCATAGCCGTGGCTTTGGCGATGTATGCCGGTTGGCTTTGGATTACTTCCGCCGGCGAAGCGGAAAAAATTGACAAGGCAAAAAAGTTATTAACGGCGGCTGTAATCGGATTGATGATTATTATGTCTTCATTTGCAATCGCCAGTTTTATTTTAAATAGATTGATAGAAGCAACGGGCGGGGGCGGTCCGGGCGGTGGCCCCGGGGGAGGCGTTCCTCCCGGCGGTGGATCTCCGTCCGCTCCTGTTTCCTGTGACGGCAATACTCTTACCCCTGCCTGTGATGCCGACTCGGTAATGTGTGCGGCCGGTTATTATTGTCATCCTGACAGCTGTCTTTGCCAGCCGGGCGGAAACTATGGCGATCCCTGCGACGGCAATAGTAATACGGCCGCCTGCGATGCTGATGACGGTTTATGCTCGGCTTATTTAGCTTGCAATGCGGATGCCGGTTGTGTTTGCTTGGGCGGGCCGGTGATTGAGGATGTCAGCCCGATAGGAGGATTTTGCAATGGCGACATTAATACTTTTTGTCAAGACGACGAGGATTGCGCCGCGTTTGCACCCTCGACTTGTAATAATTCTTCCCCCCGGGGGGCGGTCGGTAATTTAGTGACTATCAGCGGCCGTTATTTTGGCAATTATGAAGACGGGGTAAGTAAAGTTTATTTTTGGAATGGCTCGGATTTCATTGAGGCCGCTTTGGCCGCCGACGTTAATCCTGAATGTGATAACAGTTGGACAGACAGTCAGGTAATTGCCGTGGTGCCGGCGGGGATCGCTCAGGGAGCAATAAAGATAGTCGCCGGCAACGGCGAAGATACCACCGATAATGAAGTCGGCCCCGGTCTGCCTGATTTTGTAGTGAATAACATAAGCAGTCCCGGTATTTGCCGGCTGGATCCGGCCCAGGGGGTGCTGGGCGAAACGGTTAATTATTTAGGCGTCAACTTAACCGGCGGAACGGCCTATTTTGGGGATTATAAAAATTACGTAGCTGCCCTGGATGCATCCTTTCCCGCTCCTTTGAGCGGTACGGCCAGAGTACCCAACATCAAGACCGGGAAGACCACCAGTTTTATTGTCGGTAGCGGGGGTGCGAGCAGTAATTATTTAGGATTTACCAAAGCAGCGGAAGCGGAACAAGGACCCTATGTTACCGCCTTTGAGCCCCAGGCCGGAGCGGCGGGTCAATACGTCAGTATTTATGGCGGCGGCTTCGGCAGCGTGCGGGGAGATTTTAACCATGTTTATTTTGATAACGGCGCGACTTTAACGGAGGCTGATTATGAATTTCCCGCTGTTTGTGCCGACAGTGTCTGGCTTGATAATCAGGCGATTGTTAAAGTGCCGGCGGATTTGGCTGATGGCTCTTATACGCTGGTGATGGAGTTGGGCGATACGACCATAGATACCGAGGATTTAACCCCGTCTTATTTTAACGTCAACAATAATTTGTCTTTAGCTCCGAGTTTGTGTGCCCTGGAGCCGGTCATGGGGCCGAAAAACAGCGAAGTTAGTCTGTGGGGAGAGTATTTCGGCGAGCAAGACGCGAACAGTAAAGTCAGGTTTTATTATTATAAAGATCAGGGTGGTGACGCCGTTTCTTTTTGGGGCATTGACCCGGAGGCGGCCGGCGGCGAGCAAGTTTACAAGGCGGTAACCACGGTTCATTCGGGAGCGGAAACCGGTCCGGTCAGGGTGGTAAAGTCCAGCCCGGAGTTAGCGGGCAACGGTATAAATTTTAATGTCGGCTTATGTACGGCGGCTTCGGATTCGGATGCGGCTTGCGGCGACTGGATTTGCTGCCCGGACGGGAGCGCGGAGGCCGGAAAATGCCAAGCCACCATAGATGAGTGCTATGTCAGTTTTATCAGTTCGGTATATGAGTGGGATTTCAGTACCGGCGGCGAACAGGCTGGCCCAGGCGAGGCTTGTTATGATCTGGCCACGGCCGCCGGTTGTAACCCGAATAATCCGCCCTGCGCCGAAAATTATTATTGCGACCCAAATAGTTGTACCTGCCAGGTAAAGTCGGAATTATTTGACAGTTGCCGCGGTTATAGTCTGGATGTCGGCAGTTGCGATCCGATTTTCTGTCCCAATTCTCCGGGGCAATGTTCACCTTACGCCGGGGGCGGAGTTATCGGGACAGGCGTATCTTGCGGTGATGAAAATTGCGCGGGTATCGGCGCTTGCGCGGACGGTTCCTGCCAATATAGCCCGGTTTTGGATAAGTGCTTTTTAAGCGGCGCGGAATGTAATTTTTCCGCTAGTGATTTAACTGCCGATATTTTAGGCGAGCCGATAGAAGCTTATTGCGCCCTTTATAACGGTGCCGGTCGCTGGTATATTGATACTCCTTTGAGTTGTCCAACGGGATGGACAAAACTTCCCGACGATAAATGCGTAAATGAAAATTTAAGTTGTAATTTATGTGCAGACGGTTTTATTTGTCAGGATGACCAGGACGGGGACGGAGAGGGAATTTGCGCGGTGGAACAGGACATTTGCCCGGCCGGTTCAGTTTGCGGGGAGGACGGAGAGTGCATTGTAGATAAAGCGGCCGGCTGTGAATGTTGTTGCGAAATCGGCCAGGACGCCCGGGATTGCTGTGCGCCTTTGACTTGCGGGGGCATTTGCGGCAGTGATACCCTGGATGATGGCGCCGGTTTCGGTTATTGTTCCGGTTGCGCCCAGGCCGGTACGACCCAGGCGGAAAAAGATGAGGCTTGTAATTGCTTTGGCTCCAGCGGCAAATATTGCGACACTGAAATTGATGCGGCCGGCGCCTGTTTGGACTGCGCCCAGCTATCCACACCTGAACAATGTTCTCTACATAGCGATAGCTGTTGTTTTGATGCCATGAGTGACCGCTGTCGGGGCTTGAATGGCAATGAAACCACGCTTGAGCAGGCTGGTTTAGCTTATTGCGCTTATTACAATTGTCAAAGCGAGGAGCCTTACGGTTGTGATACGACGCCCGTTATCAGCGGCAGTTTTAGAAAATTAACTGATTGTCAGACAAAATGCCAGGCGGGCGGAGTCAGCGCTGGCTCTTCTTGCTATGACGATAATTTTAACACTTGCGCCAAAGATTGCGCCGCCGGATATATTTGTATGGGCGAAGACGGTTGTTCTTCTGCCAGCCCCGGTTTTAACTGTCAGGCCGGAGACGAAAGCTGTTTGTGTTGCTGTGATCCGGCCGATGATACTTGCTCCGAGGTTGAAACCGGCGATCCCCTTGTTGACCTTGTTTGCCAGAGTAATACCGCGCCGTGTACGGGTGAATCCCGGGGCATGTGTTGCGGTTGTGAAAGCGACTCCAATTGCGGCAGTATCAATAATATCGGTTGCGGTTCAGATGCCTGCTGTCGGGCCCGGCCTAACGTAGAAGCAACCAGTCCGGTTGACGGCGCGGAAAGCGTCTGCCGCAATACTTTGATTACGGCTACTTTTGATCAAAGAATGGATGGCGGCAGTTTCAGCGGCAAGGTAATATTGGTAGGTGATTATGGCAGCGATGTGTGCCCGGCCGGCACGGAATATTTGGCGGCGGGAAACGGCAGCCGGGCGGCCACAAATGTTTTTGTCCGATTTTATAGAAAAACCCTGACCGTATTTAAAAAATTATTGACCTTGGCTTTGGGCGATAAAGCCTGGGCTTTGATGGCGCCGGTTGCCCCGGATCATAATTATTGTGCCCTGAGCGGTACAGTTAAAGGCAGTCAAGGAGCGGATGATAAAACCATTTTGACTTTTGCGCCCAGTAAATTATTGGCCGGCAACAGAACTTATTATGTTATTATTGCCGGAGACGAAAATTTGGACAGCAACCAGGGAGTCCTAAGCAGTTGGGGTATCGGTATGGCCGGACCGGATACGGAAATTTTTAACGGTATAACCTATACAAATGCGAAAATTTTTTCTTTTAAAACTTTATCTGACCAAGGCGGTAACGGTGGTGTTTGCGCCATAGATCACGCGGAAATTATCCCTTCCCCGTATTTATTTCAGACCACGACGAATAATTTAAATGGTGAAAATGATAGTAATTTTAATGACAATACTTTTGACGCGGTGAAAGACAGCGACAAAGTTTTTACGGCTAGGGCAATTAGCGCCGACGGGCAATATTTAACGCCGGTAGACGGTTACGCCTGGCAATGGTCTTGGTCGGTGGATAATCCTTTGGTAGTTGATTTGGTGACGGTAGCGGGGTTAGATAACAGCCGCCGACTGGTCAGAGCGCAGGAGGGTATTACTAACAGCAAGACTTATCTTAGAGCAACGGTGGAATTGACGGAAGATGATTATTCAACGGCCGGTAACGGTGAAACGGGTTTGGCGGAGATTTGGGTATTTTTGTGCGCTAACCCCTGGCCGCCGGTTCAGGCCAGCGGTTTATGGGAACCATGGAGGGATAGCGGGAATAATTGCACCATTATAGACGGCGGTTGTTATGCCACTAACTATGAATTATATTATTGCCGCGACGCCAATAGTGCGGGCACAGCCGATGATTTGCCGGCGATATTGAGCGATAGCACCATTACCAGAGGGTATAGTTCCGTGCAGAATATTATTAAAGAAAGTTATTTTTTCCGGGAGGATTTGCCCGATATTTCCGGTATCAGTTTGGTGGCGGTTGATCCGCCTCCGGCCGCAGGCAAAAAAGCCGCCCTTTATTGGAGTGATGTAACGGTGCCGGCGGGAGAAGAATTTAAAGAGTATACCATCTATTACGGTACCAGCCCTGGTTCATATTCGGCGTCAATAACCACCACCGGCTACGGACTTTATAATACACCGGCCAATCCTTTTGAGATTACCGGTCTTAATAACGGCAAAATTTATTATTTCGCCATCACGGCTAAATACGTGAGCGGAGCCGAGAGTGATTATTCCAACGAAGTGTCGTCCATGCCTTATGATTCAGAGGGACCGGCGGTGCCGGTTATTACCGCGGCCAATCCTCTGTCCGAGGCCGCGGAGATTGTTTGGACCGGTGATGATGAAGCTTTGGGCGGTTATAAAATTTATTACGGCGTGGACACAGCTCCGGCCGGACAGTTCGGCGATGCCATTGCCATACCTTATGGTTTGTCGGGCGCAACCACCGTTTATAATTTAGCCGGCGGCGTTAGCTATCGTTTTGGGATGGTCGCTTATGATGTATATGGTAATCCTAGCGCCACCTCTACGATAGTGACTACTACTCCCGTGACTAGCCAGGAATAAAGATCTAGATAGGGTACAAGAAAAATAACTAAAATAAGAATGAGAAGAAAATTGTTACATTGCTAAATGGAAATGGTTACAAGTTATAAGTTACAAGTTTTCTGCTGTCTGTTTTCTGTTTACTATTTACTAATTTTTAAAATATAAAATTATGTTTGATGATTTAACGCCAAAAAATAACAATAATAATAAGGAAACCGAAGATAAGGGAGCTAATAAGTTTACTGCCGGCAATAAGATGCCGTCCCCGTCGCCTTTGCCTGATGTAAAAAATGCCAACGATAATCAAAATCAATTTGCCGGTAGCCAAACTCGGCCGACTCCCATAAATCAAATAAAAGGCGCTGACGGGAATAAATTAGAAGATATTTTTTCCGAGACCGAGGCCGCCGGCAAAGAAATGCCCAAGCCAGAGGTTTTTAAACCTAAGGAACCACAGTCTCCGGCAGCGGCAGGAGAAAGAGGAGCAGACGATTTGCAGGAAGAGGCAAAATCAGCCGGCGCGAAAAAACTTTTGGTTTTAGCGGCTATTATAGTTGGCTTGGGCGTTATTATTCTTGGCGGTTTTTGGCTGGTGAGCGGAATACTGGATACAATGAATAATACGCAGCCGGTTGGCGGGGAAATTAAGGAAGAGGCAGAGCCAGCGAGCCAGAATATTTTTGTTAACGAATCCGAAGAGGAAAACGTTGTAAAAGAACCAGCCATAGAAACTGAACCGGTAGTAAATCAACCCCTGGATAGTGATCAAGATGGCTTGACTGATGAAGAGGAAGAGCAGTTAAATACGGATATCAATAGTGTTGATTCGGATGATGACGGCTTGTTTGACCGCGAGGAAGTAAAGGTATACAAAACCGATCCTTTGGATGCCGATACCGACGGGGACGGTTATTTGGACGGCGCGGAGGTGAAAAATAATTATAATCCTTTGGGCCCCGGTAAATTATATGAGATTGATTAAAGACGCGCAGAGAACGAATAGACACGGAAGAAACGAACGTAAAAAATAAGAAAAATAAGTAAAATAAGAACAAGAAGATAACTGGAATCAGGAATTAGTTAATTAGTCCGCCGGCTGGCGGATTAGGTGCTTAGGGCTTAGGGTGATTGATAAATAAGAATAATTGTTTCATTGCTAAATTGTTACATTGTTAAATTGTTGCCTGTGGTATGCTGCATGTTTACTGTTATTTGCCGTCTGCCTGTACTGAGCCCTCGGCCTGAGCTCGGGCCGAATGGCTTGCCGAAGGGTTATCTGCTATCTAAATAAATTAATAAATCAATAAACCAATAAATTAATTTTTATATTTTACATTGTTGTTTTGCATTTTGAATTCATCATAAAATTATGATTGATATGTTTAAAAAAGAGGAAAAAGAAACAGAAGGGGCGGGGGCGGAGAAAGCCGCCGACAAGAACGGTGAAGCGGACGACAAAGAAACGGCGGCGGTCAAAACGAATGATTATAAATCCAGGATGGAGAAGGAAATAACCATCCACACCATGCCCGAAAAATCTATCCCGAATTTTGGCAATGCCAACAAAGCCAGAAAGACCGGAATGGTTATTATCGGGGGCGGAGTTTTGTTTGTAATAATTGCTTCTGTTTTATTAAATTATTATTTATTTATAGCTGCGGATAAAAAAGCATCTACGGCTATTTTAGAAGAAGAAATAGCGGCGACCGAAGTTAAACCAGGGAAGGAGAATGTACCGGTCGTTGAGCAGCCAGAAGCCAATAAGGCGGAGGAAGAAAGCCGGGAGGCGAAATTACCGAGTGATTTGGAGGCGGAAACAGCCACTTCAACGGCAGAATTTTCGGAGACGGAATCCGCGGAGGATTTGCCGATTGAGCCGGAGGCGGAGGCTACCTCCACCCCGATTGAAACGGCTGCCAATAATGATACCGACGGCGATGGTTTGAGCGATAATGAAGAAATTCTTCTGGGCAGTGATATTGACAAGCCTGACACCGATGGTGACGGTTATGATGATTTGGCAGAGGTACTTAATTTATATAATCCTACCGGCGGCGGGCGCTTAATTGATAATTTGAATATTGATGAATATGAGAACGGAACGTTTAATTATAGCTTGTTTTATCCGGCGGACTGGACCAGAAATAATATCGGCGGCGATGATTCGGTAATGTTCAGATCGCCGGATAATAATTTCGTCCAGGTGGTGGCCCAGGCCAATATGGGCGGACAATCAATTGCGGACTGGTACAAGGCGCAATTCGGGGATGAAACCGTGGCGGCGGAAAGGAAAATTTCCATTGACGGCTGGGAAGGAATTAAAAGCGAGGATGGATTGTTTTTCTATTTAACGGGCGCGGCCGGAAATTATATTTTTGTCATTTCTTATATTCCCGGCCCGGATAACCTTTTAAGCTACAAGAACATTTTTGCCATGATGGTTAAAAGCCTGGAAATCGGCGGTCAATAATTTCGGGTAATGGCTATGATTGAGATTAATAATACAACCGGGAATAAAATTAATTTAGCTTTAATCAGAAAAACGGTTAAAAAATTTTTAGAACTTTGCGGGCGCAACAAGTTTACCGTGTCCATCGCTTTGGTCGGAGACGGGAGGATACGCGCTTTGAATAAACAATACCGCCAGCTTGATAAAACCACCGATGTTTTGGCTTTTTCCGGCGAAGATAATTTTTTGGGCGAGATAATAATTAATTACCAGCAGGTCAAAAGGCAGGCTGGGAAATTTAACCAAAGTGTGCAACGGGAATTATTGTTTATTCTTGTTCATGGGTTGCTTCATTTGTTGGGTTATGATGATGAAACCGAAAAAGGCCGGCGGGAAATGGAGAGCTTAGGTGAAAATTATTTAAAAAGATTACAAATTATTAAATAATATGATAAGGTTAAGCCGATTATATAAAAGTTTTATTTATGCCGGCCGCGGGTTATTAAAAACTTTCCGCGAAGAGCAGAATTTAAAAATTCAGGCAGTCATCGGGCTGGTAGCGGTATGTTTCGGTCATTATTTTGCAATTAGCCGGGGGGAGTGGCTGGCATTGATTTTGGTTATCGGCTTGGTGATTTTAATAGAGATAATAAATAGCGCGATTGAGAGAGTGACTGACGTTTTAAAACCGCGGATTAACGGTTATGTCAAGGAGATAAAGGACATTATGGCCGCGGCCGTGATGCTGGCTTCAATCGTAGCCGTGGTAATCGGTTTAATCATTTTTATTCCTTACTTTATTGATTTTATATAATTGGATAGCAAATTGATTTTTTTTATAATCTTTTAATAAATTAAATTTATGTCTAGCAAAAAGATTTTAATTTTAGTAATTGTTATTTTTGTCGCCATTGATCTGGTGTTCGTAGTTTTGTGGTGGCAAAAAAGGCAGTCGGAAAAAGAAAGTATTGGTCAGGATCAGGGTGCGGCCGACCAAAGCGGACAGGCATTAAGCCCGGAAGAAAGAATGGAAGAGCAGACAGGAATTTTAGAAACTCTGGACGCGGGAAATCCCCCCGACACCGCCGCCGAAGAAAGAACAGAGGAGATGATGCATACCCTGCAGCAGTTGGACAGCCAGCCGGCGAGCGAAAACGTTAATCAGGCCGAGGAACCCTCTCCGGGTGGAGAAAGTCAGGCCGATCCGGACGAAGAAGAGCGGGTAAAACAGATGGAGGCCATTTTAGAAGAACTGGACACCCGGCAATAGTTTTTGGGATAAACGCGGAAGAAACGAACGTAAAAAATAAGAAAAATAAGAAAAATAAGAACAAGAAGATAACCGGAATCAGGAATTTGGAATTAGGAATTAGTTAATTAGTCCGCCGGCTGGCGGATTAGGTGCTTAGGGCTTAGGGT
>CAYNBD010000039.1:0-9274 GCA_964395755.1 uncultured Gammaproteobacteria bacterium
TTGATGATTTTTTTGCCAGGCAATTAAATCAACGAAATGATTGATGTTTGTGTTAGTTATAGAACAGAGAACTCTGTCGTCTGTTTTCTGTTTACTGTTTTCTATTTACTAAGTCCATTATACCTCATTTCCAAACTTTGGGCAAAAAAAGACCGGTTTTCACGAAAAGATTCGTAAAAACCGGTTGTAATAATGTTTTTTTATTTTGCTTTGTTAGCAGATGAAGAGCGTTGTTTCCAGGCTTCCTCGACTTCGTCGAGGATTCGGCGCAGTGCCTCTCTAGGATCCGGTGACTTGAATACCGGACTGCCGCAGGAAACAATGTCCCCTCCATTAAGAATAGCTTGACCAGGGGTTACAATTTGTTCCTGGTCATTGGTTTTTTTGTCCTCATACCATTCCGGACGCATGGCCGGGTTGAATTTAATTCCTCCAATTCCATCAACATCATTGAGCATGGTTCCCGGAAGGATATAACCGTTACACCCGAGATCCATTGCTTTTTGAGCCAGAAATTTGACTGTTTCGGCCAGAGTTCTCCTGTAATACTCCTTACAGTAATCCTCGTCAAAATGAGTGGTGACAGTAACGCCCAGGAAAATCATACCATAGGATTTGGCAGTCTGAATCGCTTTTTCAAGCAGGCGATCCGCATTGACATAGGCGTTGACCATTACGGCGCCCTGATCCCCGACCATTTTAACCAACTCGTTCATAGTCCGTTTTCCGTTGTTCATTTTTAAGTCAGCGAACACGGGCCGCCCGGTAATGTCTGCGACTTGGCGTATGATTTGGGGAGCCTTAGAAATTAGATCCAGGTTAAGCTTAATCCCGTAGTCACCTTCTACCCCTTCAATCATTTGAGCCTTTTTTTCGGCTTTTTCCTGCACAGAATCGTCAATAGCCTGATAATAATGCGAAAATTGCAACTCGATCATATCGTCCCTCCTTTTTCTACCCTTTCAATCCCTCTTTCTTGATTCCACCCGATGGGGTCGGCCAAATATTTCCGGTAAGCCTTGATTAATTTAGTGTAATGAGTACCAAATTGTCTCGCAACCCGAAGAAATTCTTGAAGAGTAATGAGACAAATCATATCCATTCCCTCCTTCTCCAAATCCATTATGGCTTTGGGCTGGTTGTAAAATAGAAGGCTACCGGCGTTCGGGACATTAAGTCCATATTTGATTTCTAATACCTTAGCGCTCGTTATCGCACTGTGGGCGAAATTTGAAAGCTCCTCCATGACGATACCTTCGGCTTGATCGGGTAAAAAATCAGGTGCCCAAGTGGTCTGTAAAGCACTCTCATAATTTTCGAATCTTGCTCTTGGAAATTCAGACAATTGATTATCCCTTGATGCCTCATGTAAACTTACACTCCCAAATCCAGTTTTTTCTAGGGCATCCATAACATGCTTTATTCCATCATCGGATTCGGCCATTTTATCTCCGATAGCCAATCCTATCATGCCCGGTTTAAAGAAGGGGTTATTTTGTATGCCGGTAATTAATTCTTTTTTTCCTCCTGCTTTCTGTTTTTCTCTAACGTAGACAAATGGGATATGCCGGAATAGTCTTAGTGAGAGAATCTCACTAACGCGATGGGCCAAAGGCATTCCTCCTGGTGCTCCTCCGGCTACGAAATGAATCCCCGGCTCCGCGTCTTTGGATCTATCCCAGAACAACGTAGATATAGTCGCATCGGCAATATTTTGAGCCAACTCTTCCAAGACAGCCTTATTTATGACCATGATGGGTCTCTTTTTAGCCTCCTCTAAATCTCTTGTTCCAGACACATACATGAACTGGACAGGATGGCCAAGAAGCATTTCTAAATAGTTACTGATAAGCCATCCAGGGATAACTCCTCCGGTAACATTACCGGCAACAAAAGAAGTTTTAGGCACTTTCGCGGCTATTTTAACCGCTTCAAGCAAAGTAAGACCCTTAAAAAAAGGGTGACTCACTGATGCTTTAAACATAAGGTACCCGGGGCCACTCCATCCGGAAGCGTATAAGAAAGGAGTGTCTCCCTCGTCGACATCACGTATTTCCATTACCCCGCAATCCAATAAATTCTTGATATAAGGTAGTAAAAGATCAGACAGGTCTATCTTAAATTTCAAATCCATTTTATCCTCCTTTCCCTAAGATTTTGTTGCGTTTTATAGATTGTCTACTATCGCCCTAGCCATTACCACGATGTTTAAAATCCCGTATTTTTCTTCCACGAAATCCGCCAATTTCAAAATATAGTCCAGGCGTTCCCGCAAGTACTCTATCCCTCTTTCTTTTACCATCCAGCTGGCATCAAGAAAATTGGAGACTTTATCGTACAGTTTGAACAATTTGGCCAAATCGCTTCTACCCCAGATTTCGCGCAGCTCATGGGCGGAATTTTCAAACAGCATTTCAGCGATAATTTCCTTTGCCTTTTCATCAAGGTCATCTGGAATTTTTTCTGTTGTGTCCTCAGGGACATCATGGAAAAGCAGAACCTGGGCTCCTAACTTCCTAATATTCTCCGGAAGTCGCTCCTCGGTCAATATTGTCATGGCACACCAAAGAGGGTGAATGAAATAAGGGGTTTTACCGTCCCACATCCTGACCTCTCTTCCTGCCCCGCTAACTTTAAAGGCACTGTCTCCGGATGCCATGGCCTTTTCCGAATGCGCTCGCATTACCAACGGAATTAACTTTACCAAATCAAAAAATTCCATCTACTACTCCTTTTTTGATATATGTTTTAGCCTTTATTATGTCCCTACCATTAACCATTCAACCGAAATTCCTAAATCAAGAGTTATTTTACTACTGCTAATAAAAGACACTCCCAGTAAACTCGCATCAAATCTTTCTATTACCCGCAGACTTTCCCTTATGAGTTCCGTTGAATTCCCCTCTATTATAACCCAGATACCATGCTTAGAGTCGCTCTCAATACAGCTGGCAATAACTAATTCCACGTCTTCATGGTCTTCGGGCCAACAGCATATGGAAAGTTTACGCTTCGGAGGCAATAGTGATTTATCCTGCAATTTTTTGTATTGAGCTTGAAACATTGGCATCAAATCAATCGGACCGATTATAATATTGATTTGTCTACCGATCATACCCCTGGCCGTTGCCTCAGCCACTGCTCCTTTATCCATCTTCCTCTACCTCCTTTCCTCTTTTCTCCAAAATCTCCGCTATGGGTTTTTTATATTGATGAGAATTAAAAGCACCTAAAATAAAACCGTCAAGACCAATTTCCAGGAGTTCGTCCACCTGCTTTTCAATGAATGAGTAATTAGCGAATTCCAAAAATATAAAAATAATATCTCGGAATTCCTCATCTTCTTTAAATCTTTTAAGTAATAACAGGGTTGCATCGTTCGCGGAAAAACTGCAAAAAATGATATCTGGCTTATTATTCGTTGCTTCTATGACCGCTTCTTTGCTGTTATTAGCTTTGGCGATTAAAGACCTGGAAAAACCGATCTCCCTTAAATTTGTAACAATGGCTACCTTCCATTCATCACTATCGCTCACTATCAAAACATTCAGTTTGCTAAAATTCAATTTCATCATTTACCTCCGAATTTTTAATGTTTTATGATAAATGGCCAATGATCAGACCATTGTTTTTCAATGAACTTCTATAAAAAAGGCCTCCAAAGATTAAAATCCTCCTCCTTGCAGGCCTGTAAATAAATATTAGAATGTTTTGCCCGTCCTGTCAATTTAAGGGAACCGCGGCCGGAGTTTTGACATTGGCCCCCTCGCCCTCATGCACTTTCTGGCTTAAACACTGATAGCCGGCTGCGTGCGGCCAGCGTTCCCGGTAATAATCTTCTTGAACATTAGCATCTTGATTGGCAGACATAAAAGTCGTACAGAGCTCATAGCTTTTTTCCCCGCTCACTTTATATTCAAATTTTTCTTGGGTTAACGGATTTTTCAAATCAGCTTCCAATAGATAGCTGAAGTCATTTTCCAAAACATCCAAATTCTCCGGCATTTTTCCATTTTCCCGGTAATAGGTAATAATGGCTCCGTCTATGACGTTAAAGTTATCCAGAATGGCGGTATCAATTTTCCGGTTGCGGGTCTGGGCCGGCGATTCAACGAAAAATAAGGAAGCGGCGAAAAACGCAATTACCAGGACCAGCGAGCCATAACAATAACCCCTGATAACTAAATCTTTTTTTCCGGCTACTTCGCCGCGCTTAATGTCATAAAGGTAAAAAGTAAAAACCGCAGCCGCGATAAAAATGGCCGCCATGGCTTTCAGGACGAATTTAAGGGTCAGGTCGCCGTCCAGGAAACTGTTCACCGTGGCGATCAGCCAGCCGATCATCACTACCGAAGTGGCGAAGAGAATGAAATAAGTAAGCCATTTGCGGATGCCGGAATCCTTACCCAGGACGCCACTGAAAAGATTTTTGTAAATCTGGCGGGCAGTCAGGTAAAAAATCGGCGCCGCGATGATCAGCATGGAAATGCCCAGCTTCAGCAAACCGGAGTCGTAGCGGCCGCGATACTGGTTGATGATGTCGGGGATGGATTTATTGACGATCTGGAAAATTATCATCCCTGACGCCAGGGACATAAAAATTAGGGCCACCAGGCTTAGCATGTAGAAAAAAGCGAACTTGGCGGCATTGTTTTGAGTATTCATATGTTTTGTATAATCCGAATATACGAATTTATCCGAATGCTCCGAATAATTATTAAGCCGATAATTTTAATAATTAAAATTCGGAGTATTCGGATAATAATTCGGAGCATTCGGATTATATACTATTTTATCGGCAGTTTAGTCTGCCGTTTTTTAATGAATTCCCGGGCCAGGCGCCGACCCCGGGCGGTCAATCTAATCTTATTGATAAACCATTTGCGCGCACTGCGATGGCCGTAAGCGACGGCCAAATCCTTATCCACCAATCCGTCCAAACTTTTATGCACGACATCCTGGATATTTTTTAAATTCTTGGCCACTTCTTTGGCGGGATAAAAATTATAGAAGTCGGTTTTTAAACCGGCCTTGTTCTGCTTAAGATAGCATTCCTCCAAAATGTACTTTTGCAATTTTGAAAGCCGCATACGTTTAATTACCCCACCCCAACCCTCCCCTAATTAGGGGAGGGAGCCTGAGCGCAGCGAAGGCGGGAGGGGTGAGAGAGGTTAATTCATCCTATACTTTCAGTTCCGCTTTTGCTCTCTTTTTCGCCCACATCACCGCTCCATCATAAGCTCCGAACAGGACAGCGCTGTAAAATAAGTTGCCTAACAGCGTGTTCCTAAAAAACGGCAAAGCCAGAGTATAGCACTGTAAAAGGCCGGCCGGAGTATGGGCGTACCAGGAAGAAAATTGCCAGACCGCCCAATTGGTAAGCAGAAAGAATATCACGCCGGCGACAATACTGCCGGCCAGCACGGTTTCCGCGCTTTTGTGCTTTTTGATGACTTGACCAAGCAAAGCCGCTAAAGCCAGGGAGCCGTACACTACCAGCATCAGCTTCCAATCATAAAAACCGATAAATAAATCTCCGCCCAGCATGGCTAAAATCGTTATTAATAAGGCATAACGACGTCCCAGATACACGCCGGCAAACAGGGCAATCGCCATCAACGGCGTAAAATTCCAGGCATGGGGAAGCAGCCGGCTCGCCCCCCCCAAAATTATTAAAACCAGGGAAATAATTAGCTTGTTTTTGAAAGTCATAAAATTAATTTTATAAAAATTACAAATCATTATAAATAACACAAATTAGATTAGGCCAAAATCTTAACAATGGATAGCAATAATAACATAGTATTTGTAAATTTGTATCTGATTTGTAATTTGTAATCTTTAAAATTGTCCCTTAACATATTTCCATTCCACCATATCTCCGTTATGTAGCTGATAACTACTGGGCCCGACCTGGGCGTATTCATTGTTTACCCAGAACTGCCAAAAACTATTGGCGTCAAAATCGCTCTCGCGGTTGCCAATCGCCTCCACGAAAACGCCCATTTCTCCGCCATAATCCTGGTATTGAAGTTCAATATCGTTCTCCGCGGTTACCTTGTCCAGCAGGGCGAAAACAGTGCCTGGTTCCGGAATGTCAACGCTATTAAAAGTTTTAATTTCCCCATCCCCGAAATCAAGCATCAAACTTGCCTGCCCGGCCGCGTCCGGCTGCTCAAAACCAGTTTCTCCGCCCGGGGCCGGAATAACCGCATAGTGATTTCCAACCCAGAAGCCAATCCAGAAAATAGCCAGAATAATAATAATTTTAGCTAAAATTTTCATAGAATTTATATTTAATTATTTTATTTAACGTCTTTAATTGTGATTGTCTGGCCTTGTAAAGCCAGCCGCAATTTCTGCCGTTCCTTCCAGCCCAGCTTTTTTATCATGGTTTTGGGGATAATGATGCTGTAGCTACCTCTACCCACCTTAGTTAGTTTTCTTATATTATCGTTTGAATACTTTTTCATTTTTGCTATGTAAGGAGATATCTCCTTACATCGTTAATGATTAACGACTTTAATGATTTCAATTACCTTACGTAAATTATGCTTAACTTCCTGGTTGCTAAATCTCATTATTTGATAGCCAGCTGATTTTAATACCTCTTCCCTGGCTCTATCATATTCTTTTATCCCCCGTTGATTATGCACACCGCCATCTATTTCAATTATTAATTTTTTCTGAGCACAATAAAAATCAGCTACATAATGACAGTTTCCGAAGACTAACGGCATTTGTCGACGAAATTTCACTCCTAATCTGTTGTTTCTTAATTCTTGCCACAAAATTTTTTCTGCTATGGTCATCTTATACCTTAAATGTTTTGCTATCGGTACAAGTTTCGTGTTTTTTGCCATAGTCTTTTATACCATACCTCTCCCCCAACCCCTCTCCTAATTAGGAGAGGGGTGCCGACCCGCCCGCTGGCGGGGAGGCGGGGTGAGGTTTTAGGGGAGGGGAACGCAATAACTAATCTGTATATGTTTCTTTATTTTTATCTTTAATCCATTTTATAAATTTTGGAATTAATATTATAAACATTATAACCCCCATTAAAAAACTTAAAAATGTAAAAATTTTACTGTATCTATCAAGGAAAGAGGAATCCTCAAAATATATTATAAAACGAGGAAAAAAAGTATCAATGTTTAATGCAAAAAATAGGGAAAATATAGAAGTTAAAGGCATTATTAAAAAATAAAATATTCTTTCATCTCTTTTACTATAAAAATAGAGTAACGTCTCCAAGGGTATCATAAATAAGAAAAAAATAAGAATACTAAAAATTGTGCCACTAAATAAATTCCTATTTTCTCTAAATTTTTCTTCGAAAAACAAACTGATCATTTCAACTTCTTGACTATCATCACCTTCAATAATTATACATCTACAATCATTACTCAAATTTAAAAATATTTTGCTTATTAAACAATTTCCGCTACATCGATAATAATAATTTACATCATAGATTGCATTATCCAAATATCTTTCATCAATCAAATCTATCTCATCTAAACTATTTAATGTAATGCTATGTATCTCATCTGAAAGTGTTATAGCTGTACTAGTTGATGATATTATTATTCCTTTATTCACTTCTCCTCTATTAACTTTGCTAATTTTTCCGTCAAGTTCCTTGACGATATTTTTAAAATTATTATATTCAATCTTCAAGGGAGGAAACTTTGTTTCTTTTGAATATAAATCTTCCGCAGACAAATTGCCTGCCGTACTGTTAAATATCAATAATAAACTAAATATAGTTAATGCTATTCTCAACATATAATAATATATTTAAACTTCTTACTTTTTACTTCTTGTTTCTTTCTTAATTTTTCTTCTGGCACCAAGATTAGACGCGCCACGGCACGTCTCTACGACCTCAACCTCAACCCCAGCTCCCTTAGCTGTCTCTCGTCTACCTCGGAAGGCGCATCCATCATCACGTCGCGGGCCTGGCCGTCTTTGGGAAAAGCGTAAATGTCGCGCAGGGAATCGCAGTCAAATAAAATCATCATAATCCTGTCCAGGCCGGGAGCAAAACCGCCGTGGGGAGGGGCGCCGTAGGCAAAAGCCCGGGTCATGGCAGAGAATTTTTTGTCCACTTCTTTTTTAGAGTAGCCGGCAATTTCAAAGGCCTTGTACATTATTTTCGGATCATGGTTTCTGATCGCACCCGAAGATATTTCCAGGCCGTTGCAGGCCAAATCATACTGGTAAGCCAGGATTTCCAATGGATTTTTGTTTTCCAGGGCCTTGAACCCGCCTTGGGGCAGAGAAAAAGGATTATGGGAAAAATCAATTTTGCCTTCTTCCAGTTCGGAATAGTCATACATGGGAAAATCGTAAATCCAGCACCAGGCGGCCTGGCTTTTGTCTTTCAACCCCAAACGTTGGCCGCATTCGTCCCTGACCGCACCCAGACTCGCGCATACTGTCCGCCAGCTGTCCGCGCCGAAAAATATGACGTCGCCGGCTTTGGCTTTGACCTGTTTGACGATTTTTCCAGCCAATTTGTCACCCAAAAATTTTACAATCGGAGACTGTAAAATGCCATTTTCTTTTATAACAATATAAGCCAAACCTTTGGCGCCCTTGACTTTGGCGATTTCAGTCAATTCGTCAATTTCCTTACGGCTAAATTTTACTCCCCCATCTACTTTCAAAGCATGGACAACACCTTTGTTTTTAATAACATCGTTGAAGACGGCAAATTTACAGCCTTTGACCATAGCCGTGATTGGAGTAATTTCCAGCCCGAAACGCAGGTCCGGCTTGTCCGAGCCGTATTTTTCCATGGCTTCTTTGTAAGGAATGCGCGGAAACGGATTTTGCGCTATTTTTTTATTTGAAAATTTTTCCGTTAATTCTATCATCAAGGGTTCAACCGCATTCCAGACGTCTTCCTGCTCCACGAAGCTCATTTCCAAATCAATCTGATAAAAATCACCCGGATGGCGGTCGGCCCGCGGGTCTTCGTCGCGGAAGCAGGGCGCGATCTGGAAGTATTTATCCACTCCCCCGACCATCAAAAGCTGTTTGAATTGCTGGGGGGCCTGGGGTAAAGCATAAAACTTGCCCGGATAAAGCCGCGCAGGCACCAGATAATCGCGCGCGCCCTCCGGAGATGAATTGGCCAAAATCGGGGTCTGGACTTCAATAAAATCCCTTTTCTGAAAATAAGCGCGCACATACTGGATAAGCCGGTCGCGTTTTTCCATTAAGGCCTGCATTTTGGGCCGGCGTAAATCAATAAAACGGTATTTTA
>CAYNBD010000040.1:0-9180 GCA_964395755.1 uncultured Gammaproteobacteria bacterium
TCAAAATAATCAATAACCAATAATGTGCTCCGCCATAAACGGCAGGGCGAAGGTAGGAAGCCCGATGAATCGGGCTAAACTAAATAAACAAAAAACATCCCGCTTCAGCGGGATTGAAAAAACTTAGCCTGACCATTTATGGTTAGGCGGTTTTTGATTGAATGTTTGAATATTTATTGAATATTGAGTGTTGATTATTGATTTTTTTAAAGCAACTTGCTTTACCGCCAGTATTTCGCTAAAATAAAGTTATGAAGAAATTATTTTTATACAATACCCTGACCCGCAAGAAAGAAGAATTCAAACCCATAAAAGCGGGCAAAGTCGGACTCTACACCTGCGGGCCCACGGTTTATAACTATGCCCATCTGGGTAATTTGCGCACCTATATTTTCGAAGACGTTTTAAAGCGCGTCCTGCTTTATAACGGCTATCGAGTTAAGCATGTGATGAACATTACCGACGTCGGGCATCTGACCGGCGACCGGGACATGGGCGAAGACAAGCTGGAGGCCGGCGCCCGGCGCGAAGGCAAAACCGCTTGGGAAATCGCGGATTTCTACACCCGCGCTTTCCGGAGCGACATGAAAAAGCTGAATTTACTTGAGCCGGATGTCTGGTGCAAAGCCACGGATTATATCAAAGAGCAGATTGATTTAGTGAAGAGTCTGGAAAAGAAGGGTTATACTTATAAAACTTCCGACGGGATTTATTTTGATACGGCTAAGTTTAAAAATTATAACAAGTTAAGCCATCAGCCTTTGGCCAAACTTAAGGCTGGGGCCAGGGTGGAGAAAAACAAGGAAAAGAAAAATCCGACTGATTTTGCTTTATGGAAATTTTCCCGCCAACCGGGAGTACGGCAACAAGAATGGGATTCTCCCTGGGGCGTCGGTTTTCCGGGCTGGCATTTGGAGTGTTCGGTTATGAGTATGAAAAATTTAGGCAGGCAATTGGATATCCATTGCGGTGGCATTGACCACGTTAATGTTCACCATACCAACGAAATCGCCCAGTCCGAAGCCGCGACCAACAGGAAGTTTTTTAACTATTGGCTGCACGGCGCGTTTTTAAACATCAAGGACGGAGACAAAATGGCCAAGAGTGCGGAGAATTTTTTAACCCTGGAAAATGCTTTGGTGAAAAAGGGCCTGGATCCGCTGGTTTATCGGTTCGCGGTTCTACAAACGCATTATCGGAAGCCGATGGAGTATAGTGAGAGGGTAATTGAGAACGCCCGCAAGGGTTTGGAGCATCTATATAATCAGGCGAGGATGATAAAAATAGACGGCAGACGGCAGACGGCAGACGGCAGAAAAAATTTTAAAGAGAAATTTATTAAGGCTATTAATGATGATTTAAATATGCCCAGGGCTCTGGCGGTGGCGCAGGAATTATTAAAATCGGATTTATCTGATAAAGAAAAACTGGATACTATCTTGGATTTTGATAAAGTCTTGGGACTGAATTTGGATAAAGCCGGAGAAGCGCGTGAATTGCCGGCGAAAGTTAATGAGTTGGTTGAGGCCAGAGAAGAAGCCCGGCAGCAGGGAAATTATCAGGCAGCGGATAGATTGCGCGCTGAAATTGAGAAAGCGGGATACGCGGTAGAAGATACGAAAGAGGGGATGAGAGTTTTTAAGAAGTAATATTTTTAAAATAACCAATAACCAAATTTCAAACAATAATCAATAATAAAAACTTGATTATTAGATATTGTTTGATTGTTGATTTTTGGTTATTTTATTTTACCGGTGTGGAAAAATCTTTTATTTTTTGCTATAATATAATCAAAGGAGTGGAAAACTCCTATTTTTTATCCATACGAAAGGAGGAAAATTTTGCCTAGAACTAAAAAGTGGTATAGATTGAAGTGGACGAAGCGGATGCGTAGAAACGATAGGGGGTGATAAAATGGGACTACTTTTTTATTTTGGGATATTTACTTCCGTAAGACGACCGGGTTAGGGGAAGGAGGTGAGGCGGGGCCTCTGGACAAAACAACCCACCCCGGTCAACAACAAAATCCAGACCAAGCTGGTTTGTATATCTATCTTACCAGGAGAGGGGGTGATAATATTTACAATAGGCCGGACATTTCCACAGACGAGAGAAGTGTCCGGTTTTTAATTTTATACAGCTAGTGATATAATTTATAAATAGAGTGAAGCTGAGCTTCGGATACCCGAAGCTCAGCTTCATAAGAATTGATATAATTTTAAATAGAGTACTTCATAGAGTACTCTAACGAGTACTCTATTGATATTAATAAAAAGAATGGAAAATTTTTGGGTAAAACTAAAAAAACCCCTTCAATTTGATTCAGGGCGGGCAATTTACGCTTTGGCGCCGATGGCCGGTTATACGGACAGCGCTTTCCGGCAGATTTGCAAAAACTTTGGCGCGGACGTGGTTTACAGCGAAATGGCCGCGGCCGCGGCCCTGGCTTATTGCCCGGATAAGACGCTGGAAATGCTAAAATTCAGCCTGGGGGAAAGGCCTTACGTGGTGCAGCTTTTCGGCAGTCAGCCGGATGATTTCGGCCAAGCCGCCAAGCTGTTGTCCGGGAAAATAAAGAAGCCGCTGGCCAGCGGCGTTCCGGACGGGATCGATATCAATTTTGGCTGTCCGGTCAAAAAAGTGGCCAAGCAGGGCGCGGGCGCGGTGTTGATGAATAATAAAAAACAGGCGCGTGAGATTATAAAAGCTGTTATCAATAATACTGATTTGCCGGTATCAATCAAGGTCAGGGCCAGGGTGGGCCAGACCGATGTTTTGCGCTTTCTGGATTATTTGCGCGGTCTGGACATAAAGGCGGTAATGATTCACGGCCGTACGTTGAAACAAGGCTTTGCCGGTCCGGTGGATAGCGCCATCATAAAAAAAGCCCGCAATTATTACGGTGGGATCATATTGGCCAACGGTGGTGTTAATGATTATAATATTGCCGTCAAATTGCTGGCTGACAGCGGAGCAGACGGATTAGGAATTGCCCGCGGGGCTTTGGGCCGGCCCTGGATTTTTAAAGCCCTGCGTACCGGCCAAAGCGCGGCCAGAAGTGCGCGTCCGGTTTGCCAAGCGGCCTTAAAGCACGCTGAACTGGCCTGGAAATTGAAAGGCAGTCCAGGAATCGTAGAAATGCGCAAACATTTATGCTGGTACGTGCAGGGCCTGCCGGGCGCGAAAAAAATCAGGGAAAGATTGGTAAGAGTGGAAAATATAGATGATATTAAAAAAACAATAAATTCTCTAAAAAAATAGCGCCGCGACTTTGGTAAGTGCGGCGCCCTTTTGTAAAGCGCTTCATTTTTGAGCATTGTTGCCGTAAAATTTACTTCTGTTTTCTTCCACTTTCTGATCAAAGGCTTGCGGTGTTTTAGGGAAAACCCACTTGAAAAAATGGTCACCCTTGCCTGTTTCCACCTCCTTTTGAGCCTCTTTAGTTAATGTTTGCTCTGACCTCCTTCTTCGCTCTATCATTTCTGCTATTTTTGTTGACATAATTATCCCTCCTAACTAACAAAAATAAATGATAAAAATGAACTTATAAATAATAAAAAGTAAAATAAGAAAAATAAGTGAAATAAGAATTTTTTTATTTTTTCGTTCTTCTTGTTCTTATTTCTCTTATTTTACTTATTTTTATTTCACAGCCATTTTTTCTTTTCAAAAAACAGGAGCATGCCGAAACAGCCGGTGAGCATGATAGCGATGATAATCCAGAAGCCGTTTTCCGTGTCAATGAAAGGCATACCTTGGACGGTGTTCATCCCGAAAATCGCGGCTAATAGAGTCAGGGGAAAAACAATTACGGAAAAAATCGTTAGGGTTTTCATAATGTCGGAAATGCGGTAATTTAGGAACGATTCGTTGGTGCTGTTTAAAATTTCAATCGTTTCTTTTTGGTTTTCCAGCATCTCCCAAACCCTTTTGGTATGTTCAATCAGGGCGGTGTAATATCTTTTTATTTTATCCGTAGGTACGTACCGGCTTTCCTGCTCCATCAGTTTTTTCATGATGTTTTTGTGGTTTTGCATGATTTTGCGGAAATTGATGATATTCAGACGCAGGGACATTACTTGGGAAGCGGCTTTTTTATGCTCTTGGGCAAAAATTATTTTTTCCACCTGGTTGATAGTGATGCTGTTTTCGTCCAGCAGGGTATAGCAGGCGGTTATTAATTTGTCCAGCAATTCGTAAAGCAGGATGGAAGAAGATTCGAACTCATAGGCCAGGAGGGAATTGGCGTCTTTTTTACAGATATTAAAAAAGCCGTTTAGTTCCTTGACATTATCGTTATGGATAGTGATGAGGAAGCCGCGGCCAATGAAGAATTCTATTTCCCCGGGGACGATATTGCCGTCCTGAAAGACCGGGAAATGCAGAATCATAAAAAGATAACCCGGACATTTTTCTATGGTCGGTCTTTGCGCCACCGCCCGGGCGGTTGAAGCCCGCAGGTAAGCCAGGTTAAAGTCATAATTTTTGCGCAGATATTCTATTTCTTTTTTACCGGCGTTGACAATGTTGGTCCAAACCAGCTTTTCATCCGGAGTTTTGGGATTATCAATTATGACCTGTTGAATGTTTTTACTGATTTTTTTATAGTTGGGCATGGGGAATATTGAAGAAGATATTTTTGTGAAATATGTCTAATTTAACCGGTTTTAACATTAAAGAATCGGCTTGTGGATAAGATAATTATATTATACCATAAATTTGCTTTTTTTGGAAAAACGGAAATAACGAAGGTGAAAAAATAAGTAAAATAAGTAAAATAAGAACGAGAAGATGACTGGAATTTGGAATTGGGAATAGACACGAAAAAGACGAAGGTAAAAAATAAGAAAAATAAGCAAGAGAAGTTTCGGTTATTCTTATTTTTTTTATTTTACTTATCTTTCTTTTTATTTACAGTTGTTAAGTTTCGGCTGTTTATGTTATAATTATATTTAGACAGCGATTTTGTAATATAGTTTAGGAGTTTGTCTTATAAAAATATTGTCTTTATTTGTCATTGCGAAGGAGTGATGGTTGCCCGCAGGGCAAGCAAACGACCGAAGCAATCCCGGGAATATGGCAATACCACTCACAAAGTTAAAGCCACGGGATTGCTTCGTCACTGACCTCACTTCGTTCGGTCGGTATCCTCGCAATGACAGAGCGAACATATGGTTGATGACCAAAATTTAAAAATAGAAAAAAAATTGGAAGAAGCAATCGGAGCGGACGCGCAGGCGGGAAAAACAGCCAGGCCGGCGGAAAAAAAGCCGGAACAGCCGTTAGCCGGCATTGAAAAAGGCAGGGCATTTGAATTGGCGCCTTTTCCCCGGGAGCAAGCGCAAGCTCAAAAAAAATCCGCGGCTGAAGCTGCCGGCCGGGCAGGAAGAGCGGCTGCCGGCGGACTGGAAGCAGCAAGAAAACAGCGGCAAAAGCGGATTGAAGACATCCTGGCCAAAGACCTGGAAGAAGTTTATCTCAACATCGCCCCGGCCAAACAGCGGGAATTTAAGGAAGCGGGTGAGGACGCCAGCCGTAAAATCAGTCTTTTGCTGGAAAAAGCCAAACTGAAAGTGGAAAAAATAATAAACCTAATCAGGAAATGGCTGCTGATTATTCCCGGGATTAACCGTTTTTTTCTTGAGCAGGAAGCCAAAATCAAAGCTGATGAAATAATAAAATTGAAAAATGGAGAAAGCAAATGATCCACAATTCATAGTTTGCCCGGTTTGCGCCGGCGCGGGTAAAAACAGATTGGGGTTGAATTGCGCCGGTTGCGCCGGTTTGGGCCTGGGAGTTTTTTTTCACAACCGTTTTCTCTATTGGGGCCGGAAATTGGGCAAAGCGGTGATAAAATTAAGACGGCTGAAAAAGCTGATTGACCTGTTCATAGACTCGCTGGCTTATTTACTGGGTTTAAGCGGTTTATTCGCTTTAGGCTGGTGGATTTACAAAACCGGCGAACTGACGGGAGAGAGCGGGTCTTTTTTATTTTGGCGCGTTCGGCATTGGCTAATTTTGGCTTTTTGGCTTGGCCTGCTGGCGGATATGTTCATCCTTTACCGCTTAAGCCGGGCTCGAGACAGGCGGGAGAAGATCAGGCTTTTTAAAGACGGGGATAAGCGGGCGTCTTTACCCGATAACTGGGAAGAATTAAAAACATACGATAAGCGGCTGGACGTTTCCGGCAGTTTCAGCGAAGAAGCCCTAACGGTGGTTGAGAACGCGGTGGCTCTGGCCGCCAAATTCAAGCAGGCCCAAGCCGGAGTGATGCATCTGTTTTTTAGTTTATTAAAGGATCGGGAAGCGGCGGCATTTTTTGCCCGCCTGAACGTGGACGGCCGTAAGCTGATCAGCAAAGTGGAAAACCGTTTGTTGGCCGACGCGGCCGCTGGCGGGCAGGGGGGCAAGCCGGATTTGTCCGGTGCGGTGAAAGAAGTTTTGTTGACGGCCTATATTGAAGCTTATGAAGCGGGCCAGAAGCGGGTCAGGCCTCTGAATTTTATTTTAGCGGCGGTGGCCCAGGATAAATATTTGGAAGAAATTTTGTATGATCTGGAAGTGGATCGGGACAAAATTAACAACGTTATCGCCTGGTTCAGGGTTAATGAACAGCTGATTGAAAATTATAAGCTTTATAAAAAAATGGCCCGGTTTAAGCCGGGCACGAGTATGGACCGGGCTTATACGGCCGTGGCCACGCCGGTACTTAATCATTTCGCCCGCGATTTGACCATTGCGGCCAAATGGGGCCGGCTGGAATTGTGCGTGGCCCGCGAAAAAGAAACCAGGGAGATTTTTGAATCCATGGAAAGCGGCCAGCCGGGCGCGGTTTTGGTCGGGCCGGTCGGCGTGGGCAAGCGCACCATTGTCGGCGGCATCGCCCAGTTGATGGTCAAAGAAGAAGTACCCAGGTTTTTACGCGACAAAAGATTGGTGGAACTGGACGTAGCCCGGCTGGTGAGCGGCGTCGGTCCGGCGCAGGCCGAGGAAAGACTTTTGGTTATTATTGACGAGATTGCCCGCGCCGGCAACATCATCCTTTATATTGAAGATTTGGAAAATTTGGCAGGCATCAGCGCCGGCGGGGAGGAGAGTCTGGAATTATCCGAAGTCTTGTCAAACGCTTTAGACCGGAAGATGCTTTTTTGTCTGGCCGCGGCCACGAAAGAGAATTACGTCAGGTATCTGGAAGGCCGGGCTTTGGGCAATGCCATGGTTAAGCTGGAAATAAAAGAGCCGGAAATCAACCAGGCGATTCAGATGGTGGAAAGCAAGGTCGGTATTTTGGAAGCCAGATACAAAATTTATTTTTCTTATCATGCCCTGGAGCAAACGGTTAAGCTGACTTCCGCCTATATGCATGACAAATATTTGCCGGCCAAAGCGATTAACGTGCTGGAATCAACCGCGGTCAAAATCGCCAAAAGATGCGCGGCCGACGAAAAGCAATGTCTGTGCACGCGGGAAGACATCGCCGGCGTTATCAGCGAAATAACCAGTATTCCGATGCGCAAGGTGGCCGAGAGCGAAGGCAAAAAGCTTCTTAATTTGGAAGAAGACATTCACAAGCGCATGATTAACCAGGAAGAGGCGGTCAATATGGTGGCCAGCAGTTTGCGCCGGGCGCGGGCGGAAATGCGGGAAGGCAAAAGGCCGATCGCCAGTTTTCTTTTCCTGGGGCCGACCGGGGTGGGTAAAACCGAGCTGGCCAAGACCGTAGCCGATATCTATTTCGGCGACAAGCGTTATTTGATTAGGCTGGACATGAGCGAATACCAGCATCCGGACAGCGTTAATAAAATGATCGGCGATACTTCCGGCGTCAAGGGTTATTTAACGGAAGCGGTGCGCCAGCAGCCCTTTGCCCTGATTTTGTTGGACGAATTTGAGAAGTCCCACTCGGATATTTTAAATTTATTTTTGCAGGTGATGGATGACGGGCGCCTGACCGACGGCCAGGGTAAAACCATTGATTTTACCAATGCCATCATCATCGCCACTTCCAACGTGGGCGCGGTTTATATCCAGGAGCAAATCGGGCAGGGAACCGATATTGATAAAATTAAGCAGGTTTTAATTAACGAGCATTTGAATAAAGTAATGAAGCCGGAACTGATTAACCGTTTTGACGGAGTAGTGGTTTTTAAGCCCTTGAGCCGGGAGAACGTCATTGACATTACCAGGCTGATGCTGGATAAAATCAGGGCGATGCTGGAAAATAAGGGGATGTTTTTGCGGGCGGAGCCGGCCGGGATTGAAAAACTGGCGGCCGAGGGCTTTGACCCGAAGTTCGGGGCCCGGCCTTTGCGCCGTTTGTTGCAGGACAAAATTGAAAATAGTATTGCCAATAAAGTTTTGGCCGGGGAACTGGCCCGGCGGGATACGGTCGTGATTGACGACCAGGCCGCAGTACAGGTGGAAAAAGGGCAAAAGCTGTAGGCCCGCCTTCGTCCCGAGTGCTCGGGACTTCGGCGGATAAAATTGACGATTTACGATTTGCGCCCGCCTTCGTCCGTCAGCTGGCGGACTACGGTGGGTAAAATTGACGCCCGCCTTCGCTTCCTTCTCCGTCAAGACTTCGGCGGATAAAAAAGCTAGGGCGGGTAAAATTTGCGCTTTGGTTTTGTAAAAATAAAAAAAAGGACGTGGTTGAACAAAGTCAACGACGTCCTTAGAGAGGCAATGGTTTTATTTTTTTGACATGAACAATTTCTTGAATTCTGCACCAGTTATGGGATGACCCCAATTTTTCCAGACCGTATCTTTAAATGCTTGTTCGCCTTTTTCAGTGATTTCCTTTGTGGCCAGGTGGGTATATGTAGCCAAATTTCTTTCGTAGTCGTCGTCAATTTTTCTGCTCATTAATTCTCTCCGTTTCCGTTATTAAATTTTAGGTTTATTGTTTGGCATTAGGTTTATTGTTTGGCAACAGTAACTTTGTTTTTTTTGCTGATTTGGACAATGGGAATACCATTCTTATTGGCTACAGAAGATCTTTGCGGGTTTAATTCGTCGACGTGGGTGATGTGGTTGATTCCACGATTGTGTAACATTGATGATATTTGTTTGTTAGAAATGCACCCTTGGTTTAGCAAGAGTACCTGCGAACAACCGTTAAGAGATGACAAGACCTTGGGATCAAGCTGCAATTCTACCCTCCTTTTTTATTGTTAATTT
>CAYNBD010000041.1:0-7810 GCA_964395755.1 uncultured Gammaproteobacteria bacterium
ATTGTTCTGCCGATTTTGACGGTCAATTGGGCCGGAAATGACCGGGACGGCTTTGGGAGAGTTTTGCAAAAATCTTTCGATTTTATGGCGATTTTGGCTTTGCCCTTGATAGCGGGAGCGCAATTTTTATCCGGGGAAATAATGGTGACGGTGGCCGGCAATGAATTCATTGCTTCGGGCACGGCGCTGAAGATTTTAGTCATAGCGGCCGGGTTTATTTTTTTGGGAGCAATGTTTTCCCATGCCATTATCGCCCTGGAGAAACAGAAAAAGATAATCGGCGCTTATATTTTTACCAGCCTGACCGCCCTGGCCGGTTATTTGATTTTCATTCCCCGCTTTTCGTATTTTGGGGCGGCCTGGGTAACGATTTACAGTGAGTTGATAATCGCCCTGGCGGCGGTTTATTATGTTTGGAAATATTCCAGGTTTTTGCCTAATTTTAGGATATTTTTTAAATCGGTTTTGGCTTCCTTAGTGATGGCGGCGGCCCTGTTTTTTTTGCCGGAATCTTTTTACGGCCGGGGAGGCGGTTTATTGTTAACTTTGGGTTTTGCGGTCGTAATATATTTTACCGCCCTTTATTTTCTGAAAGGCATTAGTCGGGAAGATATAGCCAACTTGCTAAATAAGAGAGCAGTGAAATAATTAGGCAATGAGGAATTGGGGCTTAGGTACTTAGGGCTTAGGAAAAATAAGAATAAAAAGTAAAATAAGAAAAATAAGAAAAAATTGTTAAATTGTTTTATTGTTAAATTGTTGCATGTTGCGTATTTATTGTTTACTGTCATCTGTTTTCCATTTTCTTTATATTTTATATGAAAAATGTTTTGATAATTAATTCATCCAAAAAATTAAGCCGGCTGTTGGTCGATCTTTTGATTGAGCTGGACAAAGATCATTATTGTTTTTATAATCTTTCTTGCGGATATTTGGGGCCGCGGTTTAAAAATAACTTCAACTTATTCTTTTTCCTTATTTGCCTGCCTTTTTTTTATTTATATTATTTCCCGGCTTTATTTAGAGCCAAGGGGAAAAAGAAAATAGAAGCCGGGCTTTGTTTTGATTGGAATGAAAAAATTATTTTTACCCCTTTGGCCCGGATTTTAAGGTTAAAGATTATTTGGCTGGAATATCCGGAAATCGTTTACAAAGACGAGCCGCGCCTGCTGATGAAAATCTATAAATTTTTTTCCCGTTGGGCCGTGATTGTTGCCATGACCGCTTACGGTGATGTGCAACTTAAGAACTTGGGCATTAAGCACGGCCGAATCATTCCGCCCGGGATTAGACTGGATCAATTTAAAAATCAGTCAACGATTTTTTCCAAGTTGGCGGAAAGTAGCTGCCCTCATTTTAACCGTAAGTTTTTTACCGTCGGGACGATAACTAATTTGACGCAGTCGAATCAGATTGAAAATTTATTTAAGGCGGCCAGAAAATGCCTAACAGTTATCCCTAATTTACAGTTGCTCATTGTCGGCGCCGGGCCGGAAAGAAAAAATTTGGCCTGGTTGGCCAAAAAAATGGACATTAATAATGTGGTTTGGTTCGTGGGCGGAGGAGCGGAAGATGAGGGAGTCACCCGGCCGAAAAAATGGCTTGAAAGCTTTGACGTTTTCGTGATCACCGATGAAAGTTTAAATCTGGACAATTTGGCCATAGTTTTAAGGGCGATGGCGGTTGGTTTGCCGGTCATCGGGCCGCGCAATCGGGGCTTTGAGGATATTGTCCGGGAAAACGAAACCGGGCGGATGGTTACGGCCGACAATAGCGAGGCCCTGACCGAAGAAATCATAAAATTGGAACAAGACCGGCGTTTACGGGTTGGTTTAGGGAGAAGGGGGCAGGAATTGGTTAATAAAGATTTTAGAATTGAGCAAATGGTTAAAGGGTTTAAGGAGGTTTTGGGATAGACACGAAAATAACGAAAAAATACGAAAAGCACGAACGGGAAAAATAAGTAAAATAAGAGCGGAATAATAAGAGCAAGAAGATTCGGGCATTTTGATTTTTCTTATTTTATTTTTTAATTTTGCAGTGCAATGTAGCCGTAGATATATTAAGATGCATCTTCTTTATTAGTATTAATAAATTTATGATGTCAAAATATAAAAAGATTTTTGCCAGCAAGGATTATTTGATTATTAACAAGCCGGCGGGGGTGATTGTCCACGGCGCCGGACACATTAAAGGGCCTACCTTGGCCGACGATTTGTTGGCTGATTATCCGGAAATAGCCCGGGTAGGCGATGATCCTAATCGCTCCGGCATTGTCCACCGCCTGGATCGCGATGTCAGCGGTTTGATGATTGTTCCCAGGAATACGGACGCTTTCGCTTATTTTAAAAAGCAGTTTCAGACAAGGAAAATTGAAAAAGAATATACGGCCTTAGTTTATGGCCGGGTTGGTAAAGATGAAGAAGAAATATCATTTCCGCTTGCCCGCAGCAGCCGGGGTTTTAAAATGGCGGCCCTGCCGGAGAAACATCGGGGAGAAAAAAATGCAGCGGGTCGGCGGGCGATAACCGAGTTTAGAGTGATGAAGAAGTTTATTAATTATACTTTGCTTAAAGTTAAAATAAAAACCGGGCGCACTCATCAAATCAGGGTTCATCTTTTGGCCTATGGGCATCCGTTGGTTGGTGATAATTTGTATAGTACGAAAAAAACGCGCCGGCTGAATAAAAAATTGGGACTGGAGAGGATTTTTTTAATGGCCAGCCGGTTATCTTTTTTTGACTTGGCCGGTGCCAAGCGGGAATATAGCATAGATTTGCCGGTTGTATTAAATGATGTTTTGCGGAAAATAAAGTAATAATATAGTGCTCCTATGCTCTGAAGAAAATATTTTAAAGTCAAAGCGGTTCTATTGCTAACAGACTGTGTTTACCCACGAATCTACAAATCCAGCACAAATTTACAAATTACAAATGTTATTTTAATGTGCAATTCGTATATTCGTGGGTAATAACCGTCAAAGAAAAAAATTTTGTTTTAAATAAGCTAAATTTTATTACTGTGTAAGTTGTATTAATTATATAAATATCACTGATTTTGCCGGTGATTTTTTGATTTATCCTTAATCTTTCCCCTGTTCTTTCCACAATTTTTCCGGCCTTTCCCCCAGCTTATTAACCGGTTATTGTACTTGACGGTATGGATGTATTAAAGATAAGCTGAAAAAGCAATATGAGTTAGGATTGGGAAGGGTAGAGGCGGAGTTTTTCTCTGGGCTATTCCTCTTGATCCTAATCTCATTTTGTTTTAGAAAATTTGTTAAAGATGTTTTAAGGGGGAAACAAATATAACTATGTTGACCACCAGAAGAATTTTATTTTTTTCCGCCCTTTTTATTTTTTTTGGCATTTTTTGCGGTTTCTTGCTTCCGGTCAGGGCCGGGGCGGTTAATCCTCCCTTAATTGTGGAATTGGGGCAATACAGAACCGCAGGAGAGCGATTGCAACTTGTCGGTTTAACTCCGGCTAACACCGAAATTTTGGTTTATCTTGACGGTGTTTACGTTGGTTTGGCCGATGTTAACCGGGAAGGAACGGCAACCGATAATTTTTTTTACAGCCATCCCTTAGCTTTGTCCGCGGGTGAACACACCGTTAAAGTAATTGCCCAGGACAGAACTTCACTAGTATTATCTTTACCGGTTGAAACCGCATTTTTTGTTTCGGCCTTACCGGCCCCGACCTTGGTTTCTCCGAACGAAACAACGATTATCGGCAAAGCTAAGCCCTTGATTACCGGTTTGGCCACGAGCGGCAGTTTTGTTCATGTTTACATTGACGGCGTTCTTAACGGCCAAACAGATATTTTAGAGCATGAATCAGGCACGGCCAATTTCGTTTACCGCCCGTTTTTAAATTTAGCCGTCGGTTGGCATGAAGTGTATGCCTTAGCCGAAGACGCGCAAGGCAACCAGAGCGGGAGCTCGCAAGTTTTGAAATTCAAAATTGAAGAACCGATGCCGGCGCCGACTTTGTTCACGCCGGTGGTTAATGATCAAACCAGCATTGTCCAGCCGTTTGTGGTCGGTTTGGCCAAAAACGATTCTTTGATTAAAGTTTACGTTGATAAGCAATTTTTAGGCCAATTTAAGGTAAGAAATCATGAATCAGGCACGGCTAATTTTGCCTATCGGCCGTCCCGGGACTTGGCCAGGGGTCGACACCTGGTGTATACTATTGCCCTGGACGATCGGGGTAAAGAAAGTTCCTGGTCAAATATTATTTATTTTAACGTGCGGGAGCCGGCGATTACGCCGCTGGCGCGTGAATCTCAAAGTGAAACCGTAGATGAGATCAAAGAGCCGGTTTCTATATCGCGAGAGTCAGCCCCGATAATTTCTCCGGCCGAAGGTTTAATCCAGGAAAAAGCCAGCGCAGGCTTTGATCAGGAGACCGGCGTTGAGAGCGAAAATTTAGGTGAGAATTTCATGGCCGAAGAGCAGCCGGAAATTTTGGCGACGGGGATGATTAATGAAAGCCGGAAAAAACAAAGCAAAATCAGCTTAAATTTAATTATTTTCATTGTTTTTCTCCTGGCCATTATTGCCTGGATAATTTGGGTGAACAGGGAATTGGTTAAAGAACGGCAAACGCGGGTAAAAACAGATCAAGAAGGCAAACAAGAGAAAATAGACAAAATTCCCTCGGAAGAAGCTGATCAAAATCAGGATAAATTATTATAAATATTGACCTTATTGAGCCTAGGCTCAGACAGGCCCCTTCTCTATGTTATCGCCCTGGCGGGCGAGCGGCGCTACAAATGCCGCACATGCGAATGAGTGTTATCGCCCTGCGACAAGACTTAACATAAGCGCATGTTATCGCCCTTATGGGCAACATAGTATTTTACCCGCCCCGGTTTTTTGGTTAATTTTTAACCCAAAAATCGGGGCGGGGTTTTTATTGTGTATTTTTGCCAAATATGGTAAAATAAAAGTAATGTTAATATTTATTATCTCGCAAATAAATTTCGAACAAATCGATATTTTAAGCTAATTTCGGTTTGTTATCATTTATTTGTATATAAGAAAGGGGGTGTGTTATGAAGAAAAAATTTTTGAAAAATTTGCTGGGTATAACAATGGCGATGTTAATTATTGCTCCGGCTTTTGCCATTGCTCTGCCGGCGGCGGCTGATGCCGATGATTTACTCTGGGGAGGAAAAGAATCGGAAGTGAATTCAACCATCGGCTTGGGCGATACGGATCCCAGAGAGATGGCGGCCAGTATTATTAATGTGGCTTTGGGGTTTTTAGGCATTGTGGCGGTGGTAATTATTTTGGTTGGCGGTTTTAAATGGATGACTGCCGGCGGCAACGAAGATAAAGTAGCCGAAGCCAGAAAGTTAATTACGGCCGGCATTATCGGTTTGGTAATAATCTTGGCTTCCTGGGCGATTGCCAGATTCGTTATTAACGCTTTATACGAGGCAACCGGTGCTGACTAATAATATTAGAGCTCATCTCAAAAATAGTCTATGGTTATTTTTGAGATGAGGGTTATTTTTGAGATGAGCTCTAGATTGGTTTAAAATAGGTGGACTGCCTGCCCAAGTGCGGGTTCCACCGCCTTAAATGCGAAATGTGAATTTCGTTTTCAGGGCGGTGGGACGAATAGTTATGGTTACAAGAGGTTGTAAAAGTAAGAAGTAAGAAGTAAACTGTTAATGATTAATTGTTAAATTGCTTGTTTATGGGTTTAATTAAGAAAAAAAGGATTTTAATAAGTTTTGTTCTGGTGTTTTTGTGTTTTTACATTTTGGCGCCGGTGGTAATGGCGGTTGATACCGGGCTTGAGGCAACCAAACAGGCGGCTGCATTGCCTGATGTGGGGGGCAATAACATTCCTGGTATTATTGGTAAAATCATCGGGGCTGTTTTGGCCTTCGTCGGCATTATATTTTTTGTTTTAATTATTTATGGCGGCTTTACCTGGATGTTTTCCCGGGGCAATGAGCAGGACGTGGAAAAAGCCAAAAATTTAATCACCTCGGCCGTGATCGGACTGATAATCGTGCTGGCGGCTTACGCCATTACCTCTTATTTAGGGAATATTTTAACCAAATAAAAATTCGGAATATGGCCTTAGTCAAAAGGAGCGTGATTTATTTAATAATTATTTTTTCTGTTTTTGTTGGCGCGCCGAAGGTTCTCTCGGCCTATGATTTCGGCCAGAGTACCGGCTTGAACGCTACGGCTCAAGGTACAGGGCACAAAGCTTTAACTTTGTTTAAAGCTGATAATTTGTCCCAGGCTATTGGCCAGATAATCGGCGCAATTTTATTGTTTATCGGAGTAGTATTTCTGGGCCTGATAATTTACGGCGGCTTTACCTGGATGACGGCCCGGGGCAATGAGCAGGTCGTGGAAAAAGCCAAAAATTTAATCACCTCGGCCGTGATCGGACTGATAATCGTGCTGGCCGCTTACGCCCTTACCAGGTTGGTGAGCGCTTTCATTTTAAAATAACATTACTATGCTTAATTTTTTAAATAAAAACAGGATTTATTTTATGGGGATGATTGTGCTGATTTTCGTGGTCGGTGCTTTATGCACAGGCGAAGTTTCGGCCGTTGGCCTGGGAGACGCTTTCGGAAGTAATTTAGACAAAGCGGCCGGCCAGGAAGGCGCCGGTTATAGCACAAGCACATCGCTGGAAAGTATAATCAGCATTGTCATCCAGGTCGCGCTTTCGTTTTTAGGCGTTATTTTTTTGGTATTGATGGTTTACGGCGGATATTTATGGATGACGGCCCGGGGTAACGAGGAACAGGTCAAAAAAGCCCAAAACATTATTATTACCGCCATTGTGGGCCTGGTTATTATTTTAGCCGCCTACGCCATCAGTTATTTGATTTTAAGCAGATTGGGGGGCGCGACTTTGAATTCTGGAACGCCAGACGAAAATAATACACTTTGGTAGTAATAATTATTGGCGGCTTTTCTCGTGACTGATAACTTGTAACAGGAAGCAAAATATGAAAAAAATTTTAAAACAGATTTTATTTTTAATATGTTTAACCGGCATTTTGGTTTTGCCTTATTTGGTGCTGGCCGAAGATTCTGCGGCCGGACCTTTGGATAAATTGAGAGATGTCGGTATTTCCGGCGGGTACGCTCCGGCCACGGAAACATCGCTCGCTGATACGGTAGGTAAAATTATAACGGCGGCTTTAAGTTTAATCGGAGTGATATTTTTGGTGCTGGCGGTTTACGCCGGGTTTTTATGGATGACGGCCCGGGGCAACGAGGAACAAGTCAAAAAAGCCAGGGATATTTTAACCATGGCCATCATCGGATTGGTAATCGTCATCGGCGCCTATGCCATTACCCGCTTTGTTTTTACTTATATTATCCAGGGCGCTGGGGTTCTAAGATAGTGTGATAATTTGAAAAATATGATGAGCAGAAATAAATATTTTTTAAGCATGGTTTGCGCGCTGTTTATCAGTTCGTTGTTTGCAGTTGCTTGGCCGCTTGCGCTTCAGGGTGCGCAGTCGCCTTCCGTGCTTAATGAGTTAGACAACCAGTTAAAGCAAGCCGGGGAAAATTCCGGGCCTTACGCGGCCGAAACCTCGGGTACCACTATGTCCGAATTTTTAGGAACGATAGTTAAGGCTTTTCTGGGGTTATTGGGAGTGATTTTTATAGTTTTAATTTTGTTCGCCGGTTTTACCTGGATGACGGCGCACGGCGAGGAAGAGAAGATAAATAAAGCTAAGGAGATGCTTAAAACCGCGATTATCGGCTTAATCATCGTAGTAGGAGCTTACGCGATTTGGTTTTTTATTT
>CAYNBD010000041.1:7910-9056 GCA_964395755.1 uncultured Gammaproteobacteria bacterium
GGTTATGAGCAGGGTGTATCTGTCGGTAATATCGTGGCTACCATTATCAGGGCTTTTTTAGGACTGCTGGGGATTATTTTTATAGTCATGGTGGTGGTGGCCGGTTATAAATATATGAATGCGCGCGGGGAAGAAGAAAGGGTCAGGGAAGCGACTGATATGATTAGGCGGGCGATTATCGGCTTGCTGATTGTGGTATTCGCTTACGCCATTACTTATTTTGTCTTTAATGCCTTGAATTGGACTGGGATAGGCGGTGGGGGTGGCGGAGTTGGCGGTGGTTCTGGTGGATAATTTTTAAGTAGTTGTTAAAATAAATTAGACCCTAGTCAGAGAAATAACAGCTAGGGTCTTTTAATTGGGTATCCCCTATTCAATATAGGAGAAATTTTTTATTGTTTTTTTCTTTAAATCCAACCCTTCCATAAGAAGGGCCGGGATTTCCACTTTGTGCAGAGGTATTAGAGTAAGGGGGTCTTTCCTTACAACCCTCCCCCCCTTTAACCACTGTACTTGATAGTAGCCTGCGGGGAGATCGGGGACCACCCTATCTCCGCTGAAAAGAGAGGTGGAATATCTTAGGCCAATAATTATGGGGTTATCCCAAGAAGACCTGTCCCCGGAGGGTGGGGGGATAATTTTATATACCCGGGCCACATAACTTTCCAGTTTTGTCCTCCCTCTTCTGGGTGTTAAATTAGCAAGGATGAAGTTGTAGGCAGGAAGGCCGGGCGATACATTTAAATTTCGCGAATCTTGGTGTGACGAACCTTCCTTGACGGCCCGTTGGTTTTGATCTAAAAAAAACTGTTGCTCGTCCAGGGCTATGGTATTGGCCCGGTGACGGTCAAAACTTCCCGGACCCATTATCCCATACCAGTCGTCCTTATCGGCTGTTTTGCCGAAAAATGAGCATGCGGAAGAAAATAAAATTATAACAACCAAAACACAAAAAATTTTTAAATATCTTTCCATTTTTTATCCTCCTTATCCTCCTATATTTTGTTTATATTTTTTTGCATTTGCATGGGGTTTATACAGATTTAGACAGAATGATTTAGACGGAGTTTTTTAGTATTCCGTTTAAATCTGTATAAACCCTATGCTTTTTAAGGAACAAATATTATGTTACCATAGCATATTTTT
>CAYNBD010000042.1:0-9016 GCA_964395755.1 uncultured Gammaproteobacteria bacterium
GTTTATTATATATGGGAATAATATCAAAAATATTCGGTGATCCGAATGAAAAAATTATTAAAGGTCTGCAGCCGATAGTTGACGAGATCAATGGTTTGGAAGAGAAGTATGGGAAGATGAGTGATGGCGAACTTAAGGGTATGACAGTTAAGTTTAGAGATGAGTTAGGAGTTAATACCCCACCCCTAACCCCTCCCCTAATTAGGGGAGGGGAAGGAGCGGAGCGACGGGGAGAGGTTTTGGATAAAATTTTGCCGGAGGCGTTTGCGGTTGTGCGGGAAGCGGCCAAGCGGACCCTGGGCCAGCGTCATTATGACGTCCAACTTTTGGGCGGCATTGTTTTGCACCGCGGCCAGATTACGGAGATGAAAACCGGGGAAGGAAAAACCCTGGTGGCTACCCTGCCGGTTTACTTAAACGCTTTAGCGGGCCGGGGCGTCCACGTCATTACCGTTAACGATTATCTGGCCCGCCGGGACGCCGGCTGGATGGGGCAGGTTTATTATGCCCTGGGAATGAGCACCGGCGTGATTGTGCATGACGCCGCTTTTGTGTACGACCCGGACGTCAGCGATGAAAATGAAAAGGATGAAAAATTAAAGCATTTTCGCCGGGTTGAACGCAAGGAGGCTTACGCTTGCGACGTCACTTACGGCACGAACAACGAGTTCGGGTTTGATTATTTGCGCGACAACATGGTGCCGAGCCTGGACCGGATGGCGCAAGGAGAACTGCATTACGCGATCGTGGACGAAATTGATTCCATTCTGATTGACGAGGCCCGCACGCCTCTGATTATCAGCGCGCCGGCCGAGGAATCAACCGATAAATATTATAAATTTTTCCAGCTGGTGCAAAGATTATCCGAGAACGATGATTATAATATTGACGAAAAGATGCGGGCCGCTACCCTGACCGAAGCCGGCATTGCCAAGATGGAGAAATGGCTGGGCGTGGAAAACATCTACACCAGCGGCGGCGTCCGGGAAGTGCATCACATTGAGCAGGCCTTGAAAGCCAGTGTTTTATTCAAGCGCGACCGCGATTATGTGGTGAATCCGTCGGCTGACGGAGGGGAGGTGATAATCGTGGACGAATTTACCGGCCGCCTGATGCCGGGCCGGCGCTACAGCGAGGGCCTGCACCAGGCGATTGAAGCCAAGGAAGGAGTGAAAATCCAGCGCGAATCCCAGACTCTGGCGACCATTACTTTTCAAAATTATTTCCGGCTTTATGACAAATTGGCCGGCATGACCGGCACGGCCGTCACCGAAGCCGAGGAGTTTGCCAAAATCTACAACCTGGACACGGTTATTGTTCCCACCAACAAGCCGATGATCAGAAAAGACATGAATGACTTGATTTATCGGACGGAAAAAGGCAAGTTTGAAGCCGTGATTAGCGATGTTAAAGAAAGGAATAAAAAAGGCCAGCCGGTTTTAGTGGGTACGATTTCCATTGAAAAAAACGAACTATTGGCCGAGATGATGGAGCGGGCCGGTTTGCAGCCCCAGGTTTTGAATGCCAAGAATCATGCCAAAGAAGCGCAAATTATCGCCCAGGCCGGACGGCCGGGAGCGGTTACCATCGCCACTAACATGGCCGGACGGGGCGTAGACATAGTTTTGGGCGGCGCCCCCCTCCCGGCCTCCCCCGCTGCGTTCCTTGCGGGAGAGGGGAAATCGACAGAAAAAGATGATAGTATAACAGAACATGAAAAGGTAAAAAAGCTGGGCGGCCTGCACATTATCGGGACCGAACGGCATGAATCCAGGCGGATCGACAACCAGCTGCGGGGCCGGGCCGGACGCCAGGGCGATCCGGGTTCTTCCCGCTTTTACGTTTCCACCGAGGACGACCTGATGCGGATTTTCGGCGGCGACCGGATGAAAAATATGATGAAGACTTTGCGGGTGCCGGAAGATATGCCGATTGAAAACCGCATCGTTTCCCGCTCAATTGAAGCGGCCCAGAAAAAAGTTGAGGGCCATAATTTTGACATTAGAAAACATCTGGTGGAATATGATGATGTGATTAATAAGCACCGGGAGTCGATTTATCGGAGAAGAAAGCAGATTTTATTAATTGCAGAACTTGGACAAGGAAAAAACGGTTCGGTCAAATTGGATTCCCAAATTACAAATTACAAATTACAAATTACAAATGATACTAAAAATTCTACTGACCAAAACTCAAAACCGGGAGAGGAGCGGGCCAAATCCTTGTCCGACATAATTTTAGACATGGTGGAAAACGAAATTGAGCAGGTGGTTAGTTTCCATACGGCGGTTGATGATATTGCCAGCTGGAATTTAGAAGAAATTTATCAGGTTATTTCCACGATTTTTCCGGTGACGGCCAAGCTGAAAGACGATTTGTCAACTATGGCCGGGGATAACGGCAGGCTGGACAAGGCCAAAGCGCGCACCGCCATTATTGAACATTTAGTTAAAATGGCCAGGGATAATTATGTCGCCTTGCAGGAGAAATTTAAAGAAACCGACTTGGATTTTAAAATTTTGGAAAAAAGCATTTTAATCCGCTCCATTGATACTTTATGGATAGAGCACCTGGAAGCCATGGCCCATATGCGGCAGGGCATCGGCCTTAGGGGGTATGGCCAGCGCGATCCCTTGGTGGAATACAAAAAAGAGGCCTACCGGCTTTATGGCGAACTCAACGGTTTGATCCAGAAAGAGGTGGTTTATTCCATTTATAAAGTGGCTGGCGCCGGCCAGTTCGCGGCCCCCAGCTTAGTTGATCGGGCCAAGTCTTTCAGTGCGCCGGCGAAGGTGATGGACGCGGGCTCAAGTTCTTTTTCCGGATTTAAGGGACAGCGAACAACGAACAGCAAACAGCGAACAGCGAACAACAAACAACAAACAACAAACAGCGAACAGACGGGTTTGGTCAGGGAAAAAGTCAAGGACGCGTCCGGGAAAAAAGTTGGCCGCAATGATCTTTGTCCTTGTGGTTCAGGAAAAAAATTTAAAAAGTGTTGCGGAAGATAATATGAAGATAATTTTAGGTTCACAATCAAAGGGCAGGCAGAAGATGCTCAAAGAGATGGGTATTAAATTTGAAGCGATGTCGGCTGATATTGATGAAAGGAAAATTAGATTTGAAGATCCGGGAGAGTTAACATTGGCTTTGGCGCGGGCAAAAGCCGAGGCATTAAAGCCAAAAGTTATTGAGTCCGTAATTCTCATTACTGCCGATGGAGTGGTCGTTTGTAATGGCCAAATTTTAGAAAAACCGGAAAATGAGGCAGAAGCGAGAAAATTTTTAAAAGGATATGATAACTTTCCGGCTGAAGTCGTAACCGCCATTGTTGCCACAAACACTAAAACAGGCGGGAGCGCAGAAGGAACAGATATTTCAAAAGTGTATTTTACTAAATTTTCAGAAGAGGACATAGATGAGTTGATAAAAACAGGAGATGTATTTCGTTGGGCCGGAGCATTTAACGTGGAGGGCCCCATCTGGGAAAGTCATTTGATCAAAATAGAAGGAACAAGAGATGGCGCTATCGGACTGCCGAAAAATTTGACCGCAAAGTTGATGCGCAAGGTCGCAGAATAAATTAAAATCAATGCAGCGCAAAAAGCGAAACAATCAAATAAAATGGCCGGCTGAAGTTACGCGCAGAAGCGCTGCCCTGGATTTGGAAGCGGGGGTATTTACCCGGCAAGACCCCGGCCGCATCGCCCGCTCGCTTAAGAATTCGGCGGACAAGAGCAGGCGCCGGAAAGGCACGGCTTTCCAGTCGGCGATGTCAATGCTTAATTTTTATATCAATCGGGCCGGAAAGAATTTGTCTGCCCGCCGGCGCAATATTTTGAAACGGGCGAAAGACGAATTAAGAAAGTTGTATCAAAGAGACGACATTTCGTCCGGGCAATAAAATTATGATTAATTATCAGGATTTTGAAAAAGTTGATGTTAGGGTGGGTCAGGTATTGGAGGTCAGTGATTTTCCAGAAGGAAAATATTCAACCCATATCTTGAAAATTGATTTTGGTAAAGAAATCGGGGTCAAGACTTCTTTGGCAAAGTTAGCTCCGAATTATCAAGGGTCGGAGTTGGTTGGGAAAGAAATTATCGGAGTGGTCAACTTGGAACCCAAGCAGATCGGCAAGTATATGTCAGAGACGCTTACCCTGGGATTCGCCGACGACCAGGGCAACGTTGTCCTTGTCCATCCGGGCAAAGACGTTCCCCCGGGCGGGAAGATGTTTTAAATTTATATTGCGTTAAATATGCAAAATATAGAACAAAGAATTGAAAAAATTGAAAATCGGAATAAAAAAGTGGAAACAGACAAAGCCTGGGAGACGAGTTGGAGTCGGAGATTACTGTTGGTATTGTTTACTTATTTGGCTATCGGGGTTTATCTGTGGGTGATTGACATTGCCCGGCCCTGGCAGAACGCGATTGTGCCGGCGTGCGCTTTTATGATTTCCACCCTGACTATGCCCTGGTTTAAGAAATTGTGGCTGCATTATTACAACAAGAATAGAGTTAAATAATATAATACAATGCAAATAAATTTTCCCGGCCATACGGAAGTAAGAGCCGGAATATCCGAGCGCGCGGACGGCTCAATGGTATGGTGGAACCGGAAACCCGTAGACAAGGCCATTCGGGCCAATCGGGATAAATATTTTAAGAAAATCGGGATTAAGCCGGAAAGAGTGGCGGCGGGCGGAACTGCCCACGGCACCGAAGTGGTGCTTGTTGATGAGAAGAATGCCGGTCAATACCTGCTGAACGCGGATGCGCTGGTTAGCAATGTTCCCAATCTTTTTTTAACCATTACCGCGGCTGACTGCTTGCCGGTTTTTTATTATAATCCGGTTAGTGTGAGTTTTGGCGTCGCTCATGCCGGTTGGCGAGGACTGGCTAAGGGAATATTGGAAAACACAGCGCGTGCATTACAAAATGTTTATGGTGCTAAAGCTGAAGATTTGTTAATCGCAATCGGGCCGCATATCAGGGCCTGCCATTACGAAGTGGGGAGAGAAGTGGCGATTTTGTTTAATCAAAAAAACATCGAGCGCCGGAACGGACATCTGTTCGCTTCTTTGGCGGACGAGGCCGGGTCGCGCTTGCGTGGACTGGGGGTAAAGCGTATATCCGTTTCTTCCGCCTGCACTTATTGTGATACGGAAAAATTTTATTCGGCCCGGCGGGACAAAAGCGAACCCTTAGAGGGGATGGCGGCTTATATCGGGATAAACGCGAAAGAAACGAAAGAACACGAAAAGAACGAATGCGAAAAATAAGAGAAATAAGTAAAATAAGAAAAATAAGAACGGAAGAGAAATAATATTAAAATTTCTAATTATCTAATTTCTAATTCCTAATAAATTCAAAATGTCAAATGGCTAAATATAAATATTTTTATTTTTTGAATTAGACATTTTATTAGAAATTATAATTTAGAAATTAGAAATTTTAATTTTGTTTACTGTTTACTATTTTCTGTCGTCTGCTTTGACCTGGCTTGCATTTTATCGGCGTTTGTTTTAAGATATATTTATACGTAATTTGGAATTTATAGCCGGTAATTTGGCGTTGTTTTAGCCCTAAATCACCGTTTATAAATTACCAATTACTATTTTTTATGTCAGAAAATATACTGGAAAAAATATTTAAACCTTCCGCCCGCGGCCGGGTATGGCAGATTTTCGTTTTGATCGTTGTTTTGGTAATGATTGGCGGCCTGGTTGACGCCGGCGCTTATTATGACCGGGGAGCGGACTGGCTGGCGGCTAAAACCGGCAATACCATTAAATTGCCGCATACCAAAGAAATCAATTTTCGTTTAGGGTTGGATTTACAGGGCGGTACTCACTTGGTTTATGAAGCTGACGTTTCCGCCGTTGATTCTAAAGACCGCGCGGACGCGATTGAAGGGGTGCGGGACGTGATTGAAAGGCGGGTTAATGTTTTTGGCGTGAGTGAACCGGTAGTCCAGACCAACCGGACCGCGAACGGCGACTGGCGGGTAGTGGTGGAATTGGCCGGGGTTAAGGACGTGAGCGAAGCCATTAAAATGATCGGTGAAACTCCGCTTTTGGAATTCAAAGAACAAAGCGGCACCCAGAGGGAATTGACGGCCGACGAGCAAAAGCAACTTGCTGATTATAACGCGGCCGCTTTATCCAAGGCGGAAGAAGTTTTGGGCAAATTGATTTCCGGCGGCGATTTCGCGGCCCTGGCCAAGCAATACAGCGAAGACGAGCAAAGCCGTGATAATGGCGGTGATTTGGGCTGGGTGACGGAAAAGGAAGCGCCGGAAGCGGTAAATATCGCCAAAGGCCTTAAGCCGGGAGAAGTGACACCCGATTTGGTTCAGGTTAGCCAGGGCTACGAGATTGTTAAATTGGAAGACATGCGGGCGCGGCGTGATCCCTTCACCGACCAGGAAGAAACCGAAATTAAGGCCGCCCATTTGTTAATTTGCTACGAGGGAGCCGATAATTGTGAAAGCGGTTTAAGCAAAGAAGAGGCCTATCAGAAAATTACGGAGTTAAAAGCCAAGGCTACACCGAGTAATTTCAGCGCTTTGGCCAAAGCCAATTCCACCGAACCGGGGGCGGATACCACCGGCGGCGAGTTGGGCTGGTTTACTAAAGATCAGATGGTGGAACCGTTTGCAGAAGCGGTGGCTGCGCAAGCGGTCGGCACCATTTCTGACGTGGTGGAAACGCAGTTCGGTTACCATCTTATATACAAAGAAGGGGAGCGCCAATTAACCGAATATAAAATCAGTCATATTTTTATCCGAACGATGAGCAAAGACGATATTTTGGGCGCCAGCGAGGAATGGAAAAATACGGAATTAACCGGTAAATATTTAAAACGGGCTTCGGTACAGTTTAACCCGAACGACAATTCGCCGGAGGTGTCTTTGGAATTTGACGGTGAAGGCAGTAAGTTATTTGAGGATATTACCGGCCGGAATGTGGGCAAGCCGGTGGCCATATTTTTAGACGGTTATCCGATCAGCGCTCCGACCGTTAACGAAAAGATTACCGGCGGCCGGGCGGTGATCAGCGGTAATTTCAACATCGCCGAAGCCAAGCTGCTGGCCCAGAGATTGAATGCCGGTGCTTTGCCCGTGCCGATAACTTTAATCAGTCAGGAAACCGTTGGTGCCAGCCTGGGACATATTTCCGTAACCAATAGCTTGAAGGCTGGAATTATTGGTCTTATCCTGGTGGCTTTATTTATGATTTTATATTACCGCTTGCCCGGTTTGCTGGCGGTTATTTCTTTGGGTATTTACGGAATTTTGGTTTTGGCGGTTTTTAAAATTTGGCCGGTGACCCTGACTTTGGCGGGCATGGCCGGCTTTATTTTGTCAATCGGCATGGCCGTGGACGCCAATGTGCTTATTTTTGAACGTCTGAAAGAGGAATTGCGGGCCGGAAAATCATTGGCCCAGGCGATTGAAGAAGGTTTTAAGCGCGCCTGGCCCTCCATCCGCGACGGCAATTTTTCCACCCTGATAACCTGTTTTATTTTAATCCAGTTTTCTACCAGCATTGTCCGCGGTTTTGCCGTAACTTTAAGCTTGGGCGTTTTGGTTTCCATGTTTTCCGCCATTGTCATAACGAAGAATATTTTATTATTGGTTGCCGGAAAATGGCTGGAAGAAAGAAAGTGGCTGCTGGGAGTAAAGTTTCAAGACGACAGAAAACAGACGACAGACGACAGTATTTAAAACCGTTTTCCGCCGTTCCTGCCTTGCTCTGCCTACCGGACAGGCAGGCGGCAGGCAGGTGTCATCTATTTTTTAAGTTATGCATAAAATAATTCAAAAACGAAAAATTTGGTTAACTATTTCCGGCTTGTTGATGGGCGCCTCTATTATTTTTTTAATACTCTGGCGGCTTGATTTTGGCATTGATTTTACCGGCGGCAGTTTGCTGGAAGTTCAATTTTTAGGCCCGCGGCCAAGCGTGGTTGAGGCCCAGGACGCTTTGTCCGATCTGAATTTGGGCAGTTTAGTCGTGCAGCCGATAGGCGAGAACGAAATGATTTTCAGGTTTCAGGATACGACCGAAGCCAAGCACCAGGAAGCTTTGGCCCGGTTGGATGATCTGGCCGCTGCCGGCACGGAGGGCGGGACAGGTAGCGCCAGCTCTACAGTCATGGAGAACAAGGATTTGGGCATTGAAGTCGGCGGACAGAATTTGGAAGGCTTGAAAGTGGAAATGACCAATGATAAAGGCGAAATAATTACCCCCGAATTGACTGCCAATAAACCAATTTCCAACATTGAAGAGTTGCGCTACGACTCGGTCGGGCCCTCAATCGGCGAGGAATTAAAAAGAAAATCATTATATGCCATTGGGGTGGTTTTGATCGCGATTGTTTTGTATATTGCCTGGGCTTTCCGCAAGGTTTCCAAGCCGGTGGCGTCCTGGAAGTACGGCCTGGCCGCCATTATCGCCTTATTCCACGACGTGATTATAGTTTTGGGCGTGTTTGCAGTTTTAGGCAGATTTTTGGACGTGGAAATCAATTCCGCCTTCGTGGCCGCGGTCTTGACGGTTTTGGGTTATTCGGTCAATGATACCATCGTGGTATTTGACCGCGTCCGGGAAAATCTGCCCCGGAGCGACGAGGATTTTGAGGGCACGGTTAATACCAGCATTAACCAGACCCTAACCCGCTCTATCAATACTTCGTTTACCACTTTGCTGGTTTTATTGGCGATTTTATTTTTCGGCGGCGACACGATCCGCGATTTTGTTCTGGCCCTGTCCATCGGCGTTTTTATTGGTACTTACAGCTCAATCTTTTTGGCCAGTCCGATTCTGGTGCTGTGGGAGAGAACTAAGTCTCGTAACCCATAACCCGTAACATGCAACACGCAACAACGAACAGCAAACAACGAACATATAAATAGGTACATTTTAATAACAGGAGGTAACAATGGATATAAATCAGTTTGAAGCGGCCAAGAGGATAATTAAAGGCAAAAGACGTAATTGTTTCATTG
>CAYNBD010000043.1:0-9002 GCA_964395755.1 uncultured Gammaproteobacteria bacterium
TAGAAGGCCCAGGGGGCCTAGAGGGTTTAGAAGGCCCAGGGGGCCTAGAGGGCTTATGAAAGGAATAAGAGAATAAGAATAAGGGAATAGGAATGTTGGACACTATCCTCCTCCGCCCCTTTAGCCCTTTCCGCCCCCTAATCCCTTTAAGACTTTTGTTATTATATGCCGGAATTGCCGGAAGTGGAAACAATCAAACGGGACCTGGCACGGGTAGTTTTGGGGAAGGAAATTAAGGAAGTGACGGTGCGGGACCGGAAAACAGTCAAGAGCGGAACGGCCGATTTCAAGAAACGGCTGACCGGCTCCTCGTTTTCCGGCTTGGAACGCGTAGGCAAGCTGCTTGTCTTTAAGTTGCGGGGCGGGCGACATTATTTGCTTCTGCATCTGAAAATGACTGGCCAACTAATTTATTGCGATGAAAAAAAATGCGCGGGCGGGGGACACAGCCTGGAAACTGACTTGGGCCATAGCTTGCCCGGGCCGGATAATAAGTATACCCGGGTAGTCTTTAAATTTAGAGACGGCTCGGAATTATTTTTTAATGATTTGCGCCGTTTCGGCTACGCGAAATTAGTTGACGGCCCTAGGCTGGGAAGAGTACTGGCCGGTTTCGGGATTGAGCCTTTGAAAAAAAATTTTACCCGGGAGAAATTGAAACAAATTTTGGACAAGAGAAAAGCCAGTATTAAGGCCGTTCTGATGAACCAGAAGTTGATCGCCGGCATCGGCAATATTTACGCCGATGAAATTTTGTTTCGTGCCAAGGTCAGGCCCAATCGTCCGGCCGGAAATCTGTCAGACAATGAAATTGAAAAAATATTCAAAGCCAGCCGGGAAATCATTAAAAAAGCCATTCAGTATCGGGGTACGACTTTTAGCGATTATCGTGACGGCCGGGGCAAAAAAGGAAATTTTACCCGCTTACTGCGAGTGTATGGTCGGGCCGGACAAAAGTGCTATCGTTGCGGGGAAGTGGTGCTCAAGAAAAGAATCGCCGGCCGGGGAACGCATTATTGCCCGAATTGCCAGCAGTAGTTGACTTTGAGGTGTTTGTGGTATAATATTATCTAGTATTAATTTAAGTAAGTTATCATAGTTATAAAGTAAAAAGTTTATAAAGCTAAACTAAGTTGTAAAGTTGAAAGTTTATAAAGTTTTTTTTATTTATTACTTTATAAACTTTCAACTTTACAACTTTCCACTAAGATTATGTCGCAGGACAACATGATAAAAATGGAATGTAAGGAGTGCAAGCGGATAAATTATTTTTCCCGCAAGAACAAAAAAACCCTTAAGAACCGGCTGGAGCTTAAGAAATACTGCAAGCATTGCCGCAAGCACACCTTACACAAGGAAACCAAGTAATTGACGATTGTCGATTTTTTGATTTTTAATTGGACAATATGGTTTACAAGTTGAACAAAGTTAGCAAGATTGCATTACTGTTGTTGTTTGTTTTGCTGGTTTCCGGCTGCCGCTCCCAGTTGGAATGGCTTGATAACAAAATCGGGGAAATGGGGGTCAAGCTGCAAAAGGGCGGAAGTTTTGAAATCGGCAGCGGGGAAGGGGAGAGTGCGTCTTCGTCAGCGTCCGTCAAAGGCGAAATTTTAGTTTTGACCGACGAGGCGAAAATTAAAATTGAGGAATGGGTGGAGAATCATAATTTAAACCGTTACGGCGATGATCTCGACACCCTTTACATCGGCGGCACGCCTTTGTTTAACGAGGCCACGGGCGAGAGCCTGGACCGGTATGAATATATTTTAAAAAATCATCCCGAGTTGATAGAAATGATTAAATAATTTTTTTAATGTTATTGTAATTCATAAATCATGGTAATTTGTAATTGGTGATTGGTAATTTGGCGAATTATTTTCAGTACCAAATTTCCAATTTCAAATTTCCAATTACAAGCATATGGATAAGAATTCAATTTCCCGTCTGTTTTTAATTTTTCTGCTCATTTCCGTGCTGATCGCCTGCTATTTTATTTTTAAACCTTTTTTGGTTGAGATTATCGCCGCCGGCATTTTAGTTTCAATTTTTTACACTCCTTACGAGTGGCTGGTCAAAAAATTGCGGGGCCGGCGCAACCTGGCCGCTTTGTTGATGTGCATTTTGATTGCCGCTCTGGTTATTATTCCCGTGGCCAATTTCATGGTTTATGCCGCCCAAAAGTCGGTGGATGCTTATTCCGAAATGGTGAGGCATGTAGATACCGACAATCTGGGGGCGATGCTTCATGACGGCATCCTGGAAAAATTCAATTATTTGGGCATTGACCAGGACAATATCAAAAATTTTATCGTTGAGATGGCGCAAAAATTGAATGACTGGCTGGTGAGCGGCGGGGCGAATTTAATCAAGGGCACCACCGGCTTTTTGGTATCCCTGATTTTAATAATTTTTACCATGTTTTTCTTTTTCGTGGACGGGCATAAAATGGTGGCCAAATTGATGTATTGGACTCCTTTGTCCAACAAATATGACAAAAGGATATTTCAGAAGTTCCGGGACGTAAGTTATTCCACCATGCTTTCCACTTTCATTACCGCCATTGCCCAGGGGCTGATCGGCGCCCTGGGGTTCATGATTATCGGCCTGCCGGCCTTTTTTGCCGGCGTGGCCATGGGTTTTTTCTCCCTGCTTCCCTATATCGGCACCGCCCTTATCTGGTTTCCGGTCGGAGTTTATCTTTTAATCACCGGGCAAATTTGGCAGGGCATATTCCTGCTTATCTGGGGCGGAGCCATAGTCAGTTCAACCGATAACCTGATCCGGGCCTACATTATCCGCGGCAAAGCCCACGTTCATCCGATTTTCGTTATTTTTTCCATTTTGGGCGGTATCGCCTTATTCGGTTTCTGGGGGGTAATCCTGGGTCCGCTCATTATTTCTTTGGCCATTACGATTTTGCACATTTATGAGCTGGAATATGAAAACATTTTAGAGAAATAGAATAGACGGCAGAAAACAGTAAACAGTAAACAGAAAACAGACGACAGAATTATTCTGTTTTCTGTCGTCTGTTTTCTGTTTACTGATTGCGGGATTAGTTAAATGGTATAACGTCGGTCTCCAAAACCGATATTGGGGGTTCGATTCCCTCATCCCGTGCGAAAAATATATGCCAAACAATGAACAGCAGGATGCTGGCAATTACATCATCAAAGTGAGCGCCTTGACGAAAAAATTCAAGGATTTTACGGCGGTTGACAATATCAGTTTCAATGTCGGGGAGGGAGAGGTATTTGCTTTTTTGGGGCCTAACGGCGCCGGAAAAACCACGACCATCAAGATGCTGACAACCTTGCTGCGCCCCACCAGCGGCCATATTTTAATTAACGGGTTTGATCCGCAAAAAGACCAGGATCAGGTGAGACGGTCTTTTGGCATTGTTTTTCAGGACCAAAGCATTGACGAGGAATTAACGGCCTGGGAAAATATGGTTTTTCACGCCGGGCTTTACGGGCTGAAAAAGAAACCCGGCCGGGAAAAAATTGAACGGCTGCTGAAATTCGTTGAACTTTGGGATAGAAAAGACACTTTGGTAAAAAATTTTTCCGGCGGCATGAAAAGGCGTTTGGAAATCGCCCGCGGACTGATTCATGAACCCAAAATATTATTTTTGGACGAACCGACCCTGGGCCTGGACCCGCAAACCCGGGCAAAACTCTGGGAGCATATTATGGAATTAAATAAGAGCAGGCGGATGACCGTGTTTCTAACCACCCATTACATTGAAGAGGCGGAAAAGATGGCCGACCATGTCGCCATTATCGACCGGGGCAAAATTCTGGTGAACGCGGCGGTGGCGGAAATAAAAAAACAAGTCAATGCCGATAATCTGGAAGAGGCGTTTTTGAAATTAACCGGCCGGGCAATCAGGAATGACGAAGCCGGCGGTCTTGACCGGATGAGGAGATTTAGGAGGTTTAGAAAAAGATAATGCTATGAACACAATCTACATACTTTGGCTTAGACAAATTAAAAGGTATTTGCGCTCCCGCTCAAGAATTATCGGTTCTCTGGCCCAGCCGCTTTTGTTTTTCGTGGCCCTCGGATTCGGATTCGGGCCGATTTATTCCCAGGCCGGAGGGGGGAGCTATGTCCAGTTTTTGGCGCCGGGCATTATCGCCATGAGCGTAATGTTTTCTTCGGTTTTTTCCGGGGTTGATTTGATCTGGGATAAGCAATTCGGATTTTTAAAAGAAACTCTGGTTGCCCCGGTTTCACGCACCCGGATTATGTTTGGCCGGACCCTGGGGGCGGCTACCGTGTCTTTTTTTCAGGGGATTTTGGTATTGATCCTGACCATGATTTTCGGTTTCAGGCCGAATAATTTCCTGCTTTTACCGGTGGCGTTTTTATTCATGCTGGCGATCGCTTTATTTTTCACTTCCCTGGGAACCGCCATCGCTTCCGTGGTTGACGATATGCAGGCCTTTCCCCTGATTATGAATTTTTTGGTCATGCCTTTGTTTTTTCTGTCGGGCGCTTTGTTTCCCCTGCAAAATTTTCCCCCCGCCATCCGGACAGTAACTTTTGTCAATCCTCTGGCTTTTGGAGTGGACGGCTTGAGGTGGGCCATGGATGGTTTTGCCGGTTTTGGCTTTATGGTTGACGTGGCGGTATTATTATTATTTATTTTGGGGGCAATGTTTTTGGGAACGATTTTATTCAAACGCATACAGATTTGATTTACCCCGCCTCAGTTTTAACTAAAATATTAATTAAAACTGGGGCAGGGTAAACTAAGGAGGATCCTAATAGGAGGATGCTCTTTTTATGTTGTTTTGCCTAACGGCAAAAGCGGCAACTACGAATGCCGCACATGCGGATTAATGTTTTTCGCCTACAGCGAACCAATTTAGGTGTTATTAATCGATTAAGAAAGGAGGAGAAAAAATGAGAGTATTGGTAATCGGATCAGGCGGCCGGGAAGACGCCTTGGTATCGGCGCTATGGCAATCAAGGCAGATAGAAAAAATTTATTGCGCACCCGGTAATGCCGGCACGGCGCGAATTGCCAAAAACAAAAAGATCGCCGCCGGTAATATACCGGCCCTGAAAAGACTTGTCAAAAGAGAGAAGATTGGGCTGACCATTGTAGGGCCGGAAGACCCGCTGGTCGCCGGTATTGTTGACAAATTTGAGGCGGATAACCTGCCTATCATTGGTCCCACCAAGGCGGCGGCGCGATTGGAAGGTTCAAAAGTTTGGGCGCGAGAGTTTGCGGTCCGACACCATATTCCTGCACCCGGATTCAAGGTTTTTAATTGGCAAGAAACTTCTAAGGCCTATGGTTATATCGCCCAGAAAAATATTTTTCCGACGGTAATTAAGGTGGATGGTTTGGCCGCCGGTAAGGGCGTCATGGTTTGTCGCAGTTTTGGCGAGGTGGAAGCAGCCTTAAAAAGGATTGCGCAGCGGGAGTTTGGCCAAGCCGGGGAAATATTTTTGGTCGAGGACTTTTTGTTCGGGGAAGAGGCTTCATACATAGTTTTAGTGGATAAAAACGGTAATTCTCTTCCTCTGGCAAGTTCGCAGGATCATAAATCGATACATGACGGTGATGAAGGACCTAATACCGGCGGGATGGGCGCTTATTCTCCGGCTCCGGTAGTGACCCCTGAAGTTGAAGAGCGGATTATTAAGAGAATTGTCCGGCCGACTATTGAGGGAATGAGGCAAGAGGGCACGCCGTTTTACGGCATTCTCTACGTGGGTTTGATGATTGATCATGATGGTAATCCCTCGGTGGTTGAATTTAACGTCCGTTTTGGCGATCCGGAAACCCAGCCGATTTTAGCCCGCATGAAAACGGATTTGCTAGGGGTTTTTATAGCCATGGCAGAAGGGCGCCTGGACACCATTAAAATTGAGTGGGATAAAAGACCAGCGGTTAGCGTCGTGAAGGCTTCGAAAGGTTATCCCGGAAAATACAAGAAAGGGTTTGTTATTAAAGGGATTCCTAAAGCCGAAGCCAGGGGAGCGATTGTTAATCATGCCGGTACCAAATTGGGACCCGGAGGCAGAGTATTTACCAATGGCGGTCGGGTGGTTACTATAACCGCTTTAGGCGAAGATCATGCCGATGCTATTAGCAAGGCCTATAAGTACGCGGCAGAGATTTTTTTTATCAACCAATATTATCGTACGAATATCGGGCACAGAGCCCTAAATAGATAATTTTGTAATATCGTATTCGCGGGGAGCCAGCCGCAAAAGCTGAGCTCCCTATTTTATTGACTTTTAGCCATTTTTAAAATAAAATAAAATTAACCAATCAGCAAGGAGGGTCCTTTCAAGGAAGGAGGATGCTCTTTTTATATTTTATTAAACCAATTAGAGGGAGGAGGAAAAGATGGAAAAGAAAAAAGGAGGAAAAGGATACACGACTTACGAGGAAGCCGGTGTTAATTTAGGGGTTGCGGAAGAAGTAGCTGATAACATTAGGGATATTGTGGATTCAACCAGGACAGAGGCTTGTATCGGTAAACTCGGTAGTTTTGGCGGACTTTATTCCGCCATGGCCCTGAAAAATATGGTTCATCCCGTTCTCGTAAATTCGACCGATGGACCGGGGACGAAGCTGAAACTTGCCTTTTGGATGAACAAACATGATACGATCGGTATTGATATCGTCGGTATGGCCGTCAATGATGTTGCGGTCTTCGGAGCAGAGGTACTTTATTTCCTGGATTACATATCCATGTGGAAGATTGTCAAACCCGTGCAAAGAGATATCGTCAAAGGATTGGCCGAAGGTTGCAAGCAGGCTGGCTGTAGCCTCATCGGCGGTGAAACCGCTGAAATGCCGGGTATGTATGCCGAGGGTGAATACGACTGTTCCGGATTTGCCGTCGGGGTAGTTGATAAGCCCTGGATGATCATAGGCGCGAATGTTGAAGTAGGAAATGCCGTCATCGGTATAGGGTCGAGCGGTCTGCACGCCAACGGCTATTCACTGGTACGGAAAGTGTGCTTTGAGGAACAAAAGATGAAAGTAACTGATTACGTTGAAGAACTGGGATGCACGCTCGGCGAAGAGTTGCTCAGGCCGACACGCATTTACGTAAAACCGGTTCTCCATCTGATCAAAAATTGCAGGGTCAACGGCTTGGCCCATGTATCCGGTGGCGGTGTTATAGATAAAGTTCCCAGGATATTGCCGCCTGGCTGCTCGGCCGTTCTTAAGGAAGAGAAGTTTGGCGGACCGCCAGTGTTTGATTTTTTACAAACGCTAAATCCTTTGCCGCGGGATGAAAAATTTCGAACATTCAATAACGGTGTCGGCTTTGTGGCGATTGTTCCCGCCACAGAGGCCGATAAGGCGATCCGGGAACTCAACTCCGTGGGCGAAAACGCCTTTGAATTGGGCGAGGTTGTCGAGCGGAAAGAAAAGCCCGTGATAATTGCTTAGGAGCCAGCGAAAATTAAGATAGTAATATAGAGGGGAAATAGACAGAAAATGTTTATAGCCCCTCTTTTTTATTTTCAGTTTGCCAGGATGAAATAAAAATGATAAATTAAATTTAACAATATGAATATTAAGCCAATTCATTTAAAAAAATCAACTTTGCGCAAATACAAATTAAGCGATGTCAAGGCTTTGGCCGGTTTGCTTAATAATTATCAGGTTTCCCGTTGGCTTTCCAGTGTTCCTTTTCCTTATCGGTTAAAAGACGCGCGCAGCTGGGTAGGGAAAAAAATCAGGGAGTATCGCCAGAAAGAACCGGCTAACGTTGTTTTCGCGCTTGAGGTAAACGGCAAATTGGCCGGTTCCATCGGCCTCCATAAAATCGTGGCCGGGCACAAGGCCGAAATCGGTTACTGGTTAAGCCAAAAACATTGGAGTCGGGGCATTATAACGGAAGCGCTGGCCGGGGTAGTGCAATTCGGTTTTGAAAATTTAAAACTTCACCGGCTTTACGCCTATGTTTTAGCCGGCAACCAGGGCAGCCGGAAAGTTTTAGAAAGAAACGGCTTTGTTTGCGAGGGCTGTTTAAGAAAAAATTATAAAAAGCAAGGCCGTTTATACGACGGCTGGCTTTACGCCAAAGTGAAATAAGATTTTTAAGGGTTTTACTTATTTGTTTACGCATTTGCTTTGACATATATTTTGTTTATCATTTTTGCGTCTTAGACAAAGCAACCGCTGTGAGGCGTTAGCTGATTTTAAAGAGATTGCTTCGCCTCCGCCAGCTGGCGGAAGCTCGCAATGACAGTAAAGTTGATTTTATTTAAAAATAAGGGTAAAATAGTATTGTAAGATGCTAATCCGCTAATAAATGCGAATGCCGCAAATTGCGAATAATACAAATTAGCAATTCGCAGTATTCGCATATTATTCGCGTTATTAGCGTCATTGTATGGTTAGTCCCAATATCAGCAGAAAAGAAAATAATGTTTTAACCCTGAATGATAACGCCAAAAGGTTATTTCAGGTTTTTTATCGTGAGCAAATGCAGGCGGAAGACAAGGAAAGCGACGTGCCGAAAATTAAGGTGTCGGACATAATTTCCAAGATGGCGTTTTATTACGAAAAAATCCGCAACTCGGTTGATTACAAAGAGGAATATCTACTAAGGAAGAACGCGATTAAGCGTATCCTGAAAAGAAAAATCGTGATTGAAGGCATAGTAAAAGTTTCCGCCAGCGATGAAATTTCCGAGCATTTATTGACGGAGTTAATCCGGGCCGGCTACTTGCCCAATAACAAGATTCCCGAGGAAAAGATTTTTGAAATAAGCAACCTGATTGAAAAGTACATAAAATTAAGAAATTACAGTTTAGCCCGGTTTGCCCCGCATTACCGTTCCGACAATAACGGTGGAAATAAAACCGGTGACCAGCCCCAGCTCAAGAGCGATTTAAGCAACTGGATTATTGCCGTTGCCGCTACGGAGATTGAGGAAAAGCTGGGCCGGGAGCGGGCTAAACGGATAATAATAAACAGCATGTATGAGATTTTGTCGGAGAATATAAAGCTGCCG
>CAYNBD010000044.1:0-8687 GCA_964395755.1 uncultured Gammaproteobacteria bacterium
GGCAATCCGCGCCAGGCTGACTTCCGTAATGTCCATCTCTTCCTTTTCAATAATCCGCAACAGCAGGCCCAAGGGGCCTTCAAACTTATCAATTTTTATGTTAAGCATAAAGTTTAGGGAACATGGAACAGGAAACATGGAACAATTTAACCATAGAACGATGTAACCCATTCGTTCTTTTCGTATTTATTCGTTCCTTTCGTGTCTATTTTAGCCTTCGATTTCCAGCAGCCGGTTATACTTGGCCAGCCGCTCTCCTCTGGAAAGAGACCCGGCTTTAATGTAATCGGCCCCGACGGCCACGGCCAAATCAGCGATAAAATCGTCATTGGTTTCACCGCTCCGGTGCGATACCATTATTTGGTAATTGTGCTTCTGCGCCAATGTGACGCAAGCCATGGTCTCTGTTAAAGTGCCGACTTGATTCGGTTTGATTAAAATGGCATTGGCGACCCGTTCTTTCAGTCCCCGGCGCAAACGACTGACATTGGTGGCAAACAGATCGTCGCCGACCAGCATCAGATCTTGCCCCAATTCCCGGGTTAATTCTCTCCAGCCCGCCCAGTCATCCTCGGCCAAACCGTCTTCTAGCGAAACCAGCGGGTATTTTCTTAACCATTCGTCGTATAAACCGACCAGACTGGTATTGGTAAAGCTGGCCTGGTCCAGACGAAAAATGTATTTTTTCGTTAGGGAATCGTATAATTCAGAAGAACCGACGTCAATGCCCAGGCCGACGTCCTTGCCCGGCTGGTAACCGGCCCGCAAAACCGCGGCTAAAATCAATTCAAGCGCCTGGATGCTGGAAACGATGTCCGGGGCATAGCCGCCTTCACTGCCCACGTCGGAATCAAAACCGGCCTCCCGCAAAACAGCGCCCAGTTCATGAAAAATTTCCGCGCCTATTCTCACCTGCTCTTTAAATTTCATTTTTCCATTATGCAGGGGAACAATCATAAATTCCTGAAAATCAAGATTGGTGTCGGCGTGCTTGCCGCCGTTAAAGATGTTAAAACAAGGCGTGGGTAATGTTATCTTTTTATCGGCAAAGCCATAGGTGGCGGCCAAATACGCGTACAATTCCTTCCCCCGGGCCGCGGCCGCGGTCCGGGCGCACGCCAAAGAAACCGACAAAATCGCGTTAGCCCCCAGTTTTTTCTTGTTTTCGGTCCCGTCCAGCTTAATCATCTCCGCGTCAATTTTTTCCTGCTGGCTGACGTCCTGGCCTTTTAAAATATCGGCGATTTTTTTGTTCACGTTAGCCACCGCCTTTAACACCCCCAGGCCGCCATACCGATGATTATCCCCGTCCCGCAACTCCCAAGCTTCATGCGCGCCCGTAGATACTCCGGACGGCACGCTGGCCTTGGCGCTGACGCCGTTAACCAGTATCACTTTGGTTTCAATTGTCGGATTACCGCGGGAATCCAAAATTTCCCGGGCAATAATCTCTTTTATTTTCATAATTTAGATTACAAATTACAAATCATCACAAATAATACAAATATTATTTTGTACGCATTAACATTTTAACCTAATTTGTGTTATTTGTAATTAGATTTGTGCATTTGTAATCTTTTCATTCTTTTCGTGTCGTCTATGCCCCAAGGCTTCACAATATTTCATACTCCACCGTCGCGGTAATCACGACCTCGGTGCTGCCGGCTTCAATTTCCGGCGCGGCTCCGCCCATCCCTGCGGCCTCGTCCATGGCCGCATAAGACTTAGGGTAGTAAGGGCTCGGCTGATTGCCGGATTCGGAAAAGCTGATAATCCGCCCCAGCTTTACCCCCGCCACTGCGGCCAGGGCTTCAGCCTTTTCCTTGGCGGCCCGGATGGCTTTTTCCCGCGCTTCCTGTTCAATGTTCTCCGGCTCATCAATGGCGAAAGCCAGGCTGCCAATCTGGTTCAAACCGGCCTGGCCGGCGGCGTCCAGGACCGGGCTGATTTTATCCAAATCCCTGATTTTCAGCTGCAGGCTCTGGCTCACTTCATACCCCCGCAAAACCTGTTTGCCTTCCAGCCAGTCATAACGGGGCGAAATGCTGTAGCCGGAAGTCTGCAAGTCTTTATCGTCAATGGCAAAATCAGCTTTTAAGGTTTTAACAAAAGCATTCATCTTTTCAGTATTATCCTTCTGGGCCGCGGCCACGGTTTTCTTCTCTATCGTATAGCCGATGCTGATTTCAGCAACGTCAGGCACGCCTATCACTTTGCCTTCGCCGCTGACCGTGATGGAATGCCTTTCTTCCTGGCTAAGGCCGATATAATCATGGGCGCGCACCGCGTTCCAGCTTAAAATGCCGAGGTAAACGGCGCCCGCCCCCAGAATAACTGCCAATAAAATAATTATAATTTTGTTCTCTTTCATATGTTTAAACTAACTCCGCATTTAAGAACCTAAATGTCCTTAAACCCGGAATTTAAAGATTATTCAAAGCTTAATGTGCAGAAATAGCAACTATAACCGCAGATAGCCGAACCTGAATTACCCATTTTTCCGGGAAAACAAGTCGCATCATTAATGGTTTCCTCGGGCTGCCAGTATATACACGGTTTATCACCCATTCCCGGGGCATGGGAAAAATGGCAAACAGAAGAATACAAATAATTATCAAATATTTTATTAGTCCGCGACGGGTCGCCGCTAATTTTAATAAACGGGGATAACCCGTCCCGCAAAGAGTTAAGCCCGCTAAAACGGCCGGTAAAGCAGGTCTCGCTTGTTCCTAATCCTAAACATTTTACTGAAGCATCGGAATATACCGCGCCGCCGGTAACCGGATATAGGCCGCCGTGGTTATCGGAATATAAGTCCAGGGCCTTTTTAATCTGCACGACTTCTGCTTTCCTGGCCGCATCCCTGGCTTTTACCCGGGCCACGTTAATAGCGTAAACCGCCAAAGTGGATAAAAGGCCAATGATGGAAATAACGACTAGGAGTTCAATTAAGGTGAAGCCCTTTGCTTTATTACAAACCATAGAATTGGCCCAATAAAAAATTACTTAAGGTCTCCGACAATGCAATATTTATATTCATTGTTCGGCGTTCCCCCGGAATCGGTTAATCTAAAATAAGGCAAATCCGTTGATTCAGTGGAAAAATGAAAAGCGTACACATAATCGGTGCGCGGTCGGCCATTGCAATACCAGCCGCTCACCCAGGTCGCCCCGGCTATATATTCATAACAAAGGCGGTTGGGAGTTTGGTTGGTATTGATTGGATCGGTCGGAATGGATTGTAAAAATCCAGCGGTAACAAGCGGTTGGAGAGAATTATTTGCGGTCGTATTACATCTGTCAGATGAGGTATATTGAGGATAGTAGCCATTTTCATCCAGATATAACTCCAGGGCCGAAATTATCTGGCGCACCTCGGCCGCTCTCTTTGAGTCCCTGGCTTTTACCCGGGCCACGTTAATAGCGTAAACCGCCAAAGTGGATAAAAGGCCAATGATGGAAATAACGACTAGGAGTTCAATTAAGGTGAAGCCGGTGTTATTTCGTGTTGGTTTATATATGAACATAAACTAAAATATATTTTAATCAGAAAATTTGTTCGCGCTCACCTAACAATACCGCGCAGCCCCGGCATCTTTTCCCCGGCCAAATAGGAAATCATGGCTCCGCCGCCGGTTGAAACCCAGTCAACCTGCTCCATCATTTTTGTCATTTTTAAAGCTTCAATAGTCTCTCCTCCGCCCACGGCGCCGAAAGCCCGGCCACGAGAACGGGCAGCGATAACGCGGGCAACGGATAAGGTGCCGTAGCGAAAACTATCTTCTTCAAATTTGCCCATTGGGCCGTTCCAAATTATGGTTTGCGCTTTTTTAATGTAGCCGGCATATAAACCGATGGTTTCCGGGCCGATATCAAAAATTACATCTCTTTCTTTCACTCCGCTCACCGGCCGCAGCGCGGCCTTGCGGCCGCCGGATTTTTTTTCGCTCACGACCACGTCCAGGGGCAAAACAATGTTGCTGTCTTTAAACTTTTTGGCCAAAGCGATGCTTTTCCGGTCAACCACCGACTGGCCCACCTCCATTTTTCGGGCCGCCAAAAAATTATTGGCCAGCACCCCGCCCAAAAGAATCTTAAACGCCCGGCCGCAAAACTTTTTTAACAAAGCGGCTTTGGTGGCTACCTTCAGACCGCCCAAAATCACCACCAAGGGCGCGCGCGGTTGTCTTATCCGGTTAAGATTCTCTACTTCGTCCTGCAATAAAAATCCGGCAAAAGCGGGCAAATAATTCTTAATGGCGGCCATGGAGGCGTGCTTACGGTGACTGTTGGCAAAAGCTTCGTTAACGTAAATATCACCGTAAGCGGCCAGCTGCCGCGCAAATTTTTTATCATTTTTTTCCTCGCCCGCTTCAAAACGCAAATTTTCCAGGACCAAAATATCTTTCTCTTGCAGCCCGCTAACCTTATTGCCCGCCTTAAAGCCGATGCAATCATCGATAAATTTTACTTCCCGGCCCAGAAGTTCACCCAAGCGCCCGGCCACCGGCCGCAGGGAATATTCCGCTTGTTTTTTTCCTCCCGGCCGGCCCAAATGGGCGATAATGATTATCCGGCAGCGGTAGCGCAGCAAAAAACGAATGGTGGGCAAAACCGCCGTTATCCGATAATCATCTTTAACCTGGCCGTCGGCCACCGGTACGTTAAAATCAGCCCGCAACAGCACTTTCTTGCCGGTCAATTTTTTAACTTGCCTGATTGACTTTATTTTCATAAAAATTACAAATTACAAATAATTACAAATACACAAATTTAATCACAAATTACACAAATTAAACCGAAACGTTAATGCACATAAAATGAAAAGGGGTAATAAAATAGTATTTGTGCCATTTGTGATTAAATTTGTGTATTTGTAATTTGTAATCTTTTACTTATTCTCGCCCAATTCCACTTGCACGGTAAAACTATCCCCGGCCCGCAAATATTCAAGGCTGACCTTGTCTCCGGCGGAATAATTCTCTAAAACATAGGCCAAATCATTGTCTTGATTAATCTTCACGTTATCCAAAGCGACAATAATATCTCCCGCTTCTAAACCGGCCAGTTGGGCCGCGCTGCCGGGCACGAAATCAATCCCGGCGGTATTTTTGTAAATCAAGGCGCCGGCCTCATAATTAGCGTTGCCGCTATTTCCGGGCGCCAGGGCGGATAAATCAATGTAATTAACCCCCAGGCTGGGACGTTTAACGTCCTGATTTTTAAGCAGGCTCTGGATAGCTCCCTTAAATTGGTTGCTGGGCCGTATTTTACCCTCTTTGTTGACTAAACCGACAACGTCGCCGGCTAAATTAAAAACCGCCGCCCCCTTAAAATCATCGGATAATGCCTCGCTAAAAATAAGCTCATCGGAAAAATCATCGCTAAATTTTAAAAATATAGCATTTTCCCGATACCCGACGACCGAGGTCAAATGGCTTTTATCCCTCCAATCAACCGCCAAAACGGCCTGCCCGCCCCTGACCTCATCATGGCCGGCAAAATACTTAACGGAAAAATTATTGACATTTTTAACGTGAATAAAGGAAAAAGAAGTAATCGGATCATCTATAAATTTATCTATCTCGTAAATCCGCTTGTTATTGGTAATAACCGCGTAATCGGACAAAACTCTTTCCGGATTGGCATTCTCTATAAAAGCGCTGGTGATAATCCAGCCGTCGCTGGTAACGACCAAGCCCTGGCCAATGGCCTGGTTTAATTTATAATAATCCGACAGATTAAAATCGGCTTGTTCCGGGGTGCTGGTGCTCACTTCAATTTTTTTGAAAATCCCCACCAGACTGTCGCGGGCGGAATTAACGGTTTCAATTACCTTCGTATCCTGCTCCACTACCACTTTCCTGGCGTCCCGGATAATCAGGTTGGAGCCGTTATAATTGCCGCTGGAAAAATCAATCTCGCCGAAAAAAGGAATGTCATAAGCGCTGTTAAATACATAAGCGCGGATAAATAAAGCACCGGCAAAACCGCCGCCCAAACCGAAAACGACCGCCAAAATTATCATAAATACCAGACTGTTTTTTTTATTCGCTTGTTTTGGCTTCTTTTTCATATAAAAAAATAAGTAAAATAAGTAAAATAAAAACAAGAAAAATAGGAACAAGAAGAGAATCGTAATTCGTAATTGGTAATTAGGAACCATCGTTTTCTTACTTCTCGCTTCTTACTTCTGATACATCACAGCCACCTGGCCGTCAACAAAACAAACATCGTACTAAGCAGGCCGAAAATCAAATAAAATTTAATCCGGCTGGCCGACAATTCATCCTTAAGATAAAATTTGGTCAGACTGATTAAAACATAATAATATATCGCCAGCGCCAAGCCGGCTACATTGTATTTAAGGGGCAAAAACGATATGGCCCAGGCTGCCTCGGTCAAAAGCAAACAGTTTATTAATATATATGCCGCCCCCCTCCGGAAATCAATCTTATTCGCCCAGATGACATTATAAATAATCAAAATCATCATCACCGTCAATACTATCGCCAGCAGCCAAACCGGAATGCCTAAAAATGACTGCAGGCCGTAAATGCTGGAAGCGAGAAAAAAAACGGTCAGGAAATTGCCGTAAGTGGCGATATTTTCCAAAAAATAACTTTTATAGAGCTGGGGCTGGATTAAATAATAATAAATGTACCGCAGATACAAATAGATAAAAACCGCGTTTAAAAAAAATAAAAGCTGAATAACCAGCTGGCTCTCAAGCAAAACCGAATAAACGGCCAAACTGGTAAAAAAACAAGCTGGTAAAATTAAAAAGCTCGCCCAACCGCCTGCAGCGACGCTGGCGGCGCTTTCTTTGCTGAACTGCTTGACCGTGAGCGCAATGAACAAATTACCCAGAACCAAAGACAAATAAAATATATCCGAACGTAGAAAAAACGCTTCCAGTAAAATCAAAATTACTAGCGGTGTTAAAAGGGTAAAAAAACGACTGTATTTCATAGAAAAATTATAAATTACAAATCCCAATTATCCACCGTTCGCGAGCCACTCATATTTTAACTTGGCCTGTTCAATCAACTGCCGTCCGTCCACCGCGGCTTCTTCTTCGCCCGTGGTCAAATAGGTTTCAATTTTAATCAGGGCCAAAACCAAACCCAGGTGCAGATCCTTATATTCGGCGGGTACCACTAATTCCAGCAATGCGGCTTTTGTTTCCCTCACCCGCTCAACGGTGGCCTCCCCGGTTGCGGTTAAATTTTCATATGCGACCAGAATCTCCCGGGCGGATGCTTGGTAATTGGCGCGCAGTTCAGCGGCGGAAACGCCGGCGGCCTGGTCCGCCGGCTCATCATCGGCTTGCGGCCGCTCAACCTCGCTTCCTCCCGAGGTCGCCAACAAATATAAAAATATCAAAAAGGCAGCTGCCGCAAAAAATAATAAAATTTTACTTCTAGTGGTTTTCATAAAAAATAAATAGTAAACAGACGACAGAAAACAGACAGCGGACGATAAACTAATGCAAAATACCCTAAACCCTAATTCATAATTCCAGTTATCTTCTTGTTCTTATTTTTCTTATTTTACTTAATTTCTATCAGTCTTCTTACCAAAACCCTCAAAAGCGCGCAGCACTTCCAGGGGGGTGGCAAAAATGATGGTATTGGACTGGTCGGAAGACAAATCATTGATGGATTGCAGGGTGCGCAAATGCAGGGCGCCGTCGGCGGAAGACAGAATCCTGGCCGCTTTGGACATATTCTCGGCCGCCAGCACCTCGCCCTCGGCCTTGATAATCACCGCCCGTTTTTCCCTTTCCGCCTCCGCCTGCTTGGCAATCACCCGCTCCATTTCTTCCGGCAGACTGACGTCTTTTAACTCCACGTTATTGACTTTTAGCCCCCATTCATCTGTTTCCTTGTCCACGATCTCCTTGATTCTTTCCGCGATTTTTTCGCGTTTGGCTAAAAGTTCATCCAGACTGGCTTCGCCGACAATGTTGCGCATGGTGGTCTGGGCGAACTGGGAAATGGCATAGCGGAAATCCTCCACTTCAATAACGGCTTTTTCCGCCGCGGACACTTTGTAATAAATCACCGCATTCACCAGAACCGAAACGTTGTCTTTGGTAATGGCTTTCTGGTCCGGCACGTCCACCGCCTTGACGCGCATATCAACCTTGCTGTAAGTCTGGAAAATCGGGATAACGATCCGCCAGCCCGGATTCATTATACCGCTGTACCGGCCCATGGTGAATCTTACCCCGCGCTGATACTGGTTGATTTGTTTTAGGCTGATGAGGATTATAAACAGTATAATCCCGCTGATGGTGTAAAATAATTCCATAATTTTATCTTAATATTAAAATTTTTTTATCACCAGGCTAGTACTATTACCCTGTAGTATCCCAAGGTATATTGTGTTTGATTTCCGTCAAGATTACTGCCAGGGGTTTTCCTGTTCCTTTGACAAACCTGGAAACCCTGGACGTGACGGAAAAAATTTGAAAAAATGCTAATGTTAATTATCAAATGAATTAGTGCACGTTCCAACTACACTGTATGTAATTTTTCCTTGGACACTTCCACAGTCACTTCCTATCCAACATTCTACTTTCATACCAGAGTTATCAATCCATGTAAGATAATTAGTAGTTGTCCAGTCGGAATAATAAGGACCCTGGTTCAATGCGTTAATATATCCGCCCCTAAATTGAA
>CAYNBD010000045.1:0-8498 GCA_964395755.1 uncultured Gammaproteobacteria bacterium
TTGATGATTTTTTTGCCAGGCAATTAAATCAACGAAATGATTGATGTTTGTGTTAATTATAGAACAGAGAACTCTGTCGTCTGTTTTCTGTTTTCTGTTTACTATTATATTATAAACCAAAAAGCCACGAACATAAACAGTTGTGGCTTCTGGTAAAAATATCTAATTTTTTGTTTTAGATTTTTAAATCATCGACACTGGAAGTGTCAATGTCGGCGCTCGGGCGTCTGTCCGTGCTTCTGCCTGCGCCTCTTGGAGCTCCTTCCGGGTCATAAATCTTTAAATTGACCCGCGCGTTGTTTTTGGTTCCGATAATCTTTAATAGAGTTCGGATCGCCTGAGCGGTCTGACCCCGACGACCAATCACATAACCCATATCACTGGGGTCGGTCTTTAAGGTCAAAAGTACACCCATCTCATCCACTGTTCTTTCCACTGATACTTTATCAGGGACGCCGACAATGGATTTAACAATGAATTCCAAGAATTCTTTGTCCTGTTCTTTAGCTGCCATAATGGTTGCTTTTCTTCCAAAACTGACTATTGATAAACTATGTCAGATTTGAAAGAGCTCTTTATTAATTAATACCGATTATATCGGTTTTTTTATTATAACACATTATATAAATTTGTCAATCCTTTACTTCTTGTCTTCCTCTTTTTGTTCTGGCTCGGCTTCCTTTTCTACTGGTTTTTGCTCGTCTGCGGCCACATCGTCTTTCGGCTCATTCGCTACTTTGTCCGCTTCCGGCTGCTTTTCATTTTTGTCATCAACAACCTCCTTGGCATCCTTAACATCGTTTGGCGTAATATTGACGTCAATTGGCGTATCTTTAACTTCCGTTGGCGTCACCTTGGCGTCCGTTGGCGTACCCTCTTTCTTTTTGAGCTTGGAAGCCTTTATTTTACTGCCTTTAATAATATTATTTTTAATCAAAAGATTATTAATAGTGGGGGACATGCCAGCTCCCCGGCTAAGCCAATAGTTAATACGTTCGGCCCGGGCCTGCAGTTCCTTGGAATAAGGGTTATATGAACCTAAAATTTCCAAAGACCGTCCGTAAGGATCGCGTCCTTTTTCCGAAACAATCAAGCGATACATGGGTTTGTTTCTTTTACCGATTCTTGATAAACGAATAGTTAGCATGTCTTTATCCGGCGGCCGCCATTATTAATTAATGCCGGCCGCGCTAAAAATTATTTTTATAACAGTCTAAATCTTAGCTTAATTTAATATAAAAGTCAACTATTGCTCGAACGGTCAAAGCGCAGGGGTTTAAACCATTTAACTTATTCCTTGCCCCGCCCTCTATTTTGGTTAATCCGGTCGGGGCGAGAGGAGTCGAACCTCCGATTTCTTGCTCCCAAAGCAAGCGCCTTAAACCACTGGGCTACGCCCCGATATAAATAACAGCACCGGTGCCGAGGGAGAGAATTGCCCACCAGCTTTGCTCCGCAAAGGGTGGATTGCTCGCTCACACGCTCGCAAAACTCTATTCCCGCTATCATTATTTTGATTGTTTACCAGTGCCGAGGGAGAGAATTGCCCACCAGCTTTGCTCCGCAAAGGGTGGATTGCTCGCTCACACGCTCGCAAAACTCTATTCCCGCTATCATTATTTTGATTGTTTACCAGTGCCGAGGGAGAGAATTGAACTCTCGACACGTAGATTTTCAGTCTACTGCTCTACCACTGAGCTACCTCGGCTTATAACCCAATGCTCTTCTTCACCCCGCCGCTCGCGAGCGGCGGGGCAAGCTGAGCTATCTCGGCCAATCTTGTTGCGGGGGCCGGATTCGAACCGGCGACCTCCAGGTTATGGGCCTAGCGAGCTGCCAACTGCTCTACCCCGCGTCAATATTATAATAAATTAAAATTTTATCGGCAAAAGCCGGTGGGCAATGGAGGACTCGTCCTGCAACGCCATGCACCTTGATGGTGCAAGGCGAACCTCCGACCTCATTCTTGCTCTAACTTCACCCCGCCCCAATCTAATAATGAGTGGGCAATGGAGGACTCGAACCTCCGACCTCATCCTTATCAGGGATGCGCTCTAACCAGCTGAGCTAATTGCCCCTGCAGTAAAAATAATTCAACCGGAATATTGACGACACATCCGTGCGACTAAAAAAGTAAAGAAAAAAGAGTTTTTTCAAACTCTTATCATAATATAACAAACATGGTGCAAAAAAGCAAGTCAGGTTACCTTGCTAACTATCTATAATCTTATTGTAATATTTTAAAACAAACTATGATTATCTGATCACCTTAACGATGCCATTCTCCTCCAATGATAATTCCAATTCACTAATGCCCAAACTAATACCATCGCCATCAACCATTTCTAAAGATATATTAAATTTTTTGCCCGGCCTATCTTCAAACCCGTCCCCCGAATAAGTCCAATAAATTTTTTCGCCCCGGTTTTCAATTCTGGTCAAACGCTCATCCGAATTCCAATCCGCGACCAATAAACCTCCCTCTGCCTGCCAAATAAATTTATAGGTGGACAAATCTTCATTTTGAAAATCAGCAAACAAAACCGGCATAAGCCCGATCCCGCGGCGGGAAGACATAAAGGGCGCATAAGAGTCAGTATCGGTTTTAATTTGAAAGCCAAAAATATCTTCATCCCTCTCTGCCGGCATTTCTGACTCATAATCATCAAAATCTAAATCTTCTTTTGCTTTTATTACTCCACCCTCGGTTGTTTTTTGGGTGATGAACTCCGGCTGCCCCCGATAAATTATTAAACCATGGTTCTGGGCAATGGCTTTAAGCTTTTCCAGCGGGTAAACTTCCGCTCGGGCGTAAGTTATGGCCTTGACATTAGCTTCCAAAGCCGCCAACTCAATCGCGTAGGCCCGGGCGGTGCTTTCTGCTTCTAAATTTAACTTAGCTGTTTTTCCGCCCAGATAAGTGCGGGACATTATACTCTGGTTTATGGTGATGTTCTGACAATCCAAATCCATGGCGTTCAACCGCCCATTGCCTTCCAGAACCGCATCAATTGTAGCCGGCGAGCCGATTATTTCTATGCGCCCGCCCGTACCGGCGATATAACTTTTTAAATTTTGCCCGTCCAGATAAGCCTTAACCTTCGCCGCCTCACCGGCGTTAATCCTGATATCATTTTTAAACCCATCAACTTCCGCCTCCACGCTGCCATAAGCGATAAAAGAATCGAGACGGGGAGCAGTAACTTCAATGTTATACGGTTTTCTAAAACATAATACGCAAATACCTCCTCGCCTTACGTTCCGCCCGATGGTTAATTCGCCCTCATTGATTTCGTATTGAAAATTATTGATATTGTCTTCGTCGCCCTCCACTTTAAAACTATATTCTTCTCCCTGGGAAACTTTTATTTGCGCCTCGCCCCCGATTCTGATTTTATCGTAATCCTTGATATCATAATTTTTAATGATTAATTCCCGGCTGTTTATATCGTCAATGGCATCTTTAACCCGGGGCGCCAATTTAAGGCCGGCCACGCCGACCGCCGCCACGGAAAACATCCACAGAGCAATTAAAACCACGCTCAATCTTAATCCAAAAACGTTCTTCCTCCTTACCAGCATCAGCCCCAACAGTAAAATAAATAGTAATGGTATAGTTGCAATCAGAAAAACGGCAACAATAAAAACCTGATAGCTGATATTATGGCTTAAATCCTCTAAGGGAACATCACTGACAATCAAGGGGGAATCTATGTTAAAAATCAGTACGCCGGCGGCCAAGATCAATCCTAAAATCGCCGCCAACATGCCAAAAACTATGATGATGCCGAAAAAAACAACGAAAATCGGCACGATTTTTTTAATCACCCTGCCTGTTAAACTAAAAAAGTTTTCAATAATTTTTATCGGCAAATTTATAATTTTATAAAACATCGCCTTGTTTTTTCCCATTTTTCTTAAAGCCTGGCCGCCTTCTTTTTTAAGCATTTTTGATTTTTCCTTGACGGCTTGTTCTATTTTTTTTAAATTAACCGGTTTGCCCCGCATTGCCAGCTTCTGGGCGCCGGTTTCGGCCCTGGGCATGATTATCCATAAGACAATGTAGGCCAATAAACCAAAGCCGTTTAAAAAAAGCAGCAGCACAAAAATAATCCTGACTATTACCGAATCAATGCCGAAGTAAGCCGCTAAGCCCGAACACACCCCGGCAATAATAACATCATCCGGATTCCGATATAATTTCCTAAATCCAACCTCTTCGTTACCGGCTTTATTGCCTTCTTGGGCGTTAGCTCCGCCCTCGGCCTCAACGCCTATTTCTTCCACCGTGCCCATAACTTTAATAATCTCTTCAACTTCTTTTAGAGTAACCACTTGTTTTTTCCTGGTAATTTTGGCCCGAAATTTTTCCGCTATGCTGGATTCAATGTCATTGATAATTTCCGCGCTTTCTTTTGCATCATAGTGATTTTTTATTGATTCCAAATAATCATTCAATTTTTGATAAGCGTCTTCTTCTATATTAAATATAGTGCCGCTTAAATTTATTGAAATGGTCTTCTTCATAGAATTGTAGTCATAGGACTTAAGCGTTTGACATCTGCCAATAAAGATTCATATCCAGCGAATTAAAACTGATAAAATATAATGCGAATGCTGCGAATTAGTATGCGAATTTGCATTATATTTATCTAAAATCAGGTTAGCCGCGAAAAAGATAATTTTAGACTTCCGCTTTTAAAACGCGTAGGGCCTAAGTTAGTTATTTATACTTTTTAATTAAAGAATTTATGGATTTATCCAGCGCCTCCCAGGTAACGGTCAGCTGTTTCAGGGTCAATTTTCCTTTCCCGGTGAGTGAGTAATATTTGCGCGGCGGCCCGGCAGTTGACTCCCGCCAGGAATAATCTAAAAGGCCGGAATTCTTAAGCCGGGTCAAAAGGGGATAGATCGTGCCTTCCACCACTATTAAATCAGCCCCTTTTAATTTTTTTAAAATATCGTTAGCGTACACATTGCCCCAGGAAATAATCAGTAAAATACAAAACTCCAATATGCCGCGTCGCATCTGCGCTTTGGTATTTTCTAAATTTATTTCTTGTCTATCACTCATGGTTATCCACAATAAATTATTATCCTAATATTATTATAGCACCTAATACTATGTAAAGCAAGGTAACGGAATAATTTATCTATTTTTGCACTTGACAAATTATGTTAATGTGATATAATTTAGATAATTATCTAAATATCTAAATAATATACACATATGACGCTTAACCGCACCATGCGAGCCCTAAGCGACCCGACCCGCCGGAAAATTCTGGAACTGCTCAAGAAAAAAGATATGGCCGCCGGGGAAATCGGAAAAAATTTCAATATCACCCTGCCCTCGCTCTCGCACCATTTGAATATTTTAAAACAAGCCGATCTGATCAGCGCCCGCCGCGCCGGCCAGGAGATTATTTATTCTCTGAATTTAAGCGTATTTGAAGAAATTTCCAAAATATTAATCAAATTTTTTAAATCAAAATAAAAAGAAAAATAAGATAAATAAAAAAATAAGAATTAATTTAATTTAAAATATTTTAAACATTTTCTTATTTTGCTTTTTATTCTTATTTTACTTATTTTCTCTATGAACCCAACCAAGCCAACCATCAAAACCGAAATTTTGCCCCTGCTTTTAATATTAACGGCCGTAATTTCCTCTTTTTATTTTTATGCCCGTTTCCCCGAACAAGTGCCGATTCACTGGAATATAGCGGGCCAGCCCGATAACTGGGGAGGACGGGCGACCGCCGCTTTCCTGTTCCCGGCAATTGTCATCGGCATGTATCTTTTATTTTTGCTTCTTCCCCTGATTGATCCCAAAAAAGAACGCTACCGCCAATTTAGGAAAGTTTACCATGTCTTCAAGACGGTACTGATTCTTTTTATGGTGGCAATTTACTTTATCAGCAGCTTAAATGCCCTCGGTTATAATTTATCGGTGGAGTTGTGGGTGCCGATACTGGTGGGGTTACTATTCATCATCCTGGGAAATTACCTGGCCAAAATCAAACCCAACTGGTTTATGGGCATCCGGACGCCCTGGACCCTGTCTTCGGAAGAAGTCTGGAACAAGACTCACCGTCTGGGCGGCAAAATTTTTATCCTCGGCGGTATCTTGATGGCGATTGAAGGTTTCTTGCCGGTTTCTTACCGCCTGCCCATCTTTTTCTTCACCATCGGCCTGATCGTAGTCGGAACCGTGGGTGCTTCTTATTTTTTCTACCGCCAGGAAAAGAAAAAAATTCAATAAATCTGTTTTGTTTATATAAACAAGCTACATAACACTCATTCGCATGCGCCGAATTTGCAGTTCCGGCTCGCCCACAAGGGCGATAAGGTAGTGCGGGTCGCCGTAAGGCGATAACATTGACTTTTATCTTATTTTTTGTTATATTAAAGCCGTTGCCGCTAAGGCAATTTTATTTTAGGCAAATATTTTTGCGCCCATGGTTCAATGGACCCGCCTACGCCCGACGTAATGTCAGGGCTACGGCGGGACACAGTAGAACACCAGCCCCGCACTACGCTCACTGCGTTCGTGAATGCGGGGTAAACCTTCTAAGCCGTAGTCACATTTGCCTTACACCATAAAAATGCGCCCATAGTTCAATGGATAGAACACCAGCCTTCTAAGCTGGTTATGGGGGTTCGATTCCCTCTGGGCGTACGGATTGCAAATATTTTCAAAAAGGGGTTCGCCTTGCACCATAAAGGTGCATGGCGCCCCAAACCTTTATGGTTTGTGGGCGAATCCTGCCGGGCGCAGCACTTAATTAATTTTATAATTGAAAAATTAATTATAATTATATGGATATTTTTGTTATAATAATAAGCGGGGTGGCATTAACCGGTTGTCTGATTTTTCTGATCACGCAATTTTTTAACATTATTTTCCGCGGCTATGCCCCTTTTATTTCCACAAGCAAAAAAGTAATCAATAAAATCTTTTCCGGCCTGGAACCAGATAAAAATTTTGCCGGTAAAATTTATGAACTGGGCTGCGGCCGGGCCGGATTTCTAAAGGCCTGCGCCCGGCCTTACCCCAAGGCCAAACTAATCGGCATAGAATATTCGCTTTTCCCCTACGTGATAGCAAAAATCCAGCAGGCCCTGGGGAAAAATAATATTGAAATTATCAAACAAAACGTATTCAAAACCGACTTGCGGCCGGCTGATATAATTTATTGTTATCTTAACCAGAAAATGATGACCCGGCTGGAAGGAAAATTTAAACAAGAATGCCGGCCGGGGACGCAAATCATCAGCTATGCTTTTTCTCTGCCAAATTTAAAACCAAAAAAATCCGTAAAACTGACCACCGGTTTAAATATCTATTTTTACAAAATATAAATGTAGCTCGCCATCAGGCAATAACACACAGCTGCATGCCTGCCCTGCGCCTTCATGATGCGGGGCGCCCCATCATTCGCATGTGCCGCATTCGTAGTGCGGCTCAACCGCAAAAACGATAACAACAATCTTAATGCCAAAAATTTTTCTAATAGCATTATTTTCAATCCCCATAGTTTATTTAATATATTTTGTCGTTATCCTTGCCAGGACAAAAGTTCCCTACGTAGTTACGCCCAAAGAATATTTGCCGATAATTTTAAAAAATTCAAACATAAATTCCGCTTCGATTATCTACGATCTGGGCTGCGGCCAGGGCGATTTTCTCTTCGCGGCGGAAAAATACGGCCCAAAAAAAATCGTCGGTTTTGAATTGTCCCCCCTGCACGCTTGGTATGCTCAGTTGAAAGCGAAAATAAAAAAATCCAAAATTAAAATCTATCGCCAAGATTTCTTTCAAGCCGATATCAGCCGAGCAAATATAATTTATCTTTTTTTAGTCCCAAAAATCGTGGCCGAAGTCTGGGACAAAATCAAAAAAGAAGCCAAGCCTGGAACACAGGTCGTAATACTATCAGACAAAATTCCCGGGGTTGAATGCGCAAAAGTCGTAAAAACCAGGCCGGACGCGGAACACAGCACTAAAATTTATTTTTATAGAGTATAATAATTAAAAAATTAATCCATCAATTGGAAATTGGAAATTTGAAAATTAGAAAATTTCCGCCCGCGGCGGATTATGGTGGCTATAGCTCAATGGTAGAGCATCGGATTGTGGCTCCGGTGACCAGGGTTCAATTCCCTGTAGCCACCCCATCAATAAAAAATACCGCTAATTTTAGCGGTATTTTTTGACAACCATTGACAAGTTGGTTGTCATCTGTTAACCTTTAATTATAGGTTGATAAATATAATAAAATATGGAAAATACTAATAAAAAACAATTCTACACCGTTACTGAATTGGCTAATATTTTAAACATCAGCCGGCAAGCTGTTTTTAAAAAAATTAAAAACGGCCAGCTTAAAGCTGAAAAAATTGGCCGGAATTTTATTATCCCAAAAGAAAATTTAAACGGAGTCCTATACGACGAATTAACCGACAAGCTTAAAACCGAAATCGAAAAAGGAGTG
>CAYNBD010000046.1:0-8473 GCA_964395755.1 uncultured Gammaproteobacteria bacterium
TGGTGGTTGAATATTATTCCAGATAAGATTACAAATACATAAATTTAATCACAAATAACACAAATACTGTTTTATTACCCCCTCTGATTCTATCCTTATTAACATTATTAACGTTTAAATTTAATTTATGTAATTTGTGAATGATTTGTAATTTGTAATCTTATATAATTTGTAATTTTAAACATAAATTTTATGGAAAAAATTGTTTCGCCCCAGAATGTTAATTTTAAAAAAAGCAAAGAACCAAACAGGGGTTCTATAATTATAGAACCGCTTTACCCGGGTTACGGAATGACCCTGGGAAATGCTTTAAGAAGGGTCTTGCTCTCCTCCCTGACCGGGGCGGCGGCGGTAGGAGTTAAAATCAAAGGGGTTGACCATGAATTCACGACTTTGCCCCATGTCAAAGAAGACATTTTAGAAATTATTTTAAATTTAAAAAAATTGTGCTTAAAAATTTTTTCCGAGGAAGAGGTTAAGCTGGAACTTGACGTTCATGGCAAAAAAGAAGTGAAAGCCGCAGATATTACCGCCAATAGCCAGGTAGAAATAGTTAACCCGGATTTGGTATTGGCCAATATTACGGATATGGCCGGAAGCTTAAGCATGGAGATTTACGCTGATAAGGGGCGGGGATACCGGCCGGTGGAAAGCATTGACAACAAGAAGAATGAACTCGGTTATATTGAAATGGACTCTATTTTTTCTCCGGTTTTGGCCGTTGGCATAAAAGTGGACAATGTGCGGGTCGGGAAAACCACTAACTGGAATAAGCTGACTTTGGACGTTACCACCGACGGCACCATCACCTTTGCCGAGGCTTTTGAACAGGCGGTTAAGATATTGATAGAGCAGTTTGGATCATTTTTAGGCCAGAGCGCGGGAGAGAGTTCCGCTCCGGCCGCGGACAAGCAGGCGGCCCAAGAAGAAGCCGCGCCCGCAGAAGCCGAAGAAGTAAAGCCAGCAGAAAAAAAAGTCAGTACGGACAAAGAAGAGTCTGGCGCGGAGGAGAAGCCCAAAAAGAAAAGAGGCCGGCCGAAGAAGGAATGATGGATTTACGATTGCCATAATAATCAAGATACAAGATAACAACACAAGATACAAGATACAATTCGCCAGCTGGCGAATCAAACAAATTCAAAATTGAAAATTAAAAACTTTTTGGTTATTGGTTATTTGAATTTTGGTTATTGTTTGATTATTGTTTTTTGGTTATTGGTTATTTTTTTATGCGTCATCGAAAAAAAGGAAAAATTTTAGACCGGAAAAAAGGTCCGAGAGAACTGATGCTAAGGAATTTAGCTTCAAATATTTTGATATGGGAAAAAGTCAAGACGACCGAGGCCAAGGCCAAGGCGGTTAAACCGCTGGTGGAAAAGATGATTACCACGGCCAAAAAAGGCGATTTGACCGCCCGGCGCCGGTTAATTGCCGTTATGCCCCAGAAAATGGCGGTTAAGAAAGCCATGGAGGTGTTGGGTCAAAAATATAAGGATCGTCAGGGCGGCTACGCGCGGATTGTTAAATTGGGCCGGCGGACGGGTGACGGCGCCAAAGTCGTTCAGATAGAGCTGGTGTAATAAACACGAAAGTAACGAATGGGTACGAAAGAAACGAAACTGGAATTAGGAATTTGGAATTTGGGAATTAGTCCGCCGGCTGGCGGATTAGGTACTTAGGGCTTGGGGCGATTGATAAATAAATAAATAAAATAAGAATAAAAAGAAAAATAAGAACGAGAAGAGAACCGTAATTTGTAATTGGTAATTCGTAATTTGGACTGTCGTTTGTTTTCTGTTTACTATTAAATTCTATGACCGAGAGAAAATTACATAAAATCGACGCTACCGGCCGGACGGCCGGACGGTTGGCGACCAAAATCGCTGTATTTTTGCGCGGCAAGCATAAGCCGGAATATAAACCCAATATTGATATGGGCGATGCGGTCGCGGTCAGCAACGTAGCCAAACTTAAATTTACCGGCAAAAAGCTGGAACAGAAGAATTATTATCGTTATTCCGGCTATCCCGGCGGTTTAAAGACAACCGGGATGGGAAAAGTGCAGCGAGAAAATCCGGCTGAGATATTAAGGCGGGCCGTCAGAGATATGCTGCCGCCGAACCGGTTAAGAAAGGGGATGCTTAAGCGTTTGGTGATAAGGTAATAAAATAATAAAAACACAGGGGGCGGGAAAAATAGCGTTTAATTTACGAATTTTTAAATTTAAAATTTTCAAAACAATGAAATAATTAACAAATTATAAAAATTTGTAAATTGTTTCGTAAATTTTAAATTCGTAAATTTGGAAATTAATTTTACTGTTTTCCGTTTACCACTGTATATTATTCAACTAATAATAATTAATTTTTTAATAAAATATAGATATTATGACTATGGTCAAAGACGAACAGCAGCCAAGCGATGATAAGGAAAAAACCAAAGAAAACGGGGAGGTTAAATTCAAGGGCAAATATATCAAAGCCGTGGGCCGAAGAAAAACTTCGGTCGCCCAGGTCCGGCTATATAAGAACGGCCGGGGTTTGATTATGGTTAACGGCTTAAAAGTAAATAAATACTTTACCGGCGATAAATCTTTAATCGCCGGCCAGCCCTTAAAGTTAACCGGCCACCTGCGGGATTTGGATTTTTCCATTTTGGTGAAAGGCGGAGGCGCCAAGAGCCAGGTGGAAGCGGTGCGCCACGGTCTGGCCCGGGCTTTGCTCGTTTTTGATAAAAATCTTAGAAGCGTTTTAAGAGCCAAGGGCTGGTTAACCAGGGATTCCCGCCGGACAGAACGGAAGAAACCGGGATTGAAAAAAGCCCGCCGGGCGCCGCAATGGAGCAAGCGTTAAAAAAGTAGAGTGATAACATATTAAAAAGCACTTCCTTTCGGGAAGTGTTTTTTAATGCCAATTGGCGATTGTTGATTGCTGATTTGCGATTGGCGAGAGACTCTGACGGGAATGACCAATAACCAATAACCAAGAAACAATAATCAAACAATAACCAATTTAAAAATAACCAATAACCAAGATACAATTCGCCAGCTGGCGAATTGTATCTTGTATCTTGTGTTTTTGTCTTGTATTTTGATTATTTAAAAATTTGGTTATTAGTGATGGATGATCATCTGACGGTTTGTTGTTTTATTTTGTCCCCATTGTCCCGGAGGCAGGCCGGCGGCTTTGAATAAGTCGCGGTAACTTTTTTCGGTTTTGTATTCCAGTTTATATTTTTCCCTGATGATTTTTTTCAGGACGGCGGGGGACCAGGCGCGGGCGGCAAAATCAAAGCCCGCCAGTTCGCGGGGGGAAGCGGTTTTAAGCAGCTTGATTATTTCCTGTCTTTGCGCCGGAGAGAGCTTGTAATTATGGCCGCCAAAGTTTACTACCGCCAGTTTTCCTTGTTGGTATTTTTTTATGGCGGTTTTGACGAATTTATCGCCGCGCAGCAGAGCTTGGGAAATGTCGGCAATGGTCAGACCGTTATTTCTTAGCAACAGCGCCTGGGCCCGGTCGCGGATGATGGCTGAATTACTTTTTCTTTTGAGAGCAAGCAATTGCTTGGCCTGGCCGGCCGTGAGCTGGATTTTTGATTTCATAAAGATTACAAATTACAAATCAACACAAATAACACAAATATTATGTATCAGCATTTATTATTTTAGCAGGATTGAGGCGTTTAAAAATGAGCATCTAAAATTATCTCATTTTCGCGGTTAATCCGAGTTAATTCAAAAGTGAATTCAAATCTACAAATGAGCTCAAATCTACAAATTTAATTTAGAACATATTTATAGATTTGAATTATATCTTATCGGCTTTACACCGGCGAAGACGGATGTTTAGAGAGAGTAAGGCAAGCGCGCAAGTTCTATTTTGATTAATTTTCGGGGCGGATATTCAACGGGCAGTTAGCCCTGTTTTTATTATAGCAGATAATGGGTCAATTTAAAATATTATCTTTGGATAATGATAAGATAATGATAACGTAAAGTTGATTTTTTACCTTAAGATGGCTAAAATTTTGGTTTCCAAAGCAGACGGCGGATACACAAATATTTCCCCTGGCGCAGATCACGGATAAATAGCTATCTATCTTATAGGCGTTAACCGTTTATTTGCTATTAGACACAGGAAATAGATAACCATTCGGCAGGCTCCGGACAGGCAGACGGCAAATAACAGTAAACATGCAGCAGGCAACAATGTAGCAATGAAACGATTTTTCTTATTTATCAATCGCCCTAAGCCCTAAGCACCTAATCCGCCAGCCGGCGGACTAATTAACTAATTCCTGATTCCTGATTCCAGTTATCTTCTTGTTCTTATTTTTCTTATTTTTCTTATTTTTTACGTTCGTTTTTTCCGTGCCCATCCGTTTCTTCCGTGTTTGCTCATTACTTTATCTCCATCAGGTTCGGGGAAGCCTCCAAGCCGTTGCCGCGGCAGGCAGATTTGGTATGTTCATCGGTATGTTCAGCTTCCGGTTTTTGTTTATATTTCGTTTGTACTTTGATTAAGAAATTTAGGATTTGTTGAGCCAAAAATAAGGTTTTTACCTTCTTTAAGCCCCTTTTTGCAGCGGGGCGGCGGAGTAAATAATCAACCCGTTACAGCCGTCCGGCAGTTAAGCGGAGATCAATTTCAGATTGAAATATTGATTTGCCGGTCGGCGAATTCATTGAGTGTTGAATATTGAGCGTGGGGTGTTTATGAAGGGTTGATTATTGAGGGCTGAATATTTACAGTACGCCCCGCCATGAATGGCGGGGCTAGGAATTGCAAGCCCGCTGAAGCGGGCTGCCCCACAAAAGCATTCCGCTTTCAGCGGGATTGAAAAATTTAGCCTAACCATTCATGGTTAGGTGGGGTTTCGCAATGGCAGAGGGGGTCTGGGCAGGAGGGGAATTTTTGAATCCGGTATTTTAAGTAAAAAATTGTTAATTTAGGCAAGGGATAAGTGTGGGAAAAAGTGTGGAAAATTTTTAGAGTGTTAAAAAAGTTGTTGTGGATAACTTTTAAATTTTTTAGAATGATTTTATTTAATTTTTTTCTTAAAACAATGATTTTTTTAGAATAAAATTTTAGATATTTTTTGGGGTTGATTTTCTTATTTAAAATAAGCCCTTTTTACGGCCCGCTAATTTTAAGCGGTTTTAAATTCAGGGTCGTTATTCCGCATTTGGGTTTGCGGGTAAGATAGTTTTTAGCGACGCTTATTTTATCTATACAATGTGGATATTTTGTGGTATAATTATTGATAATAGAATGATAATATAAACCCTTAAAAAAACGATAAGATAAATTAAATATTTTGTTTTATAATAGGTTAAAAATAACATACCCACGAATATACAAATCAGCTACGAATTTACAAATTACGAATAGGGCTTTTACAGGGCTTAGACGGCTTATAAGGGTTATGGGGCGGTAGGGCTTAAATCACATTTGTAATTCGTAAATTTGTATCGGATTTGTAAATTTGTGGGAAATAACCGTAAACAACAAATTAGACATTATTACATCTACATAAAAGCTTTAAATCAATAAATTTTTTCTTCATATATCCGCCCCCGGGCGGAAGCTTAGATCCCCATGCTTAAGAAGGAGAAAAACAAGGAGCGCAAGCGATTAATTCCTTTGCGGAGATTAACGGAAGAGGGCCCGTACAGCGCGGCCTATCTCTCTATTTTGGTGCAAAGAAAAAAGCTTAAGGCCAAGAAGGTCGGCCGCAATTATTTTACCACCCGCGAATGGTTTCAGGAGTATCTGGAAAAGCATGCCCAAAGCGACAAAAGAAAAGCGGCCGGGGCAATGGCCGGCGGGATGGACATGGAGGAAAGCCGGAGCGGTGAAGAGATTGGGCGCTCGGCGGCCGCGGCGGTTGCGAAAGTTGAAAGAGTTGAAGAAGCGCTGGCGGCGCCGGCAAAAGAAATTTTAGAAAAAGAAACCGTAAAAGAAATTCAGGGGGTGGAAAGCGGAGCGGCGGCGACCAGAGAAGAAATTATGGAATCAGTGCCGGAGCGGGCAATGCCGGCAGAGGAAATTACCAAAAACTGGGAAGGCCGAACCGAAACAATTCAGAGACAGGCGGAGAGAAAAATAAAATCCGTGGCCGGGCGCTACGGCCGGTTTTACGGCCGGGAGCACAATTTAATTTTGCGGCGACGACTCTGGCGCTACGGACGTGAATGGGCACGGGACATTTTTGCCGCCGGCAGAAAGATAGGGACGGCTTTAGCTTTTTCCCTCCGTTGGTTGGCGACGGTTTTGGCGGCGGCGCTGGCGGCGATTTATAAGCCGACGTTAGTGGTTTTAAAATTTTGTTTGACCCGATTTTGCGAGTTGGCAGGATTAACTTCGGGGTTAACCTTTAAACTTTTTAAAATATTTAAAATATCATTCAGCCGGGTTTTAATTCTGGCGGCGGGATCGGTTTCCGGTCTTCCGTCAGCTATGCGCCAACTCGGCTTTTTTGTTTTTTCATTTTTGAAAAAAATTAGAGCCGGTTTGTCCGTCCCGGTGCGGCGCTGTCGGAGCGAGGCATTGCTTTTCTGGTTGTCTTTGTCCAATCAGGCCAAAAGTAAAACCGACCTGGCCCGGGCCAAAGCCCTGGAAAAATTAGCTCCCAGCCCCTGGAAAACCAGACTGGCGGCCGTGTCTCTTTTGGCGCTCCTGGCGGCCTTTTCCTGGGGACGGTTCGCGCCCGCGGCGGCGGCCGGATTTGCCGGGATGATGGACCGGGCGTTTGTTAATGCCGGAGAACTGGGCGGACACTTAGTTGCTTCTTCCTGGCAGCAGGCCGGGCGGGCGGCCGACCAGTTTAAAGATCTGGCGGCCGAGAGCGTTTGGGGACAGAAGATTGCTGGCCTGGCCAAGAGCGAGAAAATTATCGCTTTGACCGACAGCTTGACCGCGGCCGGAGTTAAAACTGAAAATAGCATTAAAAAAAGAAATCAGGTGCTGGCCCGGCGTTTGGGCCTGGTCAGGGACAAGGCGCGGGAACTGGCGGCTATATGGCCGAGTGCTTATGATAATGCCGCCCGGCCCGGGGCAGCGGCCGTCTATGGTTTAGGCCGGGAGCGAGCCGGACGCCTGGTCAGCCAAGGCGGGGCCGTTTCCCGGGAAGTAGCCGGGTGGTTGAATCAGGCCGGCACTTATTTGGGCGATAAATTTGTCGGGCTGGGGCTGGCTTTTAAATTAATCCCGGAAAAAATAGCGCGTTTGGGCGGGGACAGTCTGGCGCTCTTTGAATTCCCGGCGCCGGCCGCCAGGATTAGTTACGAACAGGTCTTGAAAGAGCGGACTGACACCGGCGGCCGGGTGGCGGGCGCGAGCGAGAAGGCCGAGAGCGCGAGCAGTATCAGTCAGGTCATGGCCAAATTATCGCTGTTGGCCGATACGGCCGCGGCCAGAGCCGGCCAGACGCTGCTGATTTTAAAATACAATGCTTATCATACTTTGGAAACCGTTGCCCAAAAACAGAGGACTTTGGCGCTATCGTTAAGCGACCGGGTGACGGCGCTGGCCGCCGGCCAGAGCAACGTCGCCGGCCAGCTGGCCGCCTGGCCGGAGCAAACCGGCCTGGGCGCGGCGCTGGAAGCGAGCAACGACGCAATGAGAAATTACGTCAGCGCCGGCCGGAGAAACTTAGCGCGTGATTTGGCCCGCTCCCGCTGGTCGCTGGCTAACCTGTACCAGCGGGTAATTGGTTTCCTGATTCCGGATGAGTTGCAAAGCCGCTACGCCCAGCTGTACCGACCGGAAGAGGAAGGAGCGGGAGAAACCGCGCCGGCAATAATTTATTACGAAGCGGGCGCGGCCGCCACTTCCACGGTTAAGACCATTATTGAAACCAGAACGATAGTCGTCAACGACGTTCAGGGCCAGTTTACGGTCAAAGGCGAGAGCCGTTTGAACGGCGGCCTGAACGTCAGCGGCCCGGCGCGTTTTAACGACCGGATCGCAGTGGCTGGGCCGGCTGATTTCCAGGGAAAGATTTATAACAGCCAGGGCAGCGTTATCGTGGACGACGACCTGGAAGTTACCAAGGCGCTGACGGTTAAGGATTTAACGGTTACGGATTCTTTTAATTTTCAGGGAACGATTCAGGTGGCCAAGCTGGACGTTAATGATTTAACCATCCGGGGCAAACTGACCATCGGCGATTATTCTTTTCCGACCAGCCGCGGCTATAACGGCCAGGTCCTGAAAATGGACAGCCAGGGCAATGTAACCTGGCAGAGCGATTTTGCCGGCGGGGGCGGCGGCACTTCTTATAATTTTTCTGCCCCGTTTTCGGAAAGCAACGGGGCCATCGCTCTGACTTTGACCCAGGGCCATATTTTTGTCGGCAATTCTTCCGACCGCGTTACGGAAACCTCGGCTCTGTACGTTGCCGCTTCCAATATCGGCATCGGCACGATTTCACCCACGGCCCGTCTCACGGTTCAGGGCGGCAGCGGCAAGAT
>CAYNBD010000047.1:0-8099 GCA_964395755.1 uncultured Gammaproteobacteria bacterium
TACAAACGTCAAATGACTAAACAATAAATATGTTTTTAACATTAAAAATTCAAAAATTAGACATTTTATTAAAAATTAGAAATTATAATTTAGAAATTTTAATAATATTTTCTTATTTTTCTTTTTATTCTTATTTTTCTTATTTTTAATTCCCAATCCTCACCTCTTCTCCCTCTTTAATATTTTGTTCGCCGGCACTGCTGCTGTTATCACCATTCTCTTGCCTGCCGGTGGCGGCGCGGCCGGATTTAAAATCAACCGGGGTCATTTTAACCGCCTGGCCGAGAGAGACCCCGTCCGCGGCTGAATCTTGTTCTGGGCTTGCTTCCGCCGGCTGATTATTAAGCATCGCCAGTTCGCCCTGTTTGGCTTTTCTTCTCTGCTCCAGTTCTGTCCGCTTTTCCTTGCGCAGCAGCGACAAACATTCTTTGCAGAAAACCGGCCGGATGCCGTCGGGCTTAAACGAAGTCCTGGTTTCCCGTCCGCAACGGGAGCAAACGGTGACAAAACTATAAACCGAGTCATTCGCGTTGCTGTCCTTTTTATCTTCCTTTAAAACCGGCGCCGGACGGCTTTGTCTTTCCTCTCTTTTGACTTTAAATTCTCCTTTGCCGACCGGCCGATTATCAATTCTGCTTCTCGGCTGTCGGTCAATTTCTTTTTGGTCTTCTTCCCCGTCATTTTCATGCCAACGCATTATCTTCTCCTCCACTATATCCTTATCTTTGGCATATCTTTCCCGCGAAACCTTAATAACCTTTTCCGTGTTGCCGGTCCGGGCTTCTTCCGGCAAGGGCGCCAGGCCGCGGGCGGAAAAGGGGTCGGAAGCGATGCCGTCAATCATTAATTTTAAATACATTTCATATTTGGGCAGATTGACAATGTCCTCTTCCATAAAAGTAGGCGAAAATTCCTTAACCAATTCCTCGGCATCAGCCGCTCCAACCCGAAAAACCACCAGGGTGCCGACATTGCCGAAAACCGCCGCCTTGACCGTATCGCCCAGCTGTTCAATGTACTGGTGGGCCATAATTAAATTAAGGCGGTATTTCCTGGCTTCGGACAAAATGTTGGCAAAGCTCTCGGTAGTAAAATTTTGGAATTCATCGATGTAAAGATAAAAATCCTGCCGCTGGTTTTCCGGAACGTCAACCCGGCTCATGGCCGCCAGCTGAATCTTGGTAATCATCATCGCTCCCAGGAGGGCGGAATTATCCTCGCCGATGCGGCCCTTGCTTAAATTCATAATCAGGACTTTGCCCTCGTCCATCACCTGCCGCAAATCAATTGATGACTTTACCTGGCCGACGATGTTGCGGATTAAAGAACTGGACAAAAACTGGCCGACTTTATTCTGGATCGGAGAAACCGCTTCCGCGGCGAACTTATCGGCATAGCCGGCAAATTCATTAACCCAAAAAGATTTTACTACCGGATCCTGAATTTTGGCGATAACTTTTTTCCTGAAAGCCTTGTCCGATAACATCCGGGTAACGCCCAAAAGAGTGGAGCCGGGATAATCCAAAATGGCTAAAATGGTGTTGCGCAAAATATATTCCAGGCGCGGCCCCCAGGAATCGGCCCACAGTTTCTGGAAAACCCCGACCAGGCCGCTGGCCACCAAATGCCTTAAATGGGAATCCACCTGTTCCACCACGTTAAAAGCGAACGGATATTTCATATCGGCCGGATTAAAATAAATCACATCATTGATGCGGTCGGACGGAATGTATTCTATCACTTTTTCGGCCAAATCGCCGTGCGGATCAACCACCGCTACCCCCCTGCCGGCCCGGATATCCTCCACGATCATGTTTTCCAAAACCGTTGACTTGCCCATGCCGGTTTTTCCAATTAAATACATATGGCGCCGGCGATCGTCAAGCTTAATGCCGAATTTGCGCAAACGGTTGCGAAAGGTGGTCTCCGCGAAAATTGTCACTAAATTATCCATATTAATTATAACTTATGCCTATCATAACTTAAAAGCACCTGAAACTAATTTTTAATTTTGTAATTTTGTAAATAAATTCTAATTTTTAATTTTTAAAATCTGATATTAAGAAATTTGTTTAAAAATTATTTAAAAATTAAAAATTTTAATAAATGCATCACTCAACCGGCAGGTTAGCGGGCGGACTGCCTTCCGGAGCGGAAATATCAGCGGAAATTTTTTCCGTTTTGGCGTTGTTATTTTTCTTCCCGCCGTTATTCTCGCGCATAAATTCCGGCTCGCCGATTTCCTCGGAAACTATTTCTTCCCCCACCGGTAAATACATCGGGGCCTCGGCTTTTCTGCCCGGCGCCTTTTGAATCAGAGGAGCCTTAACCGCGCTTTCCAGCGGGAAATGCCAGATGGTGGCAAGTTCTTCCACGTTCAAAACGCCTTTGTTTCGGCCCTTGGTCGTGCTTCTGCCTTTATAGGCCCGCATAATTTTATTCTTCTTAAGGTTAAGGCGGTAAGTTTTAAACATATAATTCACGGTAGTAACGGTAATATCCATGTCCGGTTTTAAATTATTCAAATCCAGATCCATAAATTGTTTCATAAAACCGACAAAACCGCCGAAAACCTTAGGCTTGTTCATCACTTCTTTGCGGGCCAGATAAATAAAACGACATTTAAACTCAAATCCCAGTTTGCCGGCCTTTTCCTGGATGGCCTCTATTTGCTTTTTCTGCTTGGGTCTTAAATTCATCATTAAAAACCGTCTATCATCTTTGTCTTTTTCTTTATCCTCAATATCACCCCATAATTTATAAATAAATTCGCTGATGTCATTAATTATCTTCAGTAAAAACTTGACAATTTTATCAGCCCAAGTCTCATCGGAAGGAACCTCTTCCCCGATAACCCGGCTAATCTCTTTTGTACTCTCTTTGGGCCAGTCAAAACCCATGGGAGTAACCAGAATTTGCAGCCAGGCCTGCTCGCCCCGGCCCAAACTGCTGTACAAATCCATTAAAGAGGCCATCGGGTCCTTATAATGGGTTTCCGGCGCGCCCAAAATATGCTCAAATTCCTTATGGGTTTTAATCGGATAAACCCAATTTTCCTTCTGGATAAATTCGCCGCCGTAAATATCATATTCATCGTCCGGGAATTTATCCGGCGTCCCTTCGGTATAATCGTTAACCTCGGTTATTTCCGCATCCGGATACTGGGAATAGACCGCCGCTTCGGTCAAATCCCTGAATTTAACCGGCGTCCGGATTAAAAACTGGGTATAGCCCTCGATACTGACGATTTCAAAACTGAAAGCCAGCTGGAACATCCCCACCCAGTATCTCTCAATCAGATTCAGGGTCGCATGCGCACCGCCGAAATAAGTGAACATATTCTCCACCGCCTTCACCGTCTGCTCGTTGCCGCGGGGGATGTCAATGGCCAACAGAACGAATTTTTGCTGACGGTCCCATTTGGTTTTAATATAAAACATCCAGGATTCTTTCGCCCCCCAGAGAAAAGTCACAAAAATCGGAATCCAGGCGAAAAGCCAAAACAGACGTTCCAGTATGATATGAAACGGCAAATTAAAAAAATCAACGATAGCGCTGGTATCAATAACGATATTCATAACTCCAGTTTATAAAGTAAAAAGTTATAAAGTTATAAAGTTATAAAGTTAAAATGACCTTTTACTTTATAACTTTATAACTTTTTACTTTCAACTTTTTATATTTTACCATATTTTACCCCTTTTATACAAATGCGAAAACGCCCATTGAACTTATTTATGCTCACCGGCATCACCCTTAAACAAAAACGCCCCGACTACGGGGCGGTTTTAGTATGGTAAATTATTTTGATGGTTGATTTATTAAATAAACAGATAGTAGATAGCTGATTAAAATTTCTAATTATCAATTCTCAATTTTCAATCAATGACTTAATTTTATAAATTGAAAATTGAACATTGAAAATTCATTGGAAATTGATAATTGAAAATTGGAAATTAAACGTTGTCTTTTCGCCTGCCCCATTGGACTTATCCGGTCGGATGACCGGATTAAGGGAGGGGTATTTTCTTATTTATATCTTACTCGCCTTTCAAACAATACTTATCCCCCTGCTTCTCAAACTTTTCCTTATTCATCAGGGCCAGCATAATCGTGGCTCTTTTCACCAAACGTTTTTCCAGCACCCGGTCAATAATGTCGTCCTTGCTCATGGCCGCGCCCGCTTTTCTCATTATGTCTGAGATCACGTCAATCACCGTTCCTTTCTGATAACCCCAATCCTTTAACCCGTAAAGCCCCCGGCCGACCAGAATATATCTGTCGCCGGAAATCAGTTCGTTGTGAACCGTGGCCGCGTTGGCCTTTTTGCTGTCAAAGCCGATTTGGTTAATACGGTCGGAAATCTCGGCAAAATGCATCGGCTTACCCTGATATTTTAAAACCAAATAGATTTTGTCATTGATGGTTTTCGGACTGATGTCGCGCCAATCCTTAATTCCCCAATCTCCGAATTTGCTCTGCTCAATGTCTTTGGCCACTTTCAGTAGGGAATATAAAATTTTGTTGTTATTAATAACCTCGGCTTTCTCTTCAAATAAATCTCCACCCAAAACTTTGGAAATGTCAATGCTTTGGGCAACTTTGAATTTATCCTCGTGTTTCCGGTAGCTTTCCAGTTTGGTTAACATGGCAATCAATTCCTCGGTTTTTAACATTTGCCTGGCTTCCTTAATTTTTGCGATCATTTCCGCCGCCAGTTCTTCCAAATGATCCAGGGTCTGATACTTTAATTTATACGCACTTTTAAAATGTTTTAAATTGTTGACTTCTTCAAATTCATTGGCCAGCAATTTGGAAATTAAAAAATTAAGATGGCTTTTGTGCACCCGCTCATCTTCCTCCCGGTCGCTGTCAACTGAAAATTTGAGCAAAAGATTAAGCAAATAATCTTTCTCCATTAAACCGCCGTGCTCTTCTAAGAGTTCACTAATCACTTTCTTCAGGGCTTTGACGTATTCCTCCAGCTTGGTCAATTCCCGCAGCTTCTTGATGCTGAAATTCTCAATCTGCCGGATTCTTTCCCGGGTTAGCTGATGGGCATTACCCACGTTTTCCAGGGTTTCCCGCTCGTTGCCTTGCAAGCCAAAACGACGGGTTAAAACGTCCCGCTCCCGCTTGTTGAGCTCGCTCAACAGGTTATTGACGATTTCAACCGCGTTAAGCTTAGCGACTTCTTCCGCTTTCTGGTTATTGATAATTTGGTCTAAAATAGAGATATTGTCCATATTATGCGAATTAGCCAAAGCATGGTTCAACTCTTAAAATTACTAATATAAGCTAATTAATATACAAAAAACATTCTCCTGGCGAACAATTTAACTATCAATAACTATTCGCATGTCCCGCATTTGTAGTGCGGGTCGCCGCCAGGCGATAACATAAAATTAAAAACACATTTTCATATGTTTATTGTAATATAGCATAAATTTTAATTCGTGTCAAATCCACCAAAAAACAGGGTCAAATGATAAATTCTGCCAAAAACCAACCAAGCAACCGGAATCCAAATTAATTCTATTGGCTTTTACCCCTTAATTCGCTTTTTTCTACCCACTAATCGGCCAACCTAATTCCTAATTCCAGATTTCATCCAACAATGTAACAATTCGTTCTTTTCGTGCCTTTTCGTTATTTTCGTGTTTTTCCATCAAAACCCCAAATATCTCACTTCCTCCTGCAACTGCACTTTAAAACGGTCGCGCACCTGCTGCTTAATATAGCTGATCAGCATCACCACGTCTTCAGCCGTGGCTTTGCCGGTATTAACGATAAAATTAGCATGCTCCAGGCTGACCTTGGCCCCGCCGATAGTTTTGCCTTTGAGGCCGGCCAATTCTACCAGCCAACCCGCACCCAGCATCCCGTTTTTGACTTTTCCCTCTTCTTCCGCCATATCCGCCAGATTCGCATTAGCTTCCTGTAATTTAGCGAATGATAAATTTTTAAAAACCGAACCGGCACTGGGCAAACGGGGTTGGCTTTGAAAACGAAAACTATTATATTTGTTGACTGTTTGCTCAACCACCTCTTTATTTTCTTTCGCCATTTTTAAAACAGCGCCCCAAATTAAATAATCCCCGCTCTCTTTAAAAAGACTATGCCGATAATCAAATTTACAATCACGATTGCTCAGCGTTTCAAAACGCTTCTTTTTCAAATTAAAAACTTCAACCGTTTCCACCAGGGCCGACATTGACGTCCCGAAAGCGCCGGCATTACCGACCACGGCTCCGCCCACGGTTGCCCCCGGTATGCCGGCCGCCCATTCCAGGCCGGCCAGTCCCTGGCTGACCGCCAACCGGGACGCCTGGGCCAAACCGGCCCCGGCCCCGCAATCCAGGCGTTCGCTCCGCACTTTAATTTCATCATTCTTAATTTTTATTACCAACCCGTCCACGCCCCGGTCATTGACCAAAACATTACTGCCGCCGCCGAAAATAAAAATTTCCTCTTTATTCTCTCGCGCCCACTCCATAGCCCAAGGCAAATCTTCTTTGTCTCTAATTTCAATAAATAACTTGGCCGGCCCGCCGATTTTAAAAGTAGTCGATGGCGCCAGGGGAACGTCTTTTTTAATTTTATCTTCTATGGACATATAAAATCAATCGGTATTTTAGGCAAACAATAAATTATCCCTATTCTAAAATCGTAAAGCAAAAAACTTAAATCGTCAATTATAAACCTGTCCCGAGTGAAACCGAGAAGTCGGCAATCGACAACTCGCCTTGTCGGAGCCCTCGGCAAAGCGCAGGTCGCAAATCGTCAATCGGCAATTTTACCCACCTTCATCCCGAGCGCTCGGGATGAAGGTGGACCCGCTATCCCACGTCTCCCATTGCCTGCAATTTCAATAGTTTGGCGTAAAGGCCGCCTTTGGCCCGGGCCAATTCGTAATGACTGCCCTGCTCCACTACCCGGCCGTTCTCCAAAACAATAATCTTATCGGCCCGTCTGATGGTGCTTAGACGATGGGCGATAATAATCATGGTCCGATCTTTACTGATTTTTTCAATCGCCTCCTGAATTAACTTTTCACTGTAACTGTCCAGGTTGCTGGTGGCTTCATCAAAAATTAAAATCTTGGGATTGGCCAAAATCGCCCGGGCGATTCCGATCCTTTGTCTTTGCCCGCCGGAAAGTTTAATGCCCCGCTCACCCACCAAAGTATCATAACCCTGGGGTAATTCCCGGATGAACTCGTCGGCATTGGCTATCCGGGCCGCGGCTTTAATTTCCCGCAAGTCGGTACCGGGGCTGGCATAAGAAATGTTATCGCAGACGCTGGCATTAAAAATTTCCACTTCCTGCGGTACGATAGCGATAAATTTCCTGAAACCATAAAGGTCATAGGTGCGTAAATCTTTATCGTCAAGCAAGACCCTCCCGGACAAAGGATCGTAATGCCGGTAAATCATCCGGGCGACCGTGGTTTTACCTCCGCCTGACGGCCCGACCAAAGCGGTAACGCAGCCGGAGTTGATTTTTATACTGACATTGTCCAGGGCCGCATTCTCGTCGGCGGCATAACTAAAATAAACCCGGTCAAATTTTATTTCACCGACAATACTCCTGGGCTTGAGGCCGCGGCTGGGATTTTTAATCTGGGGCTTTTCTTCTAAAATCCGGGTAAAGCGATTTACCGCTTCGGCTCCCTCTTCGGCTCGGTCGTAAAACCGGGACAAACGCCAAAGGGAGAAAAATGATTTTTCCGACAGGGTAATGACGAACACCATCGTACCGATACTAATATGGCCCTGGCTAATAAAATATACGCCCAGAAGTAAAATGCTGATCCGTCCCAAATCAATCACCAGATTCCGGCTCAAGCCGAATTTCAGCACTTTGTACCATTCTTTGAGCTCATTGATTTTTATCATCTTCTTGATAAAACCGTATTCTCTTACTTCTCTTTCTTCCTGGACAAAGGATTTGACCGTATTGATATTAATAATCGCCTCTCCCATTTTTCCGGAAGCGATTTCGTAATCACGGTGGCGCTTGCGCCGTGAAGGAGATAAATCTTTATTGACTTTATAGGTTATCAGAATGAAGATGGGAGCGAAAAACAAAAAAATAAC
>CAYNBD010000048.1:0-8053 GCA_964395755.1 uncultured Gammaproteobacteria bacterium
TTTTCCTTTTATCAAGGCCAAACTGGCTGAGATGGGCGTGCCGTTTGCCGATTCTTTGTCGATCTGTACTTTTTAAAGGAGGATTATTATGCAACCAGAAAGCGTTGATTTTCGTAATGTTGCCGGTCTGTTCACTCTTTGCCCGTGTGGAAGACCTGATGAGCAGGTTTATATTAGCGGTGAACATTTGGGTATGAGCCCGGAGATTGCTTATCCCATGGAAAGAGTGGAAGGCGGTTTCCGTGCCCAAAGAGGGGAGGTTCAAACCCCGATTTTGACTCCGGGTACTCCGGTTTTCCCCCTATGCCAGAACTAACATAGGACGACAATGGAACAACGGCCTCTGTCTTAATCAGACACGAGGCCTATTTTTATTTAAATTTTATGCTATAATATCGTTATGGATAAAATAGCTAACATTGCCAAAAATACATCTTATCTGACGGCAGCGTTGATTTTGCAGAAAATAATTTCCTTTACTTATTTCGCGCTTTTGGCGCGCAACCTGGGAGCGGGCGATCTGGGAAAATATTATTTTGCCATTTCCTTTACCACGATTTTCGCGATTTTCATTGATTTGGGACTGGTAAACGTCCTCACCCGGGAGGTGGCCAAGAGAAAAGAAGAAGCCGGGAAATTTTTGGGCAATGTCATCACCATCAAACTGCCTTTGGCCGCCTTATCGCTTTTGGCGGTGATTGTTTTAATTAAGGCCCTGGATTATCCGCTGATTACGCGCCAGCTGGTTTATTTGTCGTCTATTTGCATGATTTTAGATTCATTCACCATGACTTTCTGGGGCGCGGTCCGGGGCTTTCATAACCTTAAGTTTGAGAGCATCGCCTCGGTGGTTTTCCAGCTGGTGGTGATGGCTTTCGGCCTGGCTATGCTTTATTCCGGCCGGGGCCTGAATTTAATTATGACCGCTTTGGTGGCGGCCAGTATTTTTAATTTCATTTTTTCCATTGCGGTTTTATGGAAAAAGTGGCGCCTCACTATCATTCCCCGCTATGACCGGCAGCTGGCCGGCCTGATTATTAAAATCGCCGTGCCTTTCGGGCTGTTTGCGGTTTTCCAGCGGGTTTACACCTATCTTGATTCCGTGCTTTTATCCATTATGGCCGGGGACGAGCAAGTCGGTTTTTATCAGATAGCTTTTAAAATAGTTTTCGCCCTGCAGTTCCTGCCTCTGGCTTTCACGGCCGCGCTTTATCCGGCTATGAGTTCGTACTGGCTGCATAACCGCGAACAGCTGTCTGTTTCCTTTGAGCGGGCGATGAATTACCTGATTATCATTTCTTTGCCCATTACCGCCGGCATCCTCATCCTGGCCGACAAAATTATCCTGGTGTTCAAAGCCGGCTACGGGGAGGCGGTTTTGCCGATGCAGATTATTATTTGCGCGCTTTTGTTTATTTTCATAAATTTTCCCGTCGGTTCGCTTTTGAACGCCTGCGACCGGCAGAAAATCAATACTTTGAACATGGCCATCGTGACGATAGTGAGCGTGATTATGAATATAATCCTGATTCCCAGGTTCCAGGCCGCGGGCGCGGGCATTACGGTAGTGGCGACGAATTTATTGATGTTCATTCTGGGCATGTCCCGGGTAGGTGGCATTATCAAATACCGGCCCGGTAAGATTATCAAGGTTTTTTTCAAGTCTTTGCTGGCGGCGGCGCTGATGGGGTTATGTATTTTGTATTTAAAATCATCTATAAACGTTTTTGCGGTCATTGCGGCCGGCGGCGTAATTTATTTTTTTGTGTTGTTCGTAATCGGCGGTTTCAGGAAAGAGGACGTGGTTAGCATTTATAATTCGTTTGTTATAAGGCAATGATAGATAATATGAAAAACAAATATCAAGATAGACATTATTACGTTTATATTAGTACTAATCATCCCAGGCATACGGTTTTATATGCTGGAGTAACCAATAATATATTGAACAGAGATAATCAGCATAAAAATAAGACCAATAAGAATAGTTTTACCGCCAGGTATAATATTAACGCAGTAATGTATTATGAAATATTTGGATATATTGAAGATGCAATCGCCAGGGAAAAGCAAATAAAAAATTATTCCAGGAAAAGAAAAATTGAGCTAATAAAGAGTATAAATCCCGAATGGAAAAATTTAATAGAAGAATTTTACAAGCAGTAAAGAGTAAAAAAATCGTGTCATTGCGAGTGACTAACTTGTCTGCTTGCAGACAAGAAGGAGCGTAGCAATCCCGTGAATAGCCGGGGAGGATGTTTCACGCACAAGGATTATTTACGGGATTGCTACGTCGCTCCCCGCCAGCTGGCGGGTCGTTCCTCGCAATGACACCGTTGTTCCTGGATTGCTTTGTCGCCTCCGTCCCAGTTTTTCAAACTGGATCGGGGTCGCTCCTCGCAATGACAGATAATATGAGAACATTATTGCTGACATTGGAATATCCGCCGTTTAAGGGCGGGGTGGCCAATTACTACGGTAATTTGGCTAGATACTGGCCCGAGGCGGACGGGATGGCGGTTTTGGATAATAAAGACAATGCCTTAACCGGTTTTTGGCCGTGGCCGCGCTGGCTGTCAGGGATTTGGCAACTGGCGCGAACCGTCAGGCAAAGAAAAATCGATTACGTTTTGGTTGGCCATATTTTACCTCTGGGGACGGTTGCCTGGCTGGTTTCGCATTTTTTGCCCTTTAAATACGGTGTTTTTTTGCACGGCATGGATTTTACTTTCGGCAGGCGCGGGCCGAGAAAAAGATGGCTGGTAAAAAGAATATTAAAACGGGCGGACAAAATTATTTGCGCTAATAGCTACGTGGCCGGGCTGGCCGGTGAATTTTTAGGAAACGCCGATGCTAAAAAAATAGTAGTGGTTAATCCGGGAATTGCCCCCACCCCCAGCCCCTCCCCCCCTCATTCTTCGCGGGAGAGGGGAGCTGTTTTAAGAAAAGATTATAGTCTGGAGAATAAAATCATTTTATTTAGCCTGGGGCGGCTGGTGAAGCGCAAGGGCTTTGACAGGGTGATTGAGGCTTTGCCCGCGGTTTTAAAAGCGGTGCCTGATTTGGTTTACGTGTTGGCCGGTACCGGTCCGGATGAGGATTATTTAAAAAATATTATTGCCGGAATTGCCGGGACGACCGTAGGAACAGAACAATGCGTAGGGACAGAACATTGTTCTGTCCCTACGCATTGTTCTGTTCCTACGATTCCGGCAATAATATTTTTAGGGGAAATATCAGAAGAAGATAAATGGGCCTGGCTGGAATTAGGCGATATCTTTATTATGCCGGCCCGCGACCGGGGAGGTGATTTTGAAGGCTTTGGCATTGTTTACCTTGAAGCCAACCTGGCGGGCAAACCGGTGATTGCCGGTAATAGCGGCGGGGTCAAAGATGCGGTCCGGGACGGGGTTAACGGTCTCGTGGTCAATCCGGAGGATACGGACAAAATCGCGGGCGCGATTATCAAACTGGCACGGGATAAAGACTTAAGAAAAAGGCTGGGTGAGCGGGGGAGAGCGAGGGCGCTTAAGGAATTTAGCTGGGAAAAGCAGGTGGGTAAGATTTACAGTATATTAAAAAATAATTTTTAATTTTGAATTTGAAATTTTGAATCAATTTTGAGTTTTGAATTTTTAAACATTCAAAATTAATCATTCAATCAAAATTCAAAATTCCCAAATTTAAAATTAACTCATGGTTTCAATCATAATTCCAATCTACAACCAGGCGGACAAATTATCATCATGTCTGGACAGTATTTTAGCGCAAACTTATAAGGACTATGAGGTTATTGTGGTTGATGACGGCTCTACTGATAATCCGGAAAAAATGATTGAAAAATACAAACCCGAATTACCAATTACGAATTACAAATTACGAATTAACAATGGTGCGCCCGTAGCTAGGAATAGGGGATTTAAGAGGTCAAGGGGAGATTATTTGTTTTTTTGCGATGCTGACGCTGTTTTAGATCCGACTTGCCTTAGAATAATGCTGGTGACCCTAGAGAATCATCCCGAGGCCGCTTACGTTTATTCTTCTTTCTATTGGGGTAAAAAATTATTCAGACTGTGGCCCTTTGACGCGGCCAAGTTAAAAGAGCTGCCGTATGTCCACACTATGTCTTTAATCAGGCGGGAGGCTTTTCCCGTATCCGGCTGGGACGAGACAATTAAAAAATTGCAGGACTGGGATTTATGGCTGACCATGCTGGGCCGTGGACATCAGGGCTATTGGATAGACAAAGTATTGTTCCGGGTGCAAACCGGCGGCACTATCAGCACTTGGCTGCCGGCTTTTGCCTATAAATTATTCCCTTTTCTGCCCCAGGTTAAAAAATACCAGCAGGCCAGGGAAATAATTAAAAAAAAGCACGGGTTGTAGAAATAAATCTTCGCATTGTGACGATAAAATTAAAAAATAATGCAAAATTCAAAATTCAAAAATAAAAATGACAAGTCAAAATTTAAAAAGAAGGCAAAAAATTCATTTTTTATTTTACACTGTCATTTTGATTTTTGATTTTTTAACCTACGGTTCTGGTCATGAGAAAAATTTTTAATAACCGCCAATATTGTAAAATTATGGCTTTTAAATATGTCAATGTTAAAATTATTTAACCGAAAATTTTACTTGATTTTAGCTTTTATTTTTTTAGCCGAGCTTTTTTCTTTGTTCGGCTATCTGGTGCCTGAATTCCGCCAATTGGCTTTTTTCGTGATTGTCGGCCTGGTTTTATTGCTGACTTTGCAAAAATTGGAATATGGCATCCTGATTTTGCTGGCAGAATTGTTCATCGGCTCTAAGGGATACTTATTTTATTTTGAGCAGGGGGGGGTGATTATCTCAATTAGAATCGCTTTGTGGTTAATCGTGATGAGTGTTTGGCTGGGGCAGGTGATATCCGGATACGTCAGCAACGGCAAAGTCCGGGCCGGGCAAGAGGTGCGCCGGGGCAAAGTTTTGGATGCACTGAAAAATGCGCTTAAGGAAAATAATCTTTCCTCTTTTATCATTTTGTTTTTTTTCATTGCCTGGGGACTGGTTAACGGGTTTTTGAATAATAATGAATTCAGCAACGTATTTTTTGATTTTAACGGCTGGCTTTATTTTTTACTGCTGTTTCCGCTTTGGAGTTGGTTTAACGAAGGCGAAAAAGGTGTTAAACACCCTAGTGGGTGTTTAACACCTTTACAAAATATTTCTCAGATTTTTATGGCTTCCATAATCTGGTTAAGCCTGAAGACGTTTTTTTTGCTGTTTGTTTTTTCCCATAATTTATTGGGTCTGGTTTATGAATTATACCGCTGGGTCAGGACAAGCGGAGTGGGGGAGATAACGCAGGTGCAGGGCGGGTTTTACCGCATCTTTTTTCAGTCGCATATTTTCGTCTTGGCCGCTTTTTTTATTTTACTGCCGGTTTTTGTCCGTTTGTTTAAATTAAAAAGCTGCTATCCCAAGAAAATATTGGCTCTTGCCTTTTTGCTTTTGACCTTTTGGCTGGCAGTTATTTTAACCGGTTTTTCCCGCAGTTTTTGGCTGGGGCTGGCAACCGGCCTGGTTTTAGCCGCCTGTTTTGCCATCCAACGGTACGGCTGGAAAACATTATTAAAACTAAGCGCGGCCGGTATTTTGGCGGCGGTTTTAAGCGTAGGGATAATCGCGGCCATTGTTAAATTTCCTTATCCGGCTCCGACCGGCGGATTTTCCGCCGCCGGCCTTTTGTCTGACCGGGCCACGCAGTTAAGCGGCGAGGCGGCCGTGTCCTCGCGCTGGCAGCTTTTGCCCGAGCTGTGGGAGCGAATAAAAACAGCCCCGGTTTTGGGCCAAGGATTCGGCGCGACCGTTACCTATAAGACCAGTGATCCGCGCGTTCTGGAATCAAGCCCGGAAGGCGAATACACGACTTACGCTTTTGAATGGGGCTGGCTGGATATCTGGCTGAAATTGGGCTTCTTCGGCCTCCTGGCTTATTTATGGCTCTTGGGGACCATAATTTACGCCGGGATTAAGAAAAAGGAGGACTGGGGACTATATGCGGGCATAGTTTTAGGACTGGCCGTTATCGCGCTGGTCAATATGTTCAGTCCTTATCTTAACCACCCTCTAGGCATCGGCTATGTAATTTTAGCCGCAGTTATATTTAATGTTGTGAAGAAATAAAGAGTTAGGCTGCTTTTTTCTCAAACGCCCCTTCCCTTTGTAAGAAGAGGGGGCAGGCCTTGCATAATTTTTTGCAATGCTGTATATTGTGAATTACGTTGTAAAAATAAGAATAAAAAGAAAAATAAGAAAAATCCGCTTGCCGTCCTTTCTTATTTTACTTATTTTTCTTATTTCTCTTATTTATTATTTCAAAACCTATGTCTGACCAAATAATTTCCCAAGAGGGTTATAATAAACTCAAAGAAGAGCTGGATTATTTGGTAAAAACAAAAAGAAAAGAAATCGCGGCCCGGATTGAAACCGCCAAAGAATTGGGCGATTTAAGCGAGAACGCCGAGTATCAGGAAGCCAAGGAGGCCCAGGGATTTAACGAAAAAAAAATCGCGGAAGTTACTTCCATGCTGAAAAATTTGACCGTGGTGGAAGTGCAGAAACCAGGGGATAAAATTTCCATGGGTTCAAAAATTACGGCGGCGGTTAACGGGGAAGAGAAGCGATACCAGATTGTCAGTTTTAACGAGGCCGATCCGGCCAGCGGCAAAATTTCCAACGAGTCTCCCCTGGGGATGGCTTTTGCAGGCAAAAAAGCCGGGGATAAGGTTATGGTCAATACTCCCAAGGGCGAGGTGAAATATGAAATTATCAGGGTTGAGTAGAGCCAAATAAATTTTATGTCCAAAAGCCGCGCACACGCGGCTTTTGACTTTTGGGCGCGAATATTTTAAAATATAAGGAGGTAGAGACGCAAGGCCTTGCTTTTCTACCTCCTTAATTTTTTATAATTTTTATGCCAAACAACAATAAAGTGAGCGAATATAAAGAACGCTTAAAAAAGCTGGAAGAATTGCGCAAACTGAACGTCAATCCTTATCCGGCCCGAGCTAACCGCAGCCACAGCGTCAGCCAGGTTCTGGCTGATTTTAAAAAGTTGGAACCAAGCAGGACTAAGGTGGTTTTAGCCGGCCGGTTGCGCAGCTTAAGGGCGCACGGCAATCTTATTTTTGCCCATCTGGAAGACGGGAGCGGCGTTATGCAGGTGGCGGTTTCCAAAAAGGAGGTCGGGGCTGGTAATTTCAAAATTTTTAGCAAATTGATTGACGTCGGTGATTTTATTGAGGTGGGCGGAACCTGCTTTGTAACCCACAAGGGCGAAAAAAGCCTGATGGTAAAAAATTGGAAACTGCTGACCAAAACCTTGCGGCCTTTGCCGGATAAGTGGCACGGCCTGAAAGACGAGGAAGAGCGTTACCGCAAAAGATATCTGGATGTTTTATTTAATCCGGCGGTGCGGGAGCTGATTGAAAAAAAAGCTAAATTTTGGAATGTAGCGCGCGCTTTTATGGGGAAAGAAGGCTTTCTGGAAGTGGAGACCCCGGCTCTGGAGACCAAGACCGGCGGGGCTGACGCCCGTCCCTTTGTTACCCATCATCATGCCCTGGACATGGCCGTTTATCTGCGCATTTCCATGGGCGAATTATGGCAGAAAAGGTTAATGGTGGCCGGGCTGGAAAAAACTTTTGAAATCGGCCGCCAGTTCCGGAACGAGGGCATGGACGCCGAGCATTTGCAGGACTATACCCAGCTGGAGTTTTACTGGGCGTATGCGGATTTTAACGACGGCATGGCTTTGGTGGAGAAATTATTTCAATACATTGCCAAAGAAACTTTTGGCACCTTGAAATTCAAGATTGGAAAATTCAACGTGGATTTGGGCAAAAAGTGGGTAAGATACGATTATCAAAAGATTGTTAAAAAATATACCGGCCTTGATGTTTTGAACACAAACCAGAAAGAAATTAAAGAGAAATTGGATGAGCTGAAAGTTGAATATGACAAAAAGGGTTTTAATGAAACCAGGGCCATAGACAATCTCTGGAAATATTGC
>CAYNBD010000049.1:0-8037 GCA_964395755.1 uncultured Gammaproteobacteria bacterium
AAAAATTACTAATTTCATATAATACGTTACACGTTACACGTTATGCGTTATGCGTTATGCGTCCTTCACCAAGGGCACAAACGCAAACCCGGGATATCTTTTTTCTTTGTATGTATCCTTACCAATTTTATCAATTACCATTATGTCCTGGACTTCGTACTGGCGGCCCAGAGGCAAAACTATGCGCCCGCCAACCTGCAATTGCTTTAATAATTCTTTGGGTATTTTTTCCGCTGTGGCTGCCACTATAATCTTAGCAAAAGGCGCCTGGTCTGGCAAACCCCGGTAACCGTCTGAACAAAATATTTGCGCAATGCCCTTTTTAATAAAATTATATTTACTGATATTTTTTTGGGCAAACTCTTTTAACTCCGGTATACGCTCCAGCCCGTAAACCCGGCCCGTGCGGCCGATGATTGCGGACAGCAAGGCGCAAGTCCAGCCCGAACCGGCCCCGACATCCAAGACTTTGTCACCTAAGCGGGGCTGCAATAATTCCAGCATAAAAGCCACGGTCGCCGGCTGGGAAATAGTTTGGCCGTAACCGATGGACAAAGGCGCGTTAATCTCCCCGCGGCCATTATCTTCCGGCCGCAAAAAATCCCGCCTTTTTATTGTCCTAAAAGCTTTAATGATTGCCGGCGTCTTTAAATAACCTGATTGTATTAATTCATCCACTAGAAACATAATCATCTTAATTTTCAATTATCAATTACACAATAACCGAATTAATTTATAAATTGATAATTTGAAAATTGAAAATTAAGCTTTAGTTTGCTTTTTTTCCTAATCTATGCTATAATTATAATATAAAGTCAAAATAATTCAAATTTAGCTTGACAAAAATAAAAATAAAGACAAAAATACAAAAATGTTAGTGGAAATAAACGGGCAGCTGACTTGTTGTTATAGTTGCCCGAAAATAAAACCAAGAAGTCGTTTTAAATATTTAGGCTCTCTATTAGCGATTCTAATAGGGATTTTTTTATTGCCGCAAGTCGCCTATTTTTCCACCATCATTCCGGAAAAAATCATTGAATTAACAAACGAGCAAAGACTGGACGTGGGGCTAAACGCCTTAAGCGTTAACCAGACTTTGACCCAGGCCGCTTACGCCAAGGGCGAGGCGATTATTGCGGCGCAACAGTTCCAGCACAACATCAATGATAAAAAATTCTCCGCCTGGATTAAAGAAGCCGGATATAAATATTCTTATGTGGGGGAAAATCTGGCAATTGATTTTATGACCAGCGAGGGGGTAATAAACGCCTGGCTCAATTCCGAAACGCACAAAGAAAATCTGCTGAATACCCACTATGATGAAATCGGCGTAGCGGTGATTGAAGATAAATTCCAGGGGCAAAATACGATTCTGGTGGTGCAAATTTTCGGCGCCCCTCCGAAAAACATCATCCAGCCCAAAGTACTGGGAGCGAGCAACCAAAGCCAAGCGGCACTACTGGCCGATTATTCTTCTCTAAATTACAGCTTCCGGCCGGAAAACCTTTTAATCCATTCCATTTATCAAAATACCGGTAGCCAAATACCCGCCCTGGACGGTTATTCCACGCCCTACCCGCTGGAAAAAAATGATTTTTCCGGAGTGAACAACTTTTTTGTACACTATAATTTATTAACGGCCGCCAATTATGCCAACATCTTCATATCTCTCTGTTTCCTGTTTCTTCTCTTCTATCTTTATTTCCTGTCCTTCTCGCGTTTAAGAAAATCGGTATAAATAATAACCACATTTTATAAAAACAAAAATGAAGGCGAGATTTATCTCGCCTTCATTTTATTCGTTATATTCGTTCGTTATATTCGTTTTCATTCGTTGAAATTCGTGTGTTATCACATCATCGGCATGCCGCCGCCCATACCGCCAGGCATAGCCGCGCCACTGTTTTCTTTCTTCTCCGGTTTCTCCGCCACTACCGCTTCAATGGTCAAAAACATAATCGCGGCCGAAGCGGCGTTCTCCAAAGCGCTTCTCACTACCTTGGTCGGGTCGACAATACCGGCTTCAATCATGTCTTCAAACTTGCCCGTAGCGGCATTATAGCCGATATTTTTATTTTCTTTATTTTCCCTGATGATATTATAAAGAATTAAAGAGCCGTCCTTGCCGGCATTGGCGGCTATCTGCTTAATCGGTTCCAGGATGGCAGTGTCCACTATCTTAACGCCCGGCTCGTCTTCCCGCTTGTCAGTCAACTCCGCAAAAGCATTACCGGCCTGAGCCAGGGCCAAGCCGCCGCCGGGAACCACTCCCTCTTCCCGGGCCGCCCGAGTAGCATTCAAAGCATCCTCAATCCGGTCTTTTTTTTCTTTCATCTCGGTTTCGGTAGCGGCGCCCACTTTAATAACGGCTACTCCGCCAGCCAATTTAGCCAGCCGTTCCTGTAATTTTTCTTTGTCAAAATCAGAGTCAGAAGCCTCAACTTCCTTTTTCAGCTGTTCAACTCTGGCTTTAATTTTATCGCTTGCGCCCTTGCCTTCCACGATCGTAGTATTGTCTTTCGTGGAAACCACTTTGCGCGCCCGGCCCAAATCGTCAATCTCGGCGTTTTCCAATTTTAAGCCGACTTCTTCGGAAATTACCTTGCCGCCGGTTAAAATCGCGATGTCGTCCAACATAGCTTTGCGCCGATCGCCAAAGCCCGGGGCTTTAACCGCTAAAACGTTAAAAGTGCCGCGCAATTTATTAACCACGAAAGTAGCCAAGGCCTCGCCTTCAATGTCTTCGGCGATGATCACCAGGTCTTTCTTGCCGCTCTGGGCCATTTTTTCCAGTAAAGGCAAAATTTCCTGGATAGAAGCAATTTTCTTATCCGTAATCAAAATATAAGGGTCTTCAAATTCCGCTTTCATAGACTCGGAATCAGTCACCATATAATGAGAAACATAGCCGTTGTCAAAATCCATGCCTTCCACCACTTCCACTTCCACGCCGAATGATTGGCCTTCTTCAACCGTTACCACCCCGTCTTTGCCGACTTTGTCCATTGCTTCGGCGATTTTTTCCCCGATGTCCTTGTCATTGGCGCTGATTGAAGCTACCTGGGCGATTTCTTCCTGGCTGGAAATCGACTTGCTCATTTCCTTTAAATTTTTAACTATCAAAGCCACTTTTTTCTCAATGCCTTTTCTGACCACGATCGGGTCAACCCCGGCGGAGACCAGTTTCAGACCCTCGCTGATCATGGCCTGGGCCAAAATAGTGGCCGTGGTAGTACCGTCGCCGGCCGCGTCATTGGTCTTGGAAGCTACCTCCTTTACCATTTCCGCGCCCAAGTTCTCAATTTTATCTTCCAATTCAACCTCCTTGGCCACGGTCACGCCGTCCTTGGTCACCTGCGGCGCGCCAAAACTTTTATCCAAAACCACGTTGCGGCCCTTGGGCCCCAAAGTAACCTTGACCGCGTTCGCCAGCTTGTCAACACCTTTCTTAAGCGCCACGCGGGCTTTTTCATCATAAATAATCTGTTTAGCCATATTTTAGAAAACAGACGACAGACGACAGACGACAGAGTCTCTCAATCTATCATCAAAAAATATTAGTAATTTATTTTAAATCTTTATGAATAATCCACTCCTTTTCCTCAATTAAGTCTTCCTGTTCCTTCTGTCTCTGTTTAATCATTATGAATTATCGCGATTATATCGCTTTCGCTGATGACTAAATATTCCTCGCCCTCAATTTTTATTTCATCCGGCGAATACTTTTTAAACATCACCCGGTCGCCGATTTTAACGCTCATCTCCGCCCGCTGGCCGTTGTCCAGTCTTTTGCCGGGGCCGACGGCTACGATTTCGCCTTTTTCCGGCTTTTCCTTATCCACCGTGTCCGGCAAAACTATGCCAGCTTTAGTCATCTCATCCTCAGTAATTGGTTTGACAATCACATTGTCGCCCAAAGGTTTTAAGTTCATATTTTTCCCTTAAACATGCGGCATGTAATATGCAACATGTTAAATATTATTTTTAATTTATCTTTTTTAGAACTTAGCACTTTACCCAAGAGAGTGCTAAAAGCTCATATTATTGTATTTTAACCGTCTTTAAAAAACTTGTCAAGATTTTATTGTATTTTATCTAATATTAAATAAAAAATCCGGGACAAAAACCTTGTCCCCGGACTTAAGAATCAAAACGCTTGACTCTTTATTCTACTTTGTTATTGCACTAAAATCCACCTCTTGGCCGGCCGGGTCTTTCATCTCGGCCCAGATTTTTACAACTTCAATTCCAGAAAATTTTCCCTTGATAATCATTTCGGCCGCCTTCATGTCGTCCGTTTGTTTGATTTTTTCCGCTTCTGGGCCGGGAAAATCATAAGCGGCTTTATACGCCCCGCAGTCACGGTGATGGAGTAAAATTACCTGGCCGGCGCCATGAAGCTTTATGGACAAGCCAATCTGCCCCAGCAGTAATTCTCCGGCCCGGCTTTGGTCGGCTATTTCCTTGCCGGCCCCGGCCCAGGAAACCACGTCGCAATCCCCCAGTAGTCCCTGGGATTGCATCCACTCCCTGGTCTTGGCAATCAGGCGGAAATCCATACAATGGATTAAAATTGATTTACAGTTGTGTGACATCGGTTTTAGTTTAATTATTTTATCTTTGGATTTTATCTAAGCAATCCCAATAATCCTAGACATCCCAAGGCCTTAACTCTCCCCTCCTTTGACCCGCTTCCATCTTCTCACTGCCCGGGTCCGCGCCAGTTCTTTGGCGATCTTGGCGCTTAGGGCCGTAAACCGTTCCTGGTCAACGTGTCTAGCTTCTTCTTTGATTTTTTCCGCCCGCCGGCGCGCTTCTTCGGCCCGGTCAATATCAATCTCCGCCGCCCGTTCGGCCGTATCAGCCAAAATCACCACCTTATCTCGCAAAACTTCAATAAAACCGCCGGACACGGACATAATTTCTCCCGACCCGTCCGGTTTTTTTATTTCAATCACCCCCGGCATTAAGCCGGCCACCAACGGTATATGGTTGGGCAAAACCGTAATCTCACCCTGCCTGGTCGGCACGCTCACCTGCATAATTTCCTCTTTTAAAACCGGTCCTTCCGGGGTTACTATCTCAAAATGTATTATTTTATCAGGCATAATCTATATAAATAATAAATACTTCTCACTTCTTACTTCTCACTTCTTACTTCTCACTTCTTACTTCTCACTTCTTCTATGTCTCCGCGCATATAAAAATCACCTTCGTTCTTATCGTCATGCTTGCCAGCCAGAATTTCTTTAAAGCCCTTGATGGTATCGGCTAATTTAACGTATTTGCCCGGCCGGCCGGTAAAAGTTTCGGCCACGTGAAAGGGCTGGGACAGGAAACGCTGAATTTTACGAGCGCGCGCCACGGTCAGCTTGTCCTCGTCCGACAATTCTTCCATGCCCAAAATAGCGATGATGTCCTGCAAATCCTTATATCTTTGTAAAACTTTTTGCACGTCCCGGGCAACCCGGTAATGCTCCGCGCCTACGATTTTCGGATCCAAAATAATGGAAGAAGAATCCAACGGATCTACCGCCGGATAAATGCCGAGCTCGGACAGGCCGCGGGAAAGGACGATGGTTGAATCCAGATGGCCGAAAGTGGTGGCCGGCGCCGGGTCGGTCAGGTCATCGGCCGGCACGTAAACCGCCTGGAAGGAAGTGATTGAACCTTTGTTGGTAGAGGTAATCCGCTCCTGCAGTTCGCCCATTTCCGTTGCCAAAGTCGGTTGGTAACCGACGGCGGAAGGCATCCGGCCCAAAAGAGTGGAAACCTCGCTGCCCGCCTGGGTAAATCTAAAAATATTGTCTATAAAGAAAAGCACGTCCTGGCTCTGTTCGTCGCGGAAATATTCGGCAATGGACAAGCCGGACAAGGCCACGCGGGCGCGGTTTCCCGGCGGCTCGTTCATCTGGCCGAAAACCATAGCCACTTTATCCAATACTCCCGAATCTTTCATTTCGCTGTAGAGATCATTGCCCTCGCGGGTGCGCTCTCCCACGCCGGCAAAAACCGAATAACCGCCGTGCTGTTTGGCAATATTGTTAATCAGTTCGGTGATGATGACGGTCTTGCCCACCCCGGCGCCGCCGAACATCCCCACTTTACCGCCTTTGGCAATCGGGCAAATCAAGTCAATGACTTTAATGCCGGTTTCCAAAATTTCGGTCTTGGTTGACTGGTCAATGAATTTCGGAGTGGGACGATGAATCGGATATCTCTTCTTCGCCTGAACCGGTTTGCCGCCGTCAATCGGTTCGCCCAAGATGTCAAAAATCCGGCCTAAAGTCTCGTTCCCAACCGGCACGCTGATTTCAGCTTCGGTATTGATAATCTTGTCCCCGCGCTTCAAGCCGTCCGTGGAGCCCATGGCAACCGCCCGGACCAGGTTGGAACCGATATGCTGCTGGGTCTCCAAAATTAATCTGCGGCCTCCGATTTTAGTTTCCAGGGCAGTATATATTTTCGGCAATTCCGCCTCCTTGCCTTTGCCTGCCCCAGCCTCAAACTGAACGTCAACTACCGCCCCGATGATTTGTTTGATAATTCCTGTTTTTTTATTTTCCATATATTTGACAATAATTTATTTATATGTTTATATTATCAATCAACCAAAAACCAAACCCTAAAAAGGAGAAAGGAGCTATCATGGATCTTTTAAATCATTGCTTTACCTTTGGGGCCGGATATGCATTTTTATCAAATCATCAAACTCTCAATAAATTTTTCCTCGGAGTAAACTATTATTGCCTCGTCATAGTCGCACTCTGGGCTCTGCTCTTTATCCTCTGCATGATAATTGACTGGAGCCGCAACGGTGGAATAAAATGGAAAATTCTGCTCACCCAAGTCGCGGAAACAATATCCCATCTGTTGACAGACGGCGATTGTACATACCATATCTTCCGGGTAATATTGCTGATACTGTTTCCGGCCATCCCCATCATGTTATACATTTGCCTATTCTTCTTCTTCACGTTGGCATATGACGCCCGATTTGAATAACGCTAATCAGTAATCATTTTAAATGTCACAACCGCTGCAAACGGACTGTGACATTTTTTATTTTGCCAAAGCATTCGCGCCGGCGCTGATTTCAGCAATCTCGGCCGTAATGCCGGCCTGCCTGGCCTTGTTGTAAAACAGGGTCAATTCCTTAACCAAATCTCCGGCCGCTTCGTTGGCCTGATGCATGGCGGTCATCCGGGCGCTGTGTTCGGAAGCGTTGGCTTCCAAAAGCGCCTGGAACAACTGCACCTCAATCAGGCGCGGAATCATTTCATCCAAAACTTCGGCCGGACTCGGTTCAAACGTATATTCATATATGAATTTATTATCCTGCAAATATTTTTCTTTCTTTTTTTTGATAAACTCCTTGTCCAGGCCCAAGCGCGTATCCTGCCCGACCACGCCCAGATATTCATCTTCGGCCGTGATGTCAACCGGCAGAAGCTGCTTAATGCGCGGTATTTGTTTAGCGGCGTTAACGTAATCGGTGTAAGCCACCAATATCTTGTCATAGCGACCGTTTAAGTAATCATTAATCGCCAGCTCCGAAATCGGCAAAACCTCCCTCACTTCGCTGATGGCGTCTTCTTTGGGAAAGTCAGCCGCTATGTCATAACCGTAATACCGGCGCACTGCGGCTCCCTTCCGGCCGATAATTATAAATTCAACTTTATCTTGATCCTGATGTTTTTTAATTGATTCATGCGCCTTATTTATAATCGCGGTATTAAATCCGCCGCACAATCCTCGGTTGGAAGATATTAAAATAATCCCGACTTTCTTAATGTTATCATCTTTTTTTACTCTGCCCGTCCGCACCCCTTGTTTATCGCCCAACAAAGGATGCTCGCAATTAACCGCTACTGACAAATGCAGGACCGTTTGCCAGCTTAAATTGGCGTACGTCCTGGTTTTAAGCACAGCTTCAACCGCGCGCCGCATCTTAGCCGCCGCCACCATCTCCATCGCCCTGGTAATCTTCTTGGTATTACCGACCGATTTTATTCTCCTTTGGATGTCTCTGGTTGA
>CAYNBD010000050.1:0-7690 GCA_964395755.1 uncultured Gammaproteobacteria bacterium
GTGATGACCGCGCCCATAATCCCCAGCTCCGGTTTCAGGTTGGCTTGCACCAGGCCGATGGTTTCCAAAAGCTGGCCCAGGCCTTCCAGGGCGTAATACTCGCTCTGGATCGGAATTAAAATCTCATCGGCCGCCACCAGACTGTTAATCGTCAATAATCCCAAAGACGGCGGCCCGTCAATGATAATATAATCGTATTCGTCTTTTATTCTTTCCAATATCCTGGCTAACCTGTATTCCCGGTCCTCAACATTCACCAGTTCAATCCCGGCTCCGGCCAGGGACAAGGTAGCGGGCGCGACTTTATAGCCATCCTGCAAAGTTCTTTTGATGATTTCAAACATCGGCTTCCGGCCGATCAGCGCTTCGTAAATTCCCTGATCCAAATTGCGGTGGTCAATGCCGATGCCGGAAGTGGCGTTGGCCTGCGGGTCAATGTCCACCAGCAATACTTCTTTGCCTAAATAAGCCAAATAAGCGCCTAAATTAACCGCCGTGGTGGTTTTGCCCACCCCGCCTTTTTGATTGACTATGGAAATTATCTTGCCCATTTTTAGATAACAGACGGCAGACGGCAGACGGCAGAATCTTAAAAACTGTTATCTGCTATCTGTTATCTGCTATCCTGTATTTTAACTAACTTATTTGTTTACAAATAAAAATTTGCCGACTTAACTTTATTATACTATTTTTCCCTGTCTTTGACAATTTTCAACTCTTAAATTATACTAATAAAATGAATAATATTACATCATAATGAATGCCTCGGTGGCGGAACCCCGCCTGATAGCTTCGCTATCGGGCGGGGCAAGTTGGTAGACCCGCCTACGCCTGTGGCTTCGGCAGGCAGGCACGCGGGATAAAAATATTTAAAATCAGCCTCGGTGGCGGAATTGGTAGACGCGCACGACTCACCCAGCACCACGTAGGGTGCTGGGTAGCCCGGCACCCCGCGTGGTGCCGGGCAAAATCAAACTATATGTACTATGTTTATATATTACTCTTAAATAATAACAATTTTTATATAGGTTATACTGCCGATTTAAAAAGAAGAATATCTGAACATAAACAAAGAAAAAATCATACCACCAAAAGATACCAACCTATTAAATTTATTTTCTGTGAAATATTTTTAAACAAAAAAGATACTTTAAGAAGAGAGAAATATTTTAAAACCAGCAAAGGCAGATCAACCTTAAAATTGATGTTAAGAGAATATTTAAAATCAGCCTCGGTGGCGGAATTGGTAGACGCGCACGACTCAAAATCGTGTGAGCTTCGCTCATGAGAGTTCGATTCTCTCCCGAGGCACAAATAAGCTAAACAAGGAGGTTGTTTGGCTTTTTTGCACTTTGAAAATTATATAATCATTTGCATTAAAATATTAATCACCAATTTCAGGATTAAGAAGGGAGATAAACGATTGGAATGCAAACTATATATCCAAAAAATTAGCAAAAAATTTAAGAAAGGCGGAAAAAGAAAAAAGAGAGACAAAAGAAAGAGGCCAAGGCCCAAGAGAAGAGGCTAAACTTTTAATCGGGGGGGCCGGACCGAAAAATCCGGTCTTTTGCTCTTTGACAAAAGATATAAATAACATTATCCGAAATGGAGAAAGGAGAGATTACGATGATAAAAAGATATTCAACCGAAGAAATGGAGAAAGTCTGGATCCCTCTTGCTAAATTTACCAATTGGGCGCGAATTGAAATCGCGGTTTTAGAGGCCAAAAAAATAATTGGCGAACTAACCGTAGACATTCCGGATAACCTGTTGGCTTCAATTAAAATAAATCCGAAAAAAATTGACAAAATTGAAGCGAAAAAAACCAAACACGACGTCATCGCCTTTTTAATGCACACTGAACCGCAATTACCGCCGGAACTCCAATCTCATTGGCATCAAGGCCTGACATCAATGGACGTCCAAGACACGGGCCTAAGCCTGCAACTGGTCGCCAGTGTAAGACAGCTCCTAGCCAGGATTGAAGGTCTCATGGTTGCAATTGAAGAAAAGGCCATAAAATTTAAATATACGCCTATGATCGGGCGCACCCACGGTATCCATGCCGAACCAATAACCTTTGGCGTTAAGCTGGCTAACTGGTACAGCGAACTGGAAAGATGCCGGGAAAGATTAGAAAGACTTCTGGTGTTAGTGGCTGTAGGCACAATTTCCGGCGCAGTCGGCATGTATACACTTGACCCTAGAATTGAAGAAATTGTTTGCGAAATACTATATTTAGAACCCATCACCGCCACGCAGATAATTTCCCGCGATATTATCGCGGAATACGCAACCACTCTGGCTATTATCGCCGGCTCCTTGGAAAAAATCGCTGTTACCGGGCGCACTTTGCAAAGAACAGAGATATTGGAAGCCCAGGAATTCTTTGATATTAACCAGCGCGGATCTTCGGCTATGCCGCACAAAAAAAATCCCATCGGCTTTGAAAATGTTTCCGGCCTGGTCAGGATTATCAGGCATAACGCCTCTGTCGCTTTGGAGCAAATCAGTACCTGGGACGAACGCAGTATTGATAATTCCGGCTCGGAGCGCATTTTTCTGCCTGATTCTTCTATCCTGCTTGACTACCTGCTTAAACGCCTAACCGACCTTATTTCTAAATGGATTATCTATCCGGAAAAAATCAAAGAGAATATAGGACTAACCAAAGGCCTTATTTACTCCCAAGATGTCCAGAAATTGGTGGCGGAAAAGAGCAACTTACCCAAACAAAAGGCCTATGGGCTCGTCCGCGAGGTAGCCCTGCTTTGCTGGCAGAAAAAAACCGATTTTCTTGAAGAATTACTGAAAGACAAAAAAATAATAAAATATGTCAGCCAAGAGGAGCTAAAAAAATGTTTTGACCTGGACAAAAAACTGCAATATGTTGATTACATTTTTAAGAAAGTATTTGATTAATAAACCTTTAAAACGGGAGGAGAAACATGGGAAATGATGTACGTGTAATTCTCGGAAGTAAAAGCGATGCGGGCAAAGCCAACATTGCGTTAGCAATCCTGCATCAATTAGGCGTCAGATATAATGTTAACGTTGCTTCTTGCCACTGGAATGCCGGGCTGGATTTACATGAATACAGTGTTGGTATAATTGAAAAAATTGTCATGTTTATCGGCGGCTTGGAACTGGCGGCCCCGGGCTTGCTTGAAGCCACGGTTAGGAATACCGGCCGGATGGATCTCCTGGTATTCGGCGTTCCTCTGGACAAAGCTGCCAGAAGCGCTTTGGAAAATTTACCACCCGGCACATTCGTGTATACGAACGGCTTCAATGAAATAGACGTTACCCACAGCCTAAAAAATAGCGCCCTGGCAGTAGCTAAATTAGCCGGGGTGCTCGGCCGATCAGAAATCCTGGAAAACCTCAAAAAGTGGTATGAGGAAAGTAAAAAAGGAAAAGGTATTGAGCGAAATATTGAACTCAATAATAATGGTATGATTTTAATTCCGGAATAAAAAACAGGAAATAAGTGAAAGGAGGAAAAAATGAACACAGCACTGCAACAAACCGATCTGGAAGGATTAACACTGCTCAAACAGGGTAAAGTCAGGGACATCTATGAAGTTGACGGCCAACTGCTCATTGTCGCCAGCGACCGGGTCTCCGCCTTTGACGTGGTCATGGATGATCCGATACCGGATAAGGGGAAAGTCTTAACACAAATTTCCCTGTTTTGGTTCAGGCGGTTAGGGGACATAATATCCAATCATCTGATTAGCGCCAACCCCGAAGATTACCCGGCGGTTTGCTGGCCTTACGCGGATATACTAAGGGGTCGCAGTATGCTGGTCAAAAAGGCTAAACCTCTGCCGGTGGAATGCATTGCCCGCGGGTACCTTAGCGGCTCGGGCTGGAAAGAATATCGGGCCAAACAAAGCGTCTGCGATATTCTCTTGCCGCCGGATCTGCTGGAATCGGACCAACTGCTCCACCCCATTTTCACGCCCTCAACCAAAGCCGAGCAGGGTCTGCATGACGAAAATATCTCTTTTGAACGGGCGGCTGAAATCCTGGGGGAAAAAATAGCGGCAGCAGTCAAAAATATCAGTTTGCTTCTTTACAAAAAAGCTGCCTGGTACGCTGAACAATGCGGCATCATCATCGCCGACACCAAATTCGAGTTCGGCCTTGACGAGGAGGACAACCTTATTCTGATTGACGAGGTTTTGACCCCGGATTCTTCCCGCTTCTGGCCCGTTGACAGCTATAAACCGGGCGGACCGCAAAAAAGCTTTGACAAACAATACCTGCGCGACTATTTAGAGGGACTGGTTCAAGCGGGGGAGTGGAACAAAGAGCCGCCTCCGCCCAAACTGCCAGCGCAAGTCATCACCAACACCCGGAGTAAATACCTGGAAGCGGCCAGACGGCTCATTATTTAAAAAAGTAATTATAAGTATTACAAAAGCACCAAACCTTTTAGGCGCGGTGCTTTTTTATTTTCTAGGACCTATGCGTTTTAAAAGCGAATAATATAAAATTATCGTTATGACGGCTAACCTGATTTTGTATAAGTATAATCCGAATGCTCCGAATATTTTTTTAAGACATTTGGAGCATTCGGATTATACAGCTCACTCTCCGCCCTGATATTCAGCTATGGCTTTTACCACGGCAGAATCATTGCGTAGATTTTCAGTAAACAAAACGTGGTCAAGATTAATGTTCATCCGATCTTCCGGGCCGTGCAATTCGTCTCCCAGCTTCACCAAAGAAAAATCCTGCCCGGAAATCAGGGAGACATTGCCTTCCTCCCCGGCCTGGAGCGGCTGGAAAGCCTGAAGATAATAAATGTCTTCCAGAACCAAAGTCTGGCGATTAACCTCTGTTACCCGGCCGAAGTACACCTGGCCGTTGGAGAGAAAAACCGCCTGGTATTTGGCCGGATCAACCCAGCCCAAAAGCCGGCTGAAACTCGTGCCGGATGAAAAAATAAAATTGCTGACGATTAAAATCAATAGGGCTGACACCATGATGATAATCAACCAAAGAATTAACCGCCTTCTGGCGCTGGTACCGAATAATAAATTACTCATCTTGTCCATCATATATTTGTATGTATTATAGTTATTAAATTGATATAAATTAGTAAACAGGCAACAAGCAAAATTTTCAATTTGTCAATTAATAAATTAAATAATTGTTTGCCCGCCCCGCTTCCCCGCTTAGCGGCCAGGCCGAAAAAAATTGAAAATTAGTAAATTAAAAATTATAAACGTTTCCTTTTTGTTTATTTCGTGTTCATTCGTTTTTTTCGTGTCTAGTCTCCAGTTCTTCAATCTTCCCAACTATCTCCCCATTGCCGGGGTCCAGTTGCCGGGCCTGCCACAGGTACTCCAGGGCCTGTTCTTCTTCGCCTTCCAGTTCCAGGGCCAGGCCCAGACTGTAAAGGCCGTTGACATGGTTGGGATTGGCGGCCACCACCCGGCTGAAATTGTCAATCGCCTCTTTGGTCTTACCTTGATTATAATACAATCTGCCCAATTCGTAAAACACGTCTTCGGTCGGGTAAACCCTGACCAGTTCCGCCAGCATCTCGAGCGCGGCCGGTTCATGGCCATTGCGGCTCAAAACCCGGGCCAAACCGAAGTCGGCTTCGTAATAATCGTCCTTGGCCGCCAGGGCCTGATTAAAGGCCGCCTCGGCTTCCGCGCTCAAACCGGCGTTCAGGTAGGCCTTGCCCAACTCGGTCAAGAGCACGGGGTTGCTCGGCTCCAGCCGGCTGGCTTCCGCAAACGCCCGGATGGCCCAGGGATCGCTCCCCCGGGTCAAAGCCCTGACGTCCCGGTAAACCATGCCCAAAGTTTCCTGGCAAACCACGGAATTGGGCTGGGTGGCGGCCGCGGCCCGGGCCCAGCGGACGGCTCTTTTTATGTTTTCCTCAATCAAAGCGTCGTCGCGGAGAGCGGCCGCCTGGTTGACTTCCGACTTTACTTTGTCCAAATAATATTGGGCCAACTCCACCTGATAATTATAGCGGTAAGGATTTAAGCTGATGGCCCTGATTAAATTCGTCTCCCCGCCTTGGCGTACATAAAAATCAGCCAGCCAATACTTGGCTTCAAAATTGGCCAAAGCCGCCCCGCCGCCCAAACATAAACACAGCAGTCCCCCCGCTAACACCGGCCGAAACCGGTTGCCCGCCAGCTTGATTTCGCGGCTTGCAAAAATTGCCGGCTGAATCTCCCGACCGGCAATCAGCAGCATTCCCAAAATGAACCAAAACATAAACAACAGCACCGTAGAACTGGCATAAAGAAACTGCCCTAAAACCACCACCGACCAGGCAATGGCCAAAATCGCAACCCGTCCCTGGCCGTCTTCTTTCGCCGACAGCCTGTTCGTAAAAACAAAAATTAAGTAAAAAGCTAAGCTTAAAATCAAAAAATAACTTAATAATCCCGCAATCCCCAGGGTGGCCGCCAATTCAATCAGGTAAGAACCGGCCTGGTCAAACCTTAGGTACCAAAACTCCCGCCGGTTAAAATCCGAACCGCGATACCGGGAAAAATCATAAGCAAACGTCCCGGGTCCGCTGCCTAAAATTAAATTGTCCCCCAGGCTGGCCCGCGCCGTCCTGATTGATTCGCTGTATCCCGGAGTCGGATAAAACAATTTCTCACCGGGCAAATAATTATTCACCCGGACGGACAAAGACGGCAGCAGCCAAAAAACCGCGGCCGCGACCACAAGCAGTCCGGGCCAAACCAGCCGGCGGCTGAATCTTTTCTTTCTCCCTAGTTCAAATAAGCCGAACAGCAAGCCGGCAAACAGCAAACTAATCCAGGCCAAAGAAAAATTAAGAAAAAACAAAAGCAAAAAAGAGAAAAATAAAATTATCCCCAAAAACCAGCTTCTGCCCGCCGGCAACGTTAACTTTCCCAAAACATTCCCGCCCTCGTTAAAAAATAACCGGCCGAATAGCAAAATTATGGCGACAACGTCATACAAAGCGAAAATCTCCCAGGAACCGCTGACGGTATTAAAAACCGCGCCGGGGAAAAACCCGCCGGCCAGCCTTGCCGGCCAGCCCGGGAAAGACATTAAAGCTAAAATCAAAACCAGGGCGTGGGAATAAAAAAACACGTCCAGTAAAGAAAAAATCTTGCGGGCCGGGAAAAAATTAACCAGCGCAAAATAAAACAGCACCAGAGATAATAACCCCAGCCAGGCGGCGCTGAAAACGCCGTCAAAGCCGGCCAGGGAGGAAAACTTGTCAATGCCCGCCAAGGACGACAGTAAAACCACCAATAGAAAAATTAAAATCGGAATGTCCAGGGGCGTGCGCTTTAAAACCAGCCTTTTGTCCGGGCCGAAAACTTTCACCGCCCATAAAACCCCGGCCAAAGGCATTATCAGCCAGAGCAAATACTGCTTGTTAAACTCAAAAAATTCATTGGTCCAGGGCAAAAAAAATAAAGGCATTAAAAATATTAATCCCTTGATTAAATAAACGATAACCTTGTCTATAAAAAACGAATATCTATTTGCCATAAATTTAAATAAACAGATAGCCCTTCGGCAAACTCAGGACAGGCAGACGGCAAATAACAGCAAACATGCAGCATGCAACAGACAACAATTTAACAATGTAACAATTTAGCAATAAAACAATTTTTCTTATTTATCAATCACCCTAAGCCCTAAGTACCTAAGCCCTAATTAA
>CAYNBD010000051.1:0-7621 GCA_964395755.1 uncultured Gammaproteobacteria bacterium
CACTATCGCCCACTAAAAAAGTATTGGTTTGGCGAGTGTGCGAGCGAGCCATCCCGCGTTCCGGCTTGCCGGACAGCGGGATGAATCCACTTCGCCCACAAATTATTTATTTTAAAATTATGTCAATTGAAAATGGTTTTTTAGAAAAGGAGATTGGTAAACCGGTTGAGGAGCGAGAGAAAAGCCGGGAACGAAAGGAAATCTCGGAAGAATTAATAAAAAACGCCGAGATGGCTTTAAGGGATTTTGTCGCTATTAAACCGGAGGAAAAAATGCTTTTAATCATTGATGGGAAAAGTCCGGCGGAAACCCAGCAAATCATAAAAATAGCCCTGGAGAGAATCGGCTCAAAATATCAGGAAATTTTTGTAGATGACAAGGTTACCCGCGCAGACATTAATGAATTATGTCGGGAAACGCAGGTGGTTATAAGCATGATAACGAATAAGAAATACAAAGCCACCAGGGATATCTATGACGATATCGAGAAGTCGGGAAATCGGATGTTAGCTTTATTTGAAGCCGAAGCGGATGTTTTTAAGGACGGCGGGGCTTTAACGGAAAATAGGCAGGAGTTGGAAGAGAGATTGAATAAAATGGAAGCGGTCTTTAAAGAAGCCAGCGGTTTTCACCTTACTTCCCGTTATGGCACGGATTTAAAGATCGGCATGCGCCCTTTTAAAGAAAGGCGCTGGGATAAAGATACGGGCATCATAGACAAGCCCGGTCACTGGAATAATCTTCCCGGCGGGGAAATATATACTACGCCGGACGAGAAAAATGTCAATGGAGTGTTAGTATTGCCGGTTTTAGATACCGAAGTCAGCCAAGCGCAGGGAGTCGATGAATTTGTGCGTTTCACCATTCGCGCCGGGGTGATTGTCAGCATTGAAGGCGGGCAAGCGGCGGAGAAGCTTAGAAAATACTTGGAGGACAAGGCCAAAGAACAGGTTGAGGAAAAAAAAGATAATCCCTGGAATGTGTACCGAATAGCGGAAATAGCTTTTGGCGCGAACAGTAAAGCCAGATACCTGGTAAAGCCGGAGGAACCGGAAGCTCTTGCCACCCCGACCGTGGAGGCGGAAAAGCGTTACGGTACTATGCACTTGGCTTTCGGCGATGCAAAGCACGGCGAAGAAGGGGTTGAGGGTTTTGAAAAAGCGGTTTCCCATCTTGATTTTGTTTTACCGCGAACCGGTTTGAATTTAGAAATGTTTAGAAGCGAAGATGATTTTAGAAAAAATAAAAATGGCCGAAAAATCATCAATGACGGTTCGGTAAATTATTTCAGCTAAAATATAGAATAATAGTAAACAAAAATGAAGGCGAGATTCGCGAATCTCGCCTTCATTTTTGCACATTTTATTTTAACCCGTATTTTTTGATATTTTCATCGGCCAGTTCCTGGATATATTCAATTTGTTTTTGGCCGCGTTGGTCTTTAAAGAGATGGCGGAAGCGGCCCTGCATTTGCAGATATTCGTTAACCTTAATTTGCGGCTTCGGTATTTTCAGAACATTGGTAAGCCGGCCGTTTTCGTATTCTAAGAGGGGATAAAGCCCGGTTTGAGCCGCTAACTTGCCGACTTTAATTGCCTGGTGGGGTTCTATTTTCCAGCCGGGAATGCAGGGGACCAGAATTTGGATATAAGCCGGACCTTTGGTTGCAATTGCTTTTTTGACTTTACGGGCAATGTCGGCCGGATAGCCGGCGGTTGTCTGGGCGGCGTAAGGCAGGCCGTGGGCCAGGGCAATGGCAACCATGTCTTTTTTATGCAAATGCGAACCAATGGCGTCAATGGTTTTGCCTTTGCCGGCCGGAGTGGTGGTGGTGTTGGCTCCCCAGGGAGTGGCGCCCGAGGCCTGTACGCCGGTATTGGCGTAAGCCTCATTGTCATAGCAGATATATAAAACGTCATCCCCCCGCTCCCACATACCGGAAATCAGGCCGAGACCGATGTCAAAAGTGGCGCCGTCTCCGCCCTGGGCCACGACTTTGGGGCCCCCTCCCTGACCCTCCCCCGCTCGTCCCTCGCGGGAGAGGGAGCTCTTGTAATCCAAGGCGGCTCTGATGCCGGAGGCGATGGCGCTGGCGTTTTCAAACAGGGAATGAATCCAAGGCAGGCCCCAGGCGCTTTCCGGATAGGGGGTAGTGGTAACTTCCAGGCAGCCGGTGGCGTTGGTAATTATTGTATTCGGCCCCAAACTTTCTACCACGGTTTTGACCGCAATCATCTGGCCGCAGCCGGCGCAGGCGCGGTGGCCGGGAGAAAGAAGTGGCTTTTTGTTATTATTTTTAGACATAATTAGATGATTTTATTACTCGACGCTTAAAAACGTTTAATATTCAATATCCAATAATCAATATCCAATGAATATCCAATAATTAAATAATCAATATAACAAGTTGAATATTGAAATATTGAGTGTTTATTGAACGTTGAATATTGAGTGTTGAATATTATTTGGTGATTATTAGTGATTGGTTATTTAATTTACTGGTACTACTTTTCTTATATCTTTTAAATTTTTCAGCTTATCCATCTGGCCGATAAACTTGGAGGCATTCAGGATTTCAAGCAGAATCGGTTTTTCCGCGCGGGAAACGTGAATGATAAAATTACCGAACTCTCGCGCGTGGCTGATTGCGCCTTGGGCGATTTCCATGCTTATTACATTGGCTTCGGGATCGTATAGCATAAGATGTGACGCTCATCAGCGAATAAATGCTAATCAGCTAATTGCTAATAATATTTACAGTCTGGATTTAATACTCTTTTTGGCTTTAATAATTTGTCCCTGAAATTAACTATTAAACCAAGTTTTTTATTAAAGGCTTTCAAATATCTTTGTGTTTGGTAAAATGCCTCTCTGTCAATATTTCTTTTACATTTAAATTCAATTATTATTTTATTCTTTATTATAAAATCAACTATATTTCTACCATTTTTTTCACCTGTAAATGATTTTGGTATGTGTTTTTCCCTTTTGTTTTTAAGTTTTTTCTCAAATAAATCGCCATATTGTTTTTCGTTGCAATATCTCCCTAATTCATTATGGATTTCATACAATATACCAGTTATTTCGTAAGACAAGTCTTTATATATTAATTCTTGTTTCATATTTATTTATATTAGCAATTAGCATCATTCGCGTTTATTAGCGGATTAGCGTCACTGCTTTACTGGATAGAACGTAATTATTTTTATCATCTCACCCTCTTTCTCATAAACCACCTTAACTTCATTCCGGCAGGCGGTTAAATATTTGCCTTTGCGGCCGGTTTTGTCCGGCAGAGCCAGGCAGTCTTCAATTTGCTCACGCCGGAAAAACACTCCGTATTTATTCAGAATATCAAATTTTTTTTCCGCGTATTTGGTGAAATGCAGCATATAGATTTATTCACATTTCTTTTTTAAATACGTGATTATGCCCCACTTATACGTACCGTCATCCGCACATTGTTTATTTTTTTCAAATATTCTGGATTCCTCGCTTCTATCATACTCTTGACAATCGTTTACGGTAGTAATAGTGCATTTATAGTCACCGGACTTTTTTCTGATAACTAAACAACAGCCTTTTATTGGTGCACATTTATTATTACTACAACTATATTCGCCTTCTTTCCAACCAATGTATCCCTTTTTTGCTTCGCAACTTGTTTTTGATATATTGGCCGTACAAGTATCGGCTTCGCAACAGCCTACGGAAATATCCGTTACTTTGCTAACCGGCACCGGTTCAAAATTCACCAAAGCCGGATTTATTATAGATAAAATCATATAGGAAGATAGGGCCAGGACCAGGCCGGTTAAGGCGGCGCCGATCCAGGCTTTGGCGCTGGTTATTTTTTCCGCGCTGCCGCCGGCAGTCAGCCAGATAAAGCCGCCGAGCATTAAAACCGCCGCCGCTAAAATTCCGACGATGCCAATGGCGTATTTGTAGACAGCCTGGATATATTGGCCGATAGAGGAGGAGGTGATTAACTTTGATTCGCCTTTCTCGAAATTACCGATAGACACCTGTGGTTTAAAGCTGACGGCCGCCTGGCCGGATTCAGGGGAAAAATTTATAAAAAGAAAAATGCCGGTTTGAATAATAATAAAGGACAGGAAGATTATGGTTAGGATTTTGGGAAATTTTTTCATATGTTTTGAATTACGAATTATGAATAACGAATAATGAATTAAGAATTATGAATTATGGTTTTTGAGCTTTTGATTAATCCATTAGTAATTTTATGGACAATGATTGTTTGTTCGGCAATATCCTTAAATTGTTTTTTTGATATATAGTCAACATCTTTTACTATCAATAGCTGGTTTTGCAATTCCGTTATAGATCCTAACGCCATTCCATAAAAACGCAATTTATCTTTATATGACTGTCTGCTGAAACCTTCAGCAATATTTGAGGTTATTGATACCGCGCATCTTCTCATCTGGCTAACTAATCCGAATATTTCATTTTTAGGAAAATCTTTTGTAATTCTATAAATATTTAAAACCAATTTGTGGCCCTCCTTCCATGAGTTAAGATCAGTAAAACTTTTAATTTTATTTTTTTCGTTATTCATGATTCATAATTCGTTATTCATAATTCTGCCATTTAGCCAATAAATTTCGTTTCATCATTGTTCTTTTTCACTTCCCCAATGATTTTTTCTATCATTTCCCCGGTTACGTCCCGGCCGCCCAAGCCGATGACAAAGCCCTGGATTTTGGTTTTTGTTTTTCCCTGGGCCGCGGCTTTGATATCAGCAGTCAGGGGACCGGTGTAGCCCAGGGAAACGGCTTTTTCCAGAACAGCCGCGTATTTGACTTTTTTAATGACATTGATAATTTCCCGGACCGGGAAAGGCCGGAAAACCTTAATTTTTAATACCCCGACTTTTTTGTTTTTAGCAATCACTGCTTTAATCGTACCCACGACCGAGCCCATGGCAATTAAAATAATTTGCGGGTTTTTGGGCCCGGTGTATTCCACTAAACCGTTATCGTGTTCGTAATTCGTAATTCGTAATTCGTAATTCGGGTTAAATATTTTTTGATATTTTTCGTATTCTTTGTTTATTATTTCAAGACTGGCGGTTAAATCATCATGCAGTTGCTGTCTGATTTCCATGTAATAAGGAGGAGCGGCAAAAGCGCCCATGGTTACGGGATGGGCAGTGTCCAGGTATTCGCCCTTGGTCGGTTTGTAGTCCGGCAGATATTTTTTGATTTGTTGGGCAGAAGGAATAGTCACCGGTTCGTAGGAATGGGTCAGGACAAAACCGTCAATGTTGACCATCGCCGGCAGTTTTAATTTTTCCGCCAGTTTGTAGGCTATAATATGCTGGGCCACGGCTTCCTGGTGGTTTTCGGCAAAAAACATAATCCAGCCGGCGTCGCGGACGGTCATGGCATCCTGGTGGTCGTTCCAGATGGTAATCGGGGCCGAGACCCCGCGGTTGGCGCAGGTTAAAACCACCGGCAGGCGCATCCCGGCGATATTGAATAGCACCTCGGCCATGAGCAAGAGACCCTGCGAACTGGTGGCGGTATAGACGCGGACGCCGGTGGCGCTGGCGCCTTCCACGATGGAAGCGGCGGCGAATTCGCTTTCGGCCAGCAGATATTCATAGTCGGCTTCGCCGTCAGCCTTAAATTTAGCCAGGTCTTCCACGATATGGGTCTGGGGAGTGATCGGATAAGCGGACACCACCGCCGGTTTAATATTTTTAATTGTCAGGGCGATAGCCCGGGAACCTTCTAAGATCTGGGATTTTTGGGATTTTTGAGACATACAAAAAATTTCTAGTTTCTAAATTATAATTTCTAATAAATTTCTAATTATTTAATGCCTAATTAAGAATAGTCATTAGAAATTAGAAATTATAATTTAGGAATTATTCGGCCTTACTTTTTATCCAATTTCATCACAATCGCCTTGACCGGGCATTCTTCGGCGCAAAGACCGCAGCCTTTGCAAAAGCTAAGATCAACCCGCGGCTTTAAGCCGGTGGGCTTGCTTTGGTCTTTAACCATCGTGATGGCGTTTTCCGGGCAGACCCGGGCACAAGTGCCGCAACCGATGCATTTTTTAAAATCGGTTTTGGGGACATAAGTGCGCCAACCGCCGGTTTTGTTTTTAGTAGTGGAATTTGGCTTGGTGGTTATTTCCATATTTTATAGGCTGCGGTAATGGCTTTAATGTTTTTATTAATCACGTCCTCGCCTTTATCGTTAAATTTTTGCCGGATCGCTTTTTTTAGGCCGGCCAGACTTACCAGCTTGGTCGTGCGGGCGAAAGCTCCTAAAATCACGGTATTAACGATATTTTTGCCGATGATTTCCAGAGCGATTTTAGTGGCGTCAAGCGGGTAAATGTTTTTTGCCGGCAGATTGATTTTAATTTCATTTTTGTTTTTGGCGGTGTTAATGATAACCATGGTTTTGGGTCGGCAGCCTTTGGTAACGTCAATTGCATCAAGCAGGGTAGCGTCCTGGATAATTAAAATATCGGGATGGTAGACATGCTCCCTGGTTTTAATCGGCTTGGAATCAAGGCGGACAAAACTTTCAATCGGAGCGCCGGTTCTTTCCACGCCGAAAGAAGGAAAGGCCTGGGCCTCTTGCCCGTCGTTAAAGGCGGCGATGGCAATTAACTCTGCGGCCGTTACTACGCCCTGGCCGCCGCGGCCATGTATGCGGATTTGTTTCATAAATATAGCACTCTTAGAGATAACTTTTGGAGTATATGAGTTTAAATTTTCAATTACAGTATTTAAATCTGGAATCCGGAATCCGGAATTAGGAATTATAATTTAGGAATTATTCAGTAATTTTTCAATTAACTCGTTAAACAGGTTATAGGGAATGTCTCCTTCTATTTTATAGCCGTTAATAAACCAGGCGGGGGTGCCGGTGATTTCCAGCTGTTCCGCCGCGGAAAAGTCTTTTTGGATGGCAATAAGGTATTTTTGGCTGGATAAACAGTCATTGAATTTTTCCACGTCGGCGCCGATGCGGTTGGCTATCTCCGGCAGCTGGCTTAATTCAAAATTTCCCTGATTTTGGAAAAGTTTGTCGTGCATCAGCCAGAACAGCCCCTGCTCGCCGGCGCAGCGGCCGGCCAGGGCCAGGTTGAGCGAGCCGGAAAAAACCGGATAGTCACGATATATGATTTTAACGTCGTTTTTGTATTTTAGACTGATTTCCCGAATTTTGGTAAAGGAACTTTGGCAGAGAGGGCAATTAAAATCAGCAAATTCCACGATGGTTATTTTCGGCTTGGCCGCGCCCAGCCAGTAGTTGTTTTGGCCTTCAATCAGATTTTTTTGCTCTTCATTTTGGTAAACGGAAGAAGAAGAGATCTGCAAGCCGCTGAAATTATTATTTTCATTAACCAGGCTTTTGGCGATCGTAAAGACATAAAAGCCGGCCGCCACCAGTAAAACGCCCACCACGGCTATAAATAAAATCAGTCCGATGCCCCACCATCTTTTGTACCAGGATTTTTGCATTGTTGTCAAATAGATAATATAATAATAGCAGGTAGTTATTATTATACCATTTATATATGAATAAACAAAATTTTGAACATGAAGAAGACATTGCTCAAAAAAAGCGGCAAA
>CAYNBD010000052.1:0-7590 GCA_964395755.1 uncultured Gammaproteobacteria bacterium
AGATGATGAAAAATCTTTTAATAATTTAGCCAAGAAGCTGAATCTGAAAATTGCCAAGAGAATGCAGGAGGAAGAGGAAGAAAAATTGCGCTTAGAGCAGGAAATGCTGGCCCGGGAAGAAGTAAAGACCGATGAGGATGAAGAAGAGACGGAAGAGACGGCAAAGGAGGAGAAGTAATCCGCCTTCTCCGCCAGTTGGCGGATTCGGCGAGGCGAAGGAAGTAAGAAGTAAAAATGATGGAATCAGGAATCAGGTATTTGGGTACTTAGGGCTTAGGATATAAAAAAATAAGAATGAAAAGTAAAATAAGAAAAATAAGAACGAGAAGAGGACTGTAATTGGTAATTCGTAATTTGGGCTGTCGTCTGTTTACTATTTACTGCTTACTATTTACTAACATTATGATGATTAAACATAAAGAACAGCGGGTGGGCGTTTTGGTTGACGTTTCCAACATGTACCACTCGGCGAAAAATTTATACAACAAACGCGTTGATTTTAAGGAAGTTTTAAAAGACGCCGTGGCCGGACGCAAATTAATCCGGGCCACCGCTTACGTGATTAAAACCGAAACCGAGGAAGAAATGCCCTTTTTTGAAGCTTTAAGCCAGCAGGGGTTTGAAATTAGAATGAAGGACCTGCAGATTTTTGCCGGCGGAGCGAAAAAAGCGGATTGGGATGTCGGCATCACGGTTGACGCCATCAAGCTGGCGGCCAAGCTGGACGTGGTGGTGCTGGTAACCGGTGATGGCGATTATTTGCCCCTGGTAAGCTACTTGCAGAACACCAAAGGCTGTCTGGTGGAAGTGATGGCTTTCCGGCAGACCGCCTCCGGCAAACTGGTTGAAGAGGCGGATGATTTTGTCAATTTAAGCGAGAATAAGAAATATTTACGGTAAGAGGAAATAAGTAAAATAAGGGGAATTGTTAAAGAATGTTAAAAGTAAAATAAGTAAAATAAGATAAAAAGAAAAAATTGTTAAATTGTTACATGTTTTGCTTGTTGCAGGTTACGTGTTTACTAACTAATTAACCGCTTGGTCGGCAGATAAATAGCGCTGTGAGGTTAACTCATAGTTCTGTAATCTGATGGCCAAGCCAACGGAGTTTGAAAGTTATAAAGTCATAAAGTTATAAGCGTGTTAGTATGTTATAACTTTATAAACTTTTAACTTTATAAACTTTTAACTTATATGAGTAAGGAACAAGTATTCAAGAGCGAGTGGCTTGGCCGCACTCTCACCATTAAAACCGGCAAGCTGGCCCGTCAGGCCAACGCCGCCGTCACCGTCCAGTACGGTGATACGGTTGTTTTGGCGACAGTAGTGGAAGCCAAAGAAGAGCGGGCAGGGATTGATTTTTTCCCTTTGATGGTGGAATGCGAAGAGCGTTTGTACGCCGCCGGTATTATTAAGGGTTCGCGTTGGATCAAGCGCGAAGGCCGGCCGACCGACGAATCTATTTTGACCGGGCGGATGATAGACCGTTCCATCCGGCCTTTGTTTGACGGCCAGTCCCGCAAAGAGGTCCAGGTGGTGGTGACGGTTTTGTCCGTGGACCAGGAAAACGATCATGACATCGTGTCTTTAATCGCGGCTTCGGCGGCTTTGTCAATTTCCGGCGTAGACTGGAAGGGTCCGATTAGCGGCGTCCGGGTTGGCCGGATTGCCGGCCAGCTGGTTTTTAATCCCACTTACGCCCAGCAGGCCGAGAGCGACCTGGATTTAATCGTAGCCGGTACGGACAAAAAAGTGATTATGATTGAGGCCGGAGCCAGTGAAATCAAGGAAGAGGAAATGTTTAAGGCCATTATGGCCGGCCAAAAAGAATTGCGGGCCGGCATCGGGCTGATTAAAAAGCTGCAGGCGGCCGTCAAACCGGCGGCAGCCGCGGCCAAAGCGGAACTAAAAAGCGCGGACGAGCTGGCGGCGGAAAAAGAAAAAGAGGCGGTGTTTGCCCGGGCGGAAAAATGGTTAAAAGAAAACATCAAGCCGATTTTGTTTGATAAAAATTATTATACCAAAGGCGAGCGCAAAGCCGCGGTCCGGGTGATTAAGGAAGGCCTGGACAAATATTTGTTTACGGAGAACGTCAGCCGGGACCGGCGCGAACAGGCAATTTCCTCTTTGGTGGAGCCGGCAGTGGAAGCCGAGGTGACCCGTGCCATCCTGGAGAAGAAACAGCGGGTGGACGGACGCAAATTAACCGAGATCAGAAACCTGGGGGCCGAGGCCGGGGTATTGCCGCGTAATCACGGCTCCGGCCTGTTTGCCCGGGGCGAAACCCAGATTATGTCCATTGTTACCCTGGGAGCACCGGGCCTGGAGCAGACCCTGGAAGGGGTGGAAGGCACGAGCACCAAGCGCTACATGCATCACTATAATTTTCCGCCTTATTCGGTGGGTGAAACCAAGCCGATGCGCGGCCCGGGCCGACGGGAAATCGGGCACGGGGCCCTGGCGGAAAAGGCCTTATTGCCGGTTATTCCGGAAAAAGAGGAATTTCCTTACACCATCCGGGTGGTGAGCGAAACCCTGGGTTCCAACGGCTCTTCTTCCATGGGCTCAACCTGCGCTTCTTCCCTGGCCTTGATGGATGCGGGCGTCCCGATTAAGAAAGCCGTGGCCGGCATCGCCATGGGTCTGGCCTCCGACGCCAAAATGGACAAATGGGCAATACTGACCGATATCCAGGACCTGGAAGACGGGAAAGGCGGCATGGATTTTAAATTGACCGGTACGGCTGACGGCCTGACCGCCATCCAGCTGGATACCAAGACCGACGGTTTAAGCGAGGAAATAATCAAACAGGCCTTAAATCAGGGCCGGGCGGCCTTGGACGAGGTTTTAAAAACGATGAGCAAGGCGATTGCCAAGCCGCGGCCGGATTTGAGCAAATACGCGCCCCGCATCACCAGCTTCCGCATTGACCCGGCCCGCATTCGGGAAGTCATCGGCACCGGCGGCAAGGTTATCAACGGCATTATTGACGAATTCGGGGTTTCCATTGACATTGATGACGACGGTTTGGTGATGGTTTGCGGTACGGACAGCGAGAAATGCAGTCAGGCGGTTGATTATATTAAAAACATCGTGCGCGAATTTAAAACCGGTGAAATTTTTACTGGCAAAGTCGCGCGCCTGCTGGATTTCGGGGCGTTCGTGGAATTGACTCCGGGCCATGACGGCATGGTGCACGTCAGCGAATTGGCGCCTTACCGGGTGGAAAGACCCCAGGACTTCTTAAGCGAGGGCGACGAGGTCACGGTTAAAATCAAAGAAATTGACGACCAGGGCCGCGTTAATCTGACTATGAAAGGTTTGCCCGAAAACGAGCATTTGTGGAAGGACCGCAAAGGCGAATCAAGCGGCGGCGGTTTTAACCCCCGCTCCCGCTTCTCTCCGCGCCCTAACGGCGGCGGCCGCGGCCGGTTCAATAATGACCGCAATCGGAGACGGTATTAAGTGAGAAGAAAAATAAGTAAAATAGGAATAAAAAGAAAAATAAGATAAAAACACCCCGTGATTGCGGGGTGTTTTTTGTGGTTATTAATTTTTTTGGCAAATAGAGTACTCTATGGAGTACTCTATGGAGTCCTCTATTTTTTTTGCTGGCAATTTTATTTATTTCCGTTCGTATTTTCCCATTAACTCGGCCTGGTCCAGGATATGGTTTTTCATGGTTGCAATCAGGTCGGCGGCTTTGGCATCCGGCTCTAAATTTAGGGTCGTATCCAGGGCGTAGAGTTTGAAATAATAGCGGTGAACCCCGCCGGGCGGGCAAGCCGGGCCATAATCGTTGCGGTTGCCGGAATTTTTACCTACGATTGCTCCGTCCGGCAGGTTGCCGGCCGCAATTTCTCCGGTTTCCGGGCTTAAATTCCAGATCAGCCAGTGCGTCCAGGTTTTGAGCGGTGCGTCCGGGTCGTCGGCAATGAGGGCCAGAGAGGCCGCTGCCGTCGGTACTTCGCTTATTTCCAGGATTGGCGCCCGGCCCTGGCCGTCGCAGGTCAGGTCCGCGGGCAAAAACCCGCCGTTGCTAAAATCAGGGCTGGTTAGTTTCATGGCGATATTGTTAATATTTAGTTCTCTGTCATTTCCGCCTGAGCCGGCGCAGGCGCTCAACGCCAAAACCAGGAATAAAGCGGAAAATAAAATTTTTTTCGGCATAAATTAATCCCGGGAGCGGAAAAAGTCGCAGTGTCCGGCCAGGGGGACTTCAATTTCCAGTTCGCGGCAGAAGCCCTTGCCCTCTTTTTCTCCCAAGCTGTCGCAATGGCGGCACTGCTTTTCATCATTCCAGTATTCCTCGGTAAAATTGTATTCGATTTCGTGGGACATAGGTTGATTGATTATTTTGTTATATTGTTTGTTGCGAATAATTTTACATCCATAAATTTTCCGGGTTATTTCCATTTTTTTATTTTTTATTTTCCCCAGACATTCAATCCTGTTTTTGACGCAAATGGTAACAAAATATCATCCCGCCCGGGAATAATCATAGCCTTGTAAACGATTGCGTTTGCGATTTCTGCTATTTTTATTTAACATTTTTAACATTATTCCTGCCGGGCGGAATTAATGGCAAATTCCGTGTAGCACATGTCTTTAACCATTCCGTTAACGACCTGGTCGCAGAAAGAAAGATCAGGCGAGATATGGGTTGACATATCGGCATAACATCCGTCCCGCCCGGCTGCGCTCCCAATTTGCGCGCAGATAGAGGCATCCTTCCCGCTTAGCGCCCGGTGCAATAGACATTCGTCATCGCTTATGGGTCCGCCGCCCGGGATATTGAATTGACTGTCGCAAAATGACAACGGCTGTTTAAAAAAGGAAAGGCAATACTTGTTTCCTTGGCATAAAGCCGGGTCCTGCGCCCTGAAGGCCAGGCAACAGGTTTTAAAAATCTGTCCGTCCGGAGCATCGGCATTAAATTTATCGCAATACTCCGCTTTAATCTCATCCGCCCGCGCTTCCCAGTGCAAGCGGTAAAGAAAAGCAAAATAGCACATATCCGAATTTTCCATCTCCCGGCAGTAGTCAAATTCACCCGCCAAAAAACTAAGCTCGTAATAACACACCTGCTTGGGCTCCGCCTCTTTGATTTCCCGGCAATAAGATATGTCTCTCGTTGCCATAGCCCGGCAAAGATTTTTTTCCGACGGTATATCCAGATCTTGGCAATAATCCTCGTCCTGGTTAGCCACGGCCAAACAATAATCAATATTGTCAGAGTGGGTCAGGCTTTGGCAGATTTCGTTTACGGGAGTATCAGGCGCGTCTTTTAATCCCGAAGAAAGGAAGTCCTCCCGGCCCTTGCCCAAATAGAAAAATAAAAAAATAGCGGCGGCTAAAAGCAGAATAATAATTAAAAAAATGTTTCTTTTCATAGTTTTCATAATTTTAAAATTTAATTATTATCTAAAAAACGTTAAAATAATTCCCGCCAAGATAAGAATAATGCCGGCGATTTTAAACATAACCTTTAAATTTTTTTCCGTATAAACCCGGGCGTAAAATTTTGCCGCGCCCCGGGCAATGTCCCTGTTTTTAAAAATAAACAGAAATCCTAGGCCGGTCAATATAATGCCCGCCAATAAAGTTTCTTTTTCCATATTGTTTTGTTTAATAAATAATCTGCACCCGGCCGACTTCCCCGGTTTCTAAGCGCACTTTTATTCCCCGCGGGTGAAAAGAAGAATTAGTTAAAATATCCGCCACAATTCCCCGGGTCAGCTCTCCGCTTCCCTGGTTATGCTTTTCTACTATCTCCACTTCCAGTCCCGCTTTTATATTTTCCCTGTTTTTTGGGTCCATGTAATTGATTATTGTTCTTTGTTCTCCAACATGGATTTTGCGAGCATTCCGGAAATACGCGCCAAACCGTTAAGAGCGTGCAAAAAAATAAATAACAAAAATACTCCTATAATCGCCCAAATAATTGCAGTAAAATAACTATTTACTAAACAAATATTAATCGGGCTAATACAAAAAATTCCCTCAAGTATCCCCAGCTCAGTAATATAATACATAATAGGCGTGGCGATGAATGCGAGAGCAATTGAGAGTAAGGTAACTAAAACCACAAAGGAGATTATTCCTAACGGGAATTTTATAAAAAGATAAGCTAAACTTTTCCAGGTAAACGCATCGCTAAGATACGCCTTTATTTTTACCCAGAGTCCCGGCAACGGTTTTATCGGAGTAAAAGAAATATCAATCCCCAACATAATTTTTACAAGTTGACGCTCAAAGCCGGCAAATACGCGCCATAATAAAAGTGTGCCCAACAAAACCGGAGCGCCCAGTAAAGTAATAAAGAGTCCGAGTCCGAGTGATATTCCCGTAACCAGAAAAGTAAAATAAAATATTCCTAGCGGGAATGAGAGCAATAAATAAAGCATCTGCAGATAAGTCCGGTCTTGTCCGATTACTTTAAAAAAATTAAATAATTGTGTGTTCATAAATTCATTGCCTCGCCGTAGTCCTGAGCTTGCCGAAGGACGAAGGCGGGTAAAATTTAATAATTATTTTTATAGTTTTAACCCTCCCCGGCTTTATATTTTCCCTGTCTTTTGGATCCATACAATTGATTATTGTTTTTTGTTCTCCAATATGGATTTTGCGAGCATTCCGAAAATACGCGCCAAACCGTTAAGAGCGTGCAAAAAAATAAACAACAAAAATACTCCTATAATTGCCCAAATAATTGCAGTAAAATAACCGATGTTATCATTTATTTTATTATAACATAAAAAAGGCAATCGATATAGAAACCGACTGCCTGTTATCGCTAAAAACGAATTTTTTAATAATATTGATAAATTATCCGATTAAAATTATTACTCTATCTTAAAATCCTAAAGGTCAGCCAGATGCCGATGATACCGCCCAGGCCGCCGCAGAGAACGGACGAGATAGAAAAAACGCCTGCCCCGAAAAGCGTCGGGATGTAGCCGCCGATGGTCGCGCCGACGATCATGCCGATAAATACGATTTTTTTATCCATATATTATAAATTAATTGTTATTTTTGCGCCCTCATGTAATATTTCTTAGCCGATATCAAAACATCTATTTCAGTAGGTATTCTATTTAACATAGTTGCTTGGTAATTCTTAGATAAATGTTAAAAAATGTTATTATCGTGCGCAATCTTTACTTGGACCCAGGCATCTCTTAGCCCCGAAAATATGCCCACTACTTCATGCCTATCTATTGCTCTTAAGGTTTTGTTTATTTCCTCTATTCTTCCAAGCAGCGTACTTATCCGGTCTTTTGTAAAAATTTGATCAATATTATATGTTTATTATCACTTTTTATCGGGCGCAAGTCAACACGACCCGTAACTTGTAACTCATAACTCGTAACATGCGACAACGAACAGCAAACAACAAACATTAAACAATGCTTTACTTTTTTCTATTTTATGTTAATATCACCATATCATTGAAAACAACCAAAAAAGGAGGGAATTGAAGTGGGAATGACATGTATTCATTGGGAAATCTTGGGTTGTCGGAGAACGCAGGATGGCCATTGCCCCACGCGAACGGACGAAGGGGTTAAGCGTTGCAACGAAACCGGA
>CAYNBD010000053.1:0-7218 GCA_964395755.1 uncultured Gammaproteobacteria bacterium
TTGGGACGCCGACCGCGCTCGGCGAATGATCAAACATCGGATGACCGACAAGTTTGAACCACCCCGCGATGAAGCCTGATGTGCGATGGGGCTTGTTTCGGACCAGCTACTGCAGATACTAGACTTTATTTATTTTGGCTTCTTATTACTTTGGCTGATTTTTTGTTTGGTGGCGGTTTACCATATGTTTAAATTCGGTTTTAATAATTTCGCCACTTTTCTGACTACTTTTATTTTTATGGTCATTGCGTTTTTATTGCTGCTGGCATCATATAATTATTTAAGCCAGATTGACTGGGCAATAAACGTTACCGTGTTTAGAGGTTTATTTGATTTTGATTTTTCATTCTGATTTTCGTCAGAATTTGCATTTTTTTTAAAATGTATTTATTAAAGGTTTATCCTGGCTGGGATAAATTTGAAAAAAATATAATCCAAATGTTGTTGAAGAATTTTTTTTGAAACATTTTCAATTCCTGGTTCCTAATTCCTGAATCCAAATCACCGATTTTCAATTTCCAGATTTAAAATTTAATTTCTTATTTTACTTCTAGTTCTTATTTTTCTTATTTTTTCTTATGTTATCCAAATATAACTTGCCGGGCAAATTAGCCGGCGAAAAAACCATAGAGGTTATCAGGCGGGATGTTTTTATTCTTTTTAAAAAGATAGTGTTTTTTGTCGTCTTGATAATTTTACCGATTATTTTTTTTCAGCTTATGATTTATATTTATCCCGGTTTGCTTGGCGGTTTGGTGAGCTATCCGTTGGTAGTGCTTCTGATCAGCTCTTATTATCTTTTTATTTGGCTGTTTTTCTTTTTTTCCTTCATTGATTATTATTTGGACGTTTGGATTATTACCAACGAGCGCATTATTGACATTCGCCAGCTTGGGTTTTTCGCCCGCACCATTTCTGAACAGAGATTGTACCGGGTACAGGACGTTACCAGCGAGGTGCACGGTTTTTTCCCCACGATTTTTAAATACGGCGACGTTTTTGTACAAACCGCCGGCTTCAAAGAAAGATTTTTTTTCCAAGACATTCCCAATTCGGAAAGAGTGCGGGATGTGATTATTAAGCTGGCGGAACGTAGTAAAAGGAATCATCCGATACAGAACCCGTAACCCGTAACCCGTAACCCGTAACCCGTAACCATTCACACCATATATGCAATTAAAAGATTTTGATTATCATTTGCCGAAAAATTTAATCGCCCAGGAGCCGATAAAGCCGCGAGACCATTCGCGGTTGCTTTTATTACAGAGAAAAAATGGAAATATCCGGCATAAGCATTTTTATGATTTAGCTGATTATTTAAAAAAGGGCGATGTTTTGGTTTTGAATAATTCCAAAGTTTTTAAAGCCAGGCTAATGGGCAAAAGGAAAACGAGCGGAGGGAAAATAGAAGTATTTTTATTACCCTCCTCCCAGCCTCCCCCGCTTCTGTTGTCGCGGGAGAGGGGGGCTTTTTGGCAGTGTTTGGTCGGCGGAGCACGCAAGTGGGAAGGATTAGAAATTAAATTTGGCCAAGGGTTGGAATGTAAGCTGATTAAAAATAATCAGGACGGCACCTGGGAAGTCAAGTTTAATCAAGGCGAAGCGAAGATGATGAAGACCGTGGAAAAAATCGGGCAGGTACCTTTGCCGCCGTATATTAAACGCGGCCGAAGGTGTCAGACACCCTATGGGGTGTCTGACACCTTAGCGTATCAAACCGTCTACGCTGACAGTAAGAAAGTCGGGTCGGTGGCGGCGCCGACCGCCGGCTTTCATTTCACGCCCCGGCTGATAAAAAAATTAAAGGCCCGAGGCGTGCGTTTTGAATACATTACTTTGCATGTCGGCCTGGGCACATTTGCGCCGGTTAAAGTTAATGATATTAAAAAACATAAAATGCACGCGGAATTTGTTGAAATTAAAAAAGAAGTAATGAAAAGAATTATAAAAGCCAAAAAAGAAAACAGAAGGATAATCGCCGTCGGCACAACCAGCGTGAGAACCTTGGAGGCGGTTTGGAAGCAGGAATCAGGAAGCAGGAATCAAGGATTTGGAGGTTGGGTGGATATTTTTATTTATCCCGGGTATAAATTCAAAGTGATTGACGCTTTGATTACCAATTTTCATTTGCCTAAATCAACTTTGTTGATGCTGGTGATGGCTTTTGTGGGCGCGGGCAAAAGCGAAAAAGCCGGCCGGGAAATTATTTTTAAAGCTTACCAAAGCGCGATTAGAAGGCAATACCGATTTTACAGCTATGGGGACGCGATGTTCATTTATTAGAAATGTTGCCAAAATAAGCTAAATAAGATAAAATAATGTTAGCTATAAGTTATTTTTAATGTATGTCTATTGATGATTTATTCAAAGTTAACCAAAATGACCGGAATAAATTTTGCCGCCATTTGATTGAGACCAGTTCTCCCCGAACCGATTTTTATTTTTTGGTGATTTTATCCACTCTAATAGTGGCTCTGGGCTTGTTGGCTGATAATGTGATTTTGGTTATCGGCGGCATGCTTGTTACTCCTTTGTTATCGCCGATTTTGGCCATTGCCCTGGGAATTGTAATCAATGACCGGCGGGTGATAATGCGTTCGGTCAGGATATTCCTGGTAGCGTTTGTTTTGGCTTTTTTAGTGGCTTTTGTTTTGGGACTTTTCAGCTATACAAAAGTCAGCGGTATCAGTTTGATCAAGATAATGCAGCCCTCTTTGTTTACTTTTTTTGTGGCGGTGGTGGCCGGTTTGGCCGCCAGTTATACCTGGGTCAAGCCAAATTTAAATGCCACTTTGCCCGGTATTGCCATTACCGTTACCCTGATTCCGCCCTTGACCGCGATCGGACTGGCCGCGGCCGACCGCGATTGGCCGATTTTCGGCAATGTTTTGAAAGTGTTATTATTAAATATTTTCGGCATCGTGGTGGCCAGTTTGGTAATTTTTTCTTTAATGGATTTTTATAAAGCCCGCAAGAAGGTGATTGACGAAGTGAAGGAAGAGGAGAAAGAGATTGAAAAAGAGAAGAACGGGAAGTGAGAAATAAGAGGTTATAAAGTTATAAAGTGAAAAGTAGAAAGTAATAAAAAATTTACTAGTTTTGAGTGTTAGTGTTACGTAGCATGCTACGTAACATTCTATGTAGCATATGAAAGTTAGCACTGATAAAAATAAAATTGATGAGGTGCTTAGCCGGGGGGTAGAGGAGATTTTTCCGGGACGAAAAGAACTGAAAAATGTTTTGCGTTCCGGCAAAAGGATAAGTTTGTATTGCGGTTTTGATCCGAGCGCGGCTTCGCTTCATATCGGCCATGCCATCCAGCTTAACAAGCTGGCCCAGTTCCAGGAACTCGGGCATGACGTTATTTTTTTGATCGGCGATTTTACCGGCATGATCGGCGACCCGACCGATAAGAGCGCGGCCCGGAACAAAATGACGCGGGAAGAAGTTTCGGCCAATGCCAAATTTTACAAAAAGCAGGCTTCGGCTTATTTGGATTTCAGCGGCCCCAACCCGGCCCGGATATTGTATAACAGCCAGTGGGGCGACAAGCTTACTTTTCGGGATGTGATTGAACTATCCGCCAATTTTACGGTCCAGCAGATGATTCAGCGGGATATGTTCCAGGCCAGGTTAAAGGCGGAGAAACCGATTTATCTGCATGAATTTTTATATCCTTTGGCCCAGGGTTATGATTCGGTGGCCATGGATGTAGACCTGGAAATCGGGGGCAATGATCAGATGTTCAATATGCTGGCCGGCCGCACCCTGATGAAAGCGGTCAAAGGCAAAGAAAAATTCGTCCTGACCAACAAGTTGCTGGTTGATACCAGCGGTAAGAAAATGGGCAAAACCGAGGGCAACGTCATCAATCTGGACGAAACGCCGGAGAATATGTACGGCCGGATAATGAGCTGGCCGGACGGCTTGATTGGCATCGGTTTTGAATTGTGCACGCGTCTGCCCATGGATGAGGTTAACGCCGTTTATGATAAATTAAAAAAAGGCAAGGTTAATCCGCGGGATTTAAAGATGAAATTGGCGCGTGAAATTACGAAAATTATTCACGGCGCGAAAAAGGCGGAAGCGGCGGAGAAATATTTTATTAAAATTATTCAGAAAAAAGAATTGCCGGATACAATTACGAATTACGAATTACGAATTACGAATTGGAATATTATTGATTTATTGTTTACAGTCAAGTTGGCGGACAGTAAGAGCGAAGCCAGACGGTTAGTTATTCAAGGCGGGATTAAAATTGATGAGAAGGTTGTAAAAGACGTTAAACAAGAGGTCAAGATTCCTAAAACTGGTCTGCTATTGCGAAGAGGGAAAAGGCAATTCGTAAGGGTAATAAAAAAATAGAGAGGATTATTATGTACGCGCTGGATAAAATAAAATTGGATATCGTGAAAAAGATCAATCAGGCGCTTAAGAAAAAAATAGTTCAGGCGTCTGATTTGGTTTATCCCCCAGACGCGCGCATGGGAGATTTAAGCTTGCCCTGCTTTGAAGCCGCGCGTCAGTCCGGGAAAAATCCGAATGAAATAGCTGAATTTTTGGTTAAAAAATTAGCGCAGGAACTAAATTCCGAAGCTTCGGAATTTAGTTCCATTAAAGTCGCCGGGCCTTATCTTAATTTTGTTTTCAGCAAAAAATATTTAAGTCAAAGCGTTATCACGGACATTGGCAAAATAAAAGACGAATACGGCCGAAACAAAAGTGGCCGCAAAAAGAGGGTAATGATTGAATATTCCAACGCCAATACCCATAAGGAATATCATGTCGGACATTTGCGCAACCTTTGCTACGGTGATGCCGTTAATCGGGTTTTAGGGGCTAACGGCTATAAGAACATTCCGGTTTCCTACATCAATGATTTCGGCATCCATGTGGCCAAAACTTTGTGGTATTTTTCCGTCCATCAGCAAGGACGGATTAGCAGTCAGGAGGAACGAGGCGCTTTATTGGGCGAAATGTACAGCCAGGCGGTTGCCACCCTGGGGAAAGATAAGACCGGAAAAGGAATCGTAAATTTGCTAATGAAAAGGATTGAGAGCCGCCGGGGCGAAGATTACCGGCTGTGGCAGAAGACCAGGCAATGGAGCATTGAGCATTTCGCCCGGATTTACCGGGAGCTGGGGGTTGAATTTCAAAAAATCTATTACGAAAGCGAGTACATTGAAACCGGCCGGAAGCTGGTTGCTAAATTGTTGAAGCGGGGGGTATTACAAGAAAGCCAGGGGGCAGTCATCGCTGATTTGGATAAACTCGGGGTTTTGGTTTTTCTGCGTTCGGACGGGAGCGCGCTTTATCCGGTGGCCGACCTGCCTTTGGCGCAGGAGAAATTCAAACGTTTTAAACTGAATAAGTCTATTTACGTAGTGGACGTGCGGCAAAGTTTGTATTTTAAGCAGTTATTTGCCGTTTTGGATAAACTGGGAGTTAAAGGAGACAAGGTTCATCTAAGCTACGAGTTTGTTAAATTGCCTTCGGGCATGATGTCATCCCGGAGCGGCAATGTTATTACTTATGAGGATTTAAAAGAGCGTTTGTTTAAACGCGCCGCCAAAGAAACCAGAAAAAGGCACAAAGACTGGAGCAATAGCAAGGTAGGGGAAACGGTTAAAAAATTGTCGGTCGGAGCGATTAAGTTTGAGCTGGTGAAGGTGGGGGCCGATAATGTTATTACTTTTGATATTAATAAAGCCTTGAGTTTTGAGGGTTTTACGGCCGCTTATTTGCAGTATACGTATGCGCGGATCCGCAGTGTGCTGCGGAAAGCCAATAGCCGCGAATTTGAATACAAATGGCCACAAACTAATTTTCAGAAACTAAACAATAGTAAGGAGAATAATCTGGTTCTAAAACTGGCCAAGTATCCGGGAGCGGTGGAGCGGGCCGGGAAAAATTACGACCCGGCGGAAATCGCCAAGTATTTGTTTGACTTGTCCCAGAATTTTAATGATTATTATCATAGCGTGCCGGTGCTGAAAGCCAAAAAGGAAGCGAGGGAAGCGCGGCTGGTTTTAATCTCCGCGGTTAGTCAGGTAATAAGAAATGGCCTGGATTTATTGGGGATTGAGGTGATGGAGGAAATGTGATAAAACATAATTAGTAATAAACACAGATCACAGATAAATGATTTTTTATTCTGTAACCGTTTATTTGTGATCTGTGTTTAAAAAGAGTGTATGGCAAAAGAAAATAACATCATGGAAAAAATCGTTTCGCTCTGCAAGCGGCGGGGGTTTATTTTTCAGAATTCGGAAATTTACGGCGGACTGGCCAATAGCTATGACTACGGGCCTTTGGGCGTGGAATTAAAGAATAACGTTAAGCAGGCTTGGTGGAAATATTTTATTCATAATCGCGACGACATGCAGGGCATAGACGGCAACGTAATTTCCAGTCCCCGCGTCCTGGAAGCGAGCGGCCACGTCCAAAATTTTAAGGACTCGCTGGTGGAATGTAAAAAATGTCATCAGCGTTTCCGGCCGGATAAACTTAAGGACGCTTCCGTTTGCCCGGAATGCGGGGGCGAATTTACCGCCGAAAAGATGTTCAGCGGAATGTTTAAAACCGTCATCGGGCCGGTGGAGAAAGACGGCCTGATTACTTATTTGCGGCCGGAAACCGCCCAGAATATTTTTGTTAATTTTAAAAACGTACTTGATTCTTCGCCGGTAAAAATTCCTTTCGGCATCGGCCAGATCGGCAAAGCTTTCCGCAACGAGATTACGACCGGGAATTTTATTTTTCGTACCTATGAATTTGAGCAGATGGAGATTGAATATTTTATCAGCCCCAAAGCCGACTGGAAGAAAATTTTTACTCTCTGGGTGGATTACATGCACGGTTTTATGGACATTGTCGGGCTTAACCGGCAAAAAATGCATGACCGGGAAATACCGGAAAAAGAGCGGGCGTTTTATTCAAAGCGGACAATTGACATGGAATATGATTTTCCTTTCGGGACTGACGAGCTGTGGGCAATCGCTTATCGTACCGACTATGATTTAAAAAATCATCAGCGGGCCTCGGCCGCCAGCCTGGAATATTTTGACGAGCAAGAAAACAAAAGATACATTCCGCACGTGATTGAGCCGACTTTCGGCGTTGACCGGACGGTCTTGGCGGTTTTGAGTGAAGCCTACAAAGAAGACAAACTGGCCGGAGGAGAAACTAGAACGGTACTTAAACTGGAGCCGGCCATGG
>CAYNBD010000054.1:0-6970 GCA_964395755.1 uncultured Gammaproteobacteria bacterium
AAAAAGATACCGGAAACATTCAGAGATAAAAAAATACCGGAAATATTTAAGAAGAAATGGTTTTATATCTCTCTTGCGTCGGTTATAGCGGTTTTTATTTTCGGAGTGCTCTTCTTCCATTCGCCTTCTCCGGACGCAAGAAAGACCAGTGAGGGTATTAAAAACCCCAAAATATCAATCGGGTCGGAAATGATCAACAAGAAAATAAAAGTAATGGTATGGCTTAAGGGGCCGGAAGGAGCCTATATCGAGCCAAATTCTATTCCCGTATCCGCATCTGACAAATTCATTGTGATTTTTTCCTCGTCCGGCCACATCGGCAAGTGGACCAACAGGGGTTTGGTTGAAATCCCGGTGGACGAGGTCATGGAATTCAAATTAAGCTGTGACCAAAAACTTAACCGGCTTAACCCTGATTTGGCTACCCAGGTACAGAACGACTGCGACGGTAACCTGGTATTTATTACTCCCAAGAATTCAAGGTTGTATTCAACCTCAAATTGGGGCGAGAAAGCCAAACGGGGACCCTTGGTTTTAGAGGTGGCTTTCGCTAAAGAGCCGGTACCGGGAACCGGGGAACCAAGAACCGGGGTATCGGTCAATGTAATTGGCTCTGTGAATGTCGGAATTGATGCAGTGGATGATTTTATACAGTGGTTGTCATCTGCTGATAAGCCCGACCCTGAAGAGGTAGAGGTCAAGTATAAGGAGTTAAGGGAGAAGTTGGATGCTGATCCCGATAACGTGAAAATACGTGAAGCGGTTGAAAAGGCGGATGATTTTTTAAAGAAGTATGAGCAGAAAGCCATCGGGGCCGCTAAGGAATTGCCGGAAAAAGCGGAAATCTTAAAAAAAGAGTGGCTTGGCCGCTCATTAAGATAAGGAGGAGATATCATGACAGGATATTTGATTTCAGCAGCGGTATTGATTCTTTTGTTCGTTTTTGAGGCCGCTGTTTACAGGGTGGCGAGTAGGAATCTTAAAGGGAAAACTTTTTGGGCCGGTTTGCTTACCGCGGCTGGCTGGGGAGTCGGTCTGGGGATTGGCCTTATACCCTTGGTTATATTTTGGGCACCCCTGACTTCCGGGGTTTTAGCGATTGCCGGTTCGGCCAGTGTTCCTCCCCTCACAGCGGCGATCGGAATTTCTATCCTCGTGATTACCGCCATCTGGATTGTCTACGCCATGTTAAAGGTGTGGGCGGCCGAAGTTTGGGGAAACAGTAAGGATAATAAGGCGATTCCCGCTCTAAAGTGGGCTGCTGTATTTTTCAGCATTTTTGCGGTCATTAACCTGACCGGAATCGCATCTTCTTCCAGCCCCTGGCTTTGGACCTGGCGGGTTACCATCATGTTAGTGGCCGTTTGGGTTGGTATAGTCGTAATCAGAAAATGGTTTCCCAAGGGGCAAGACAGGTGGGGGGCCGTTATTACGTATATTATTGCGTGTGCGGCTACTGTTTATTGTTCCAGTGCTCTGGGTTGGTCAATTTTTGCCAATATTGAGGGCTCGCTTTATTCCTTGTCTTTCTTTCTCGCATTCAACTTGGGGATTTTTTGGTTTTGCTTCGGCCTTAGTGATCCCACTAAGAGAATGAAAGACAGGATAGGCGTCTGGCTGGCAGTGCCTTATTTGCTTCTCCTGACCGTGATTTGTTTTTATGTTATGGTTATGCAGGCTACCGGGCGGGTTACCTGGGTAGAGCAGGAAGTGGTGCGCCTGAGAAATGCGGTTGCCCAAGGAGATGAGGACTTGCAAAGGCAAGAGGCGGCCTATGGAATCTCTCTGGTCAAGGCGGACTTTGAGCAAGTCGTCATTGACTATCGCAACGCTACCACGGATGCAGATCGACAAGCAGCTCTCCGGAAGAGTGAGGCAGCCAAAAGGGCCATGGATAAGTATTATGAAAACCAAAAGCAGGTAAAACGGGCAGACAAGCGCGTGCCCGAGGAAATCGGAAAAGACTGGGGTAAATTAAAAGGGCTTTTTTCTGATAAGTCCCAGCTATTGGAGCTTAACGGCCCGAAAGATATGCGGGCTGCCGTGTATCACGGAGGCGAAATAAAGGTGGTCGGTACCCGGGTGAAATGGTTGCGGAACGGCGGCTCTGAAATGCTCCCTCCCGGCAATCATCGACTGCGGCGGGTTGGGATAGGAACGAATCTGACATTTCAGGGAACATCCTTCGGTCCCACGAAGGTATATCTTCCTTAGCACTTTGGTAATTTTAGCAAGCAGGTACTTAGGGATTAAATTTAGTTTAATTCTAAGCTACCTGCTTTTTTTATTTTTGATATTATTGTATAATTATGTTTAGGAATATTTAGATATTAATTAAATTAGTTAATAATTTTAAATGTTATGGTCAAGAAGAAATTTTTAATAATTTTTATTTTTTCTTTAGTTTTTTCTTTATTTTTAGGATTTAATATTGCTTCGGCAGCTGATTGGAAATGTGTGTGTATGAGTGGCACGGTTCATATTCTGACAGCGGATAATCTTAGTCAATGTGAAGCGAATTGTGAAACCATATGTGGTGATCCTTTAAATTATAAGTCATGTGACCTTATAATTGACACCTCCTCCGGCGGTTCTACTAAACTTACTGATCCTTTGGGCGGCAAAAGCCCGCAACAGCTTATCGGCCAACTCATCAAGGCCATTATTGGCATCGTCGGCTCTTTGGCCCTGGTGATGTTTATTTACGGCGGCTTTACCTGGATGACGGCCGCGGGCAATGCCGAAGCCGTTACCAAGGGAAAAAACATTTTAATCTGGGCGACAATCGGGCTGGTAGTGATTTTTACGGCCTATGCTTTGGTGAAATTCGTGTTTACGTCTTTGGGCGTGTGATAATCCCATAACCCGTAACCCATAACCCGTAACCTATAGCCCGTAACCCATAACCCATAACCCATAACCTTTGTTATAGTTTATATGAATTTTCATGATAGATTGAAGCTAAAAATGCATCGGTATGTAAAATATGTTTATCGGGTTACAAAAAGTTTTCCTCGCGATGAATTATATGGGGTTACTTCACAATTAAGAAGGGCGGCTTTGTCAGTTATTTTAAACTATATTGAGGGCTATGCCAGAAGGAAGGGAGAGAATTGCCGGGTTTATAAAAATTTTCTGGAAACATCTTACGGTTCGCTAAAAGAATCAAAATATTTAGTATACTTTTTATATACAGAAAATTATTTAACCCAAGAATATTATGATAAGTTAATAAAATTAGCAGATGATATTGGCGGAATGCTTTGGAAAACAATGAATTAAATTTTTTAGCAAAAAAGAACGGATTTTCACCGTTCTTTTTGTTATGGGTTATGGGATACGGGTTACGGGAAAAGTAGCGCCGCTCCGATCGCCCCGGCCTGGCCGCCGAGTTTGCTTTTGAGTAATTTTATTTTTTTGGCTTCCGGGCTGACAATGTATTTACGCATGGTTTTTTTGATTTGGGAGAGAAACAAATCGCTAGATTCAATGACGCCGCCGCCGATAATGAATACTTCCGGGTCAATGGAATTGACCACGTTGGCCAAGGCAATACCCAGATAACGGCCGATTTCTTTATAGGTTTTTTTTGCCAGTTCGTCCCCCCGGTAAGCCTCCTCGGCAATTTGCGCCGGATTGCTCTGGGTTAATTTCTGGTAAGCTTTTTCCAGCTCAAGCGGTTCGGAAAAATCAATAATCGTGTGCGCCAGCTCGCCGGCGTTATCGTGGGCGCCACGGTAGATATCATGATTGAGCCACCAGGCGGTGCCGATGCCGGTACCCAAGGTCAGGCCGTAAACGTTATTGTATTTTTGCCCCGCGCCCAATTTCATTTCCGCCCGCAGAAAGCAATTGCCATCGTTGTCCATTTTAACCGGTAAACCCAGGCTTTTTTCCAGTTCCGCGCCTAATTTCAGGTCGTCTAAAATCGGTATATTCGGTCCTTTGATGATAATTTGTTTTTCGTAATCCACCGGTCCGGCCACTGACAGGCCGATGCCCCCTATTTTTTTTCCGGTTGCGCGCGCCTTGGCCCGCAAGGGTTCAATCAGGGCGTTAAGGATAGTAAACATTTTTTTCAAACTGTCTTTGGGTGTGGCCAGGGAATCGTCGGCAATTACTTTTTTGCCGTCAAAAAGCACGGCCTTGATATTGGTGCCGCCGATGTCTAAGCCGAGGGTGTAATTTTTATTATTTTGAGACATAGAATGTTAATAAAATTTTGAATTTCCAATTTTAAATTTTGAATCAATTTTGAATGATAAAATTTTAAATTTTTGAAATTAAAAATTAAATATTCAATCAAAATTTAAAATTATCTAAATAACTTTTTTGCTTCTTCCCAGAGCTCCGGATTATGATTAACCTCACGCTCCCAATACCACCATTCCACTCCCCAGAGGTAAAATTCGCGGAAGCCGGCCTGGCGGGCGAATTCCAGGATGGCTTTAAATTTTTCCAGGTTCATGGTGCGATCCCGGTCTGCCTGGCTTAAATTTTGGTAAGAAACCGGCCCCCAGGGTTCGGCCTGTAATTCAATTATTATCCATTTTTGCGGATGGGCGAAAAAGTTAGCGATATTTTTTTTCAAACGGAAAAAACCGGGAGAAATTGGATAATGAATGTAGCTTTTTAAAAGCCGGGAGTAAGTGTCGCGATAAAGCGAGGTGCCAAAGATGTCGGCCCGGCGGGCGGCCGGAATCCAGGTTGATAATTCGCCGGAATCGGTTATAATAAGCGGGCGTGAGTCCAGCGCCCGCGCCCGGGTGATTTCGGCGTCCAGAAAATTTTTGTCTAATTTTGGGCAGTCGCCGAAATGGGAAAGAAAAGGCTCGTTTTCTATCTGCCAGGCGCTAATTTGCGGATTGTTTTTATAGCGTTCAATGGTTGCTTGCAGGTAAGCCAGTATTTTGTCTTCTCGTTCATCCGCTGATAATCCCTGGGTCCAGGCGGGAAAATGGCATTCGGGCCAGCGGGGTAAACGTCCGCCGATTGCTAAAATAATTTCCACGTTTCTTTTACTGGCTTGCTCAATCTGCCAATCAAGGTCCTGCCAGTTAAATTGCTGGTCAGCGGTTTGAATTTCATCCCAGTAAGCCGGCAGGCGCAGTTTTTTCACTTGCAAATCGTCCAGGATTTCCTGGCAGGCGGCTTGCCAATCAAGTCCCAGTCCCTGCATCTGTTTTTTAGAGAAGGTCAGGCCGTATTCCAGCTCGCTTTTATCATATATATGGCCGCGGCTGAAGATGAAAATGAAAAAAATCACAAAGACCAAAATCACAATAAAGACTTTGGTTTTTTTGAATATTTTAAACATAACGGATGATTAATTTTCAAATTTTCCAATTTTTAATTTCCAAAACAATTTTCAATTTTTTGATGTTTTAATGAAAATTGATTAAAAATTTGCAATGAAAAATCTTTCAACATTTTACCAGACTGACCCGGTGGTGGTGCGGGACAGGGACTGGGTAATAAAATGGGTGATGGAGTAAGCGGCCAAAATTATCAAGAGGCCGATGATGGCGGTTTTTATCTGGCCGGTGGCTTCTTTTATTTTTTCTTCATTGCCCTGGGCGGTCATATATTTAAAACCGGCAAAAATAAGTAAAATCAGAAAAATTATTCCCAGAAAGCCCAGGAAGATTTTAACAATGTTGGCGATAATAATGCGAATGTCTTGCGGTTCTTCGCGCCCGAAAGCCTCCTGGCCGATGGTGCCGTCGCCCAACCCCTCCTGCATATTCCAAAGATCGCTTTCGGCCCGGACCGGGAGCGGAAAATTAAACAAGCAAAACTGCAACACTCCCACTAAGACCAGGGAGCTTAAAATCAAACAAACACAAGGTTTGAGAATTTTCATATGGTTTATGTTATAATTAAGTTAGTGGAAATTAGGGTATTGGTAATTTAGTAATTTAGCTTTTTGATAAACGCTGGCTCAAATAATGCAAAATACAAAATGACAAATAAAAATTCAAAAAGAAAATAAAAAAATTAATTTTACATTTTGCCTTGTCATTTTGACCTTTGATTTTGGTATAATCTAGCTAATTTGACTAATAGCCAATGACAATTATATTATAGCTAAATTAGACAAATAACTCAATCTATGAATCTATCCACCAAAGTGGCTTATAATACCGTTGTACAGTTAATCAGCAAAGTCATTGCTACGATTTTGGGCTTGGCGGCGATAGCGATGATGACCCGTTATTTGGGTCAGGCCGGTTTTGGCGCCTATACCACCATTGTCACTTTTTTGTCATTTTTCGGAATTTTGGCTGATTTGGGGCTGACTCTGGTGACCGTGCAGATGATCAGTCGGCCGGGCGTGGAGGAAAACAAGATTTTAAACAATCTTTTCAGCCTGCGGTTGGTATCAGCGGTGTTATTTTTGGGCCTGGCGCCTTTAACGATTGTATTTTTTCCTTATGAGCCGATAATTAAAATCGGGGTAGCGGTAACCGCTATGTCTTTTTTGTTTATTGCCTTGAATCAAATTTTAGTCGGTTTGTTCCAGAAAAATTTAAGAATGGACAAAGTTTCAATCGCCGAAGTGGCGGGGCGGGTAGTGCTGGTAATAGCGGTGGCGGGGGCGATAAAAATGAATTTCGGTTTGCTTGGCATTATGGCAGCCACGGTTTTGGCCAGCGCGGTTAATTTTTCATTGCACTTTATATTCTCGATTAAATTTGCGCGTCTGCGCCTGCGTTTTGATTTTGACGTTTGGCAAGATATTATCAGGCGCTCCTGGCCTTTGGCTTTAACGATAGTTTTTAATTTGATTTATCTTAAAGCCGATACTTTAATTTTATCTTTGGTCAGGAGCCAGGCCGAAGTCGGCATTTACGGAGCGGCCTACAAAGTAATTGATGTTCTGGTGACCGTGCCGTTTATGTTCGCCGGTATTGTCCTGCCGATTTTGACGGTCAATTGGGCCGGAAATGACCGGGACGGCTTTGGGAGA
>CAYNBD010000055.1:0-6969 GCA_964395755.1 uncultured Gammaproteobacteria bacterium
ATCGCCCCAAGCCCTAAGTACCTAATCCGCCAGCCGGCGGACTAATTAACTAATTTCCAATCACAATCGTTCAAAAAAATAATACCACCATTTTACCGGATTGGCGCGCCCTTCCAGATTCCGCTCCGTATCCGTCGCCGCGGACAAATCGTCGCCGGCCGTCGCCGGCTCTTCTATCCCCACCACTTCCTCTCCTTCTTTTTTAAGCCCCAGGCTTAAACGCGCCTGCTCTTCCACAAATTGATCCGACTCCAGATAAGAAATCAACTCCTTGAAATCCTTGTTTTTCGCTTCCAGCTCGCTAATCTCCGTTTCCAGGTCTTTTACCTCCTTGTCAATTTTATAACGTTGATTGATAATCCGGACCAAAGGAAAACTGATTAAAACCATTATGGCCAATCCTAAAACCGCTAAAAATTTTTGGCTGTATAGCAAACGCAGAATAAAATTTTTTTTCCTCGGTCGGTCAAGCATAATTAAAAGTTAATTTTCAAATTTTCTAATTTAAAATTTACGAAACAATGGTTTTAATGTTCAAATTTACAAATTTAAAATCCACCAAAAAATCAAGTAATTAACAAATTATTTTTTATTTAATAAATTTGTAAATTGTTTTGAAAATTCTAAATTAGAAAATTCGGAAATTAATTTATCAATTATATCACCAGCCAAACAATAATTTAAAAATTGAAATAACCAATATCCAGTAAAACGCCATCATCTCCCCGCTTTCACAAAAATTTTCTTTGTTACTTCAATCATCAAAATACTTAAAACACCGGCGGTTACGATTAAAAACCAACTTTCCCACCCCAAGGCGGTAGTATTTAAAATCGCTTGCAGGGGCGGCCAGTAAATCGCGATTAAAAGTAAAAATAAACTGATGCCGACGGCAACCACCAAATAAAGGTTGCTAAAGGGATTCAGGCGCCAGAGGGGACGCTTTAAACTCCGCAAACTAAAAATGTACATTAAGGAATCAAGGCCGATGGCGGCGAAAATTATGGTGCGCAAATGAACCAGCTCAAAATTATGTCTGAATAAATAATAAAAAATTCCGAAAACGAAAAAATCGCGAATCAAGCCGGCCGCAAAAATAATCGTTTTCATCTCTCTGTTGAGAATCGGTTCATTTCTATTAATCGGTTTTTCTTTCATGATGCCCGGCCCGCCCTTCTCAAAGGCCAAAGAAAAATTTGGCAAACCGTCATTAACGATATTAATCCATAAAATCTGCGCCGGCAAAATGGCCAAAGGCATGCCTAAAATAATTGAGCCGGTGATTAAAATAACTTCGGAAAAACTGTCGGATATTAAATAAGTGATTACTTTCCGGATGTTTTGAAAAATCACCCGCCCTTGCCTGACCGCCGCCACGATGGTTTTAAAATTATTGTCCAGGAGGATAATGTCGGAAGTTTCCTTGGCGATATCCGTGCCCGTGCCCAGGGACAGGCCGATATCGGCCGCTTTCAGGGCCGGCGAATCGTTAATACCGTCGCCCGTCATCGCCACCACTTCGCCATCGGCCTGCAGGGCCCGGACAATCCTTAGTTTATGATGGGGACTGACGCGGGCGTAGATATCAATGTCTTTGACCAACTTTTTTAGCTTCCGGTCATCGGTTTTATCCAGCACGTCGCCGGTAATGACGTTTTTCGCGCTGACATTCATGCCCACTTCCTCGGCAATCGCCCGGGCCGTCAGTTTGTGGTCGCCGGTAATGATCACCGGCCGGATGCCGGCCTGACGGCAAATTTTAATGGTTTCTTTCGCTTCCGGCCGCAAAGGATCTTTTAAGGCAATAAAACCGATAAATACCAGGTCCTTATCTATTATCTCCCAGTCGGCTTCAAACCGGCCGTCTTGGTGCGCGCTCTTTTTAAGAAAAGGAGGATACTGACCGGTGGCTGCATCAGTTCCGGGGACAGGAGCCAGCCGGCGCGTCGCCATTCCGATTACCCGCAGGCCTTTTGCGGTTAAATTTTCATAAGTCTGCTCCAGGGTTCTTCTTTCTTGGGCGCCCAAATCATGAATTTCGCCCCAATGATAAAACCCGCTTGCTTTAGCCAATAATTTTTCCGGCGCCCCTTTCTCATATATTACATAGCCGCCCTTTTTCCGGCGATGCAGGGTGGCCATAAACTTCGTTTCCGAAGAAAAAGGCAGTTTGGCGATTTCCGGCTCGGCCGCCGATAACTTTTTCTTGTCCAGACCGGCTTGCCTGGCGGCCAAAAGCAGGGCCGCTTCCGTGGGCGTGCCAATAATCCGCCAATCAGACAGCTCATCCTCTTCGTTTTCAATCACGGCCTCATTGCACATCATCCCCGCCTGCAGGGCCAGACTGACGTTTTTGGCCTCGGTCTCGTCTTGCCGGGAACCGAGATTGTCCAGTTCAAACTCTTTCTTGCCGATAATAATATGTGAAACGCTCATTTTGCCTGCGGTCAAAGTTCCGGTCTTGTCGGCGCAAATTACCGTCGTGGACCCCAGGGTTTCGGCCGCCACCAGTCTCCTGACCAAAGATTTCTGCCGCAAAATCTGCTGCATGCCTAAAACCAAAATTACGGTTACCGCCACCGCCAAACCTTCGGGAATGGCCGCCACCGCGATGGCCACGCCGGTAATGAACATCTCAAACAAATTGCGTCCCTGCCAGACTCCCAGCGCGATAATTAAAAGAGATATGATCGCCACGACCGCACCCAAAAATCTGGACAAGCGGGTCAAACGCGCCTGCAAAGGCGTTTTTTCCTCCACGGTCGCTTTTACCAGGCGGGCAATCCGGCCGATTTCCGTTTCCCCGCCGACCGCCGTCACTACTGCCCGCCCGGTTCCCCGCACCACTACCGTGGAAGCGTAAACCGTGTTTTCCCGGTCGGCCAGGGCCGCGCCCCGCTCAATTTTTTCTTTGGTTTTGGTTGAAGGCAGGGATTCGCCGGTCAAATTGGCTTCGTTAACCTGTAAATCATCGGTTTCAATCAAACGGGCGTCGGCCGGCACCCGGTTGCCGACTTGCAAAATTATTATGTCCCCCGGAGTTACCAGGGCGCTGTCAATTTCCATCTCATGGCCGGAACGCAGTACAATCGCCTTGTGCTCAACCATCATTTTCAGTTTGGTCAGCGCCCGGTTGGCTTTGTTCTCCTGAAAAAAACCGATAATCGTGTTTAAAAAAACCGCGCCGAAAATAATGCCGGCGTCAATGTATTCACCTAAAACCAGGGAAATCAGACCGGCGATCAAAAGAATGTAAATCAGCGGACTTTTAAACTGGGACAACAAAATCTTAACCCAGCCCAAGGGTCTTTCCTCTTCCAGTTTATTCAGCCCGTACTTGTCCCGGCGTCTCTCCGCTTCTTTTTCGTCCAAGCCCTCTCTATCGGCCTTTAATTCTTGCAAGCAGGCCTCAATTGTCAGATTATGAAAATCAGTCATAAGTATTTATTATTATAACATAAAAATGCCCCAACACCGAATATTATATAGGAACTAAGTTCTAAAGCTTCGGACCTTAGTCCCTGATATTTTGCCCACCTCTTTTAACCTCTCTCCCGATTATCCGCCGGCTGACGGATAATCTCCCTCCTCCTCCTAATTATGAGAGGCCTGCCTGTCCGGTAGGCAGGGAGGGGCTGGGGGGTGAGGTATGCGCTTTGCAGCTGCTTGCAACCCTTGTAACAATGCGATAATAAAAAAACACCCGCCCTTGCGAATTCTCGTTCAAGCGGGTTAAAGATTGTTGCATACTATTACCAGTGTCTTCTTCTGCCCCGTCCGTTGCCTATCCCCGGACTGGAGTGCATGGACAGGGAAACAGCCGAGGTCCTTCTATTTTCCGATTTAGATTTAGGAGGCAGCATCGGGGAAGTAGAAGTAGTGGGAATTGTTGCCTCCCTGATGTTTTTCTTCACCTCATCGGGGGGGAGAGACGCTATGCCATCATCACTTAATTCAGGTGTTGATTTTATAGGATTTCCGTCTCCTTTTTGGGCCGGCCTCTTCCCCTTAACTAACACAATTGTCGGCCCCTTTGTCTTACCGAGAGGATGCCTTACCCACACATCTTTCCTGATGCCAGCATCAACACGATTCTTCATATATTCCTCCTTTATCCATTCTATTTATTAATATTATCTACAAATTTCGCCGTTCCCGGCAAAAGCCGGAAACGGCGAGTCTGAAGATAAATTGTTAAGCTTTAAATATTCTGGCTGAGATGTTTCTTGCCCGGCGGGCATTTTAGCTAACTATTGCTAGCGCCAAAAAAAACTTGCCGCCAGACAATAACATACCTTAATTCAGCCGAAAAATACTTAACTTGTAAGCATAGCATATTTTAATAATTTTGTCAAGTATCTTAAATATCCTCACAAAAAAATAGCCAACATTAGCTATTTAATACCAAAAGACAACAATTCATAATTCGTAATTCATAATTCATTTTCTCGCTTTAGGCGTTACCCAAAAACCAAGGTATTTACCCAGCATTAACCGGGTCTGGGCTTCCAGGCCGGGAACGGCGCCGAAAACGATAATGCTAACCGGCAGTATCAGCCATTGCAAAACCATGGTCAAGCGTTTTCCCGGGCCGTATTTTTCCGGCTTCTTGGGCAAAAGCAGAGTAGAGACGATGGCGGAGACTACCAGGCCGACCATGGCGCAGGTCATCAGGGTGCGGGTTACCGCCGGCAGGTTGCCGGACAAAACCGTAACGTTAAAACGGTCCCCGCCCAAAATTAAAGGCATCCAGCCGATGACGGCGATGATTAGAGCATTGGTGGCCCAGGAATGAAAACCGTAAATCTGCACCAAAATTTTATCGAAAGTTTTTCTCTTCGGCAGTTTAGGCCACTCTTTGATGACGTTAAAAAGCAAATAGGGAATGTTCTCCGCTCCCCAGCCCCAGCGCCGCTGCTGCTTATACAAACTTTTAATCGTCTGGCGGAAGGTTTCATCCATGGTCACGTCCATTGATACCGGAAAATGCAGGGGCTCCACCCGGTAATCGCCTCGGTAAAAAAGAAAACAGTGCCAAAAAATGCGGGAGTCCTCACTCACCATATTGGTGGACCAGAAACCAATGTCAACCAAAGCGCGCCAGGTCATGGAATGGGATGAATAGGTGGCCAGCTTTTCCTGCCTGATCTGCTGCATCATCTGCCAAAAAGTGTTGGAGGAAGCGGCCACGCGGGCGAAAAAAGGCGCCTGCCAGACGTTGTTATGATATACCGGCACCGGCTGGTAACTGGCCCGGTAAGGGTTGGAAACGGTTAGGAATTTATGGGTCAAACAGAAAAAATACCCGCGCTTAATGACCGTATCAATGTCAAAAACACTGACCAGAATCTTATCGTAATCCAGCCCAACGGCGTCAATGACTTCCCTCTTGGCTGCCCGCGCCGCCCAGGCCTGATTGGCGCCCTTGCCGCTTAGCTCGCCGACAATGTCGGCCGGATGAACCGTAATTAAAAAATGGCCGAATTGGTTACCGAATTCCTCTTTGATGGCCTGGGCCCGGCGCCTGGCTTCTTCCCCGGCCCGGGCTTCAATCGCCAAAACCACTATTAATTTATCTTTGGGATAATCGTCCCCCGCTAAGGCCTTGAAGCTTGACCTCACTACCGACAAGCTTTCATTGTAAGTCGGAAAAATTACCAGGTGGATAATGTCCTGCCAGTTTACTCCCCGGCGGGCCGGACAATCCCGGGGCAATTCCTCTCTGCCCTCGCCGGCCGCCAGTGCAGCCACGGCGCTAGACCAGTCTATTTTATTGCTCGCCCGGATTTTGCGATAGGCGGCTAAAAGATGCAAGCCCAAATACAAAACCAGCAACAGCCAATAAACGTCAAATACCACGATAAAATAAGCCACCCATACCGGCTTTAAATAAGAAAACAACAACAAAACAATCAAAGTTCCCCAGGAAAGAATGCCGGGAAGCATTTCTAAAAATCTGTATATTTTCCTGTCCCGGCCGCGCAGTTCCACCGCCCGCCCGATTTTTAAATAATCCATAAAAAAAATAAGTAAAATAAGAAAAATAAGAACAAAAAGCAAAATAAACAAAAGAATAAAATTAAAACATTCTTATTTTACCTATTTCACTTATTTTACTTTTATTCGGCATTCCGGATTTGCCGATATGATTTGTAATTTGTAATCTTCCGCAGAATTTATTTGTGTTATTGGTAATGATTTGTAATTTGTAATCTTTTAAACAAACGATTGCCTAAAAAATATAGAACGTAAAAACCGGCCGTGAACGCCAGCCAGTTCATAAAATAAACCGGATCAGTAACGTAAATTAAAGCGCTTTTAACAATGGCTGCCGGGTACAAAAAAATTTCCCAGCTGTTCCAGCGGTTAATCAGGCCCAATAAAACCCCGGCCGCGACCAGGGGGATGACTCCGATTATAAAAACCAGAGCTGGCCGTCTCCCGGCCGCCTGTTTGATAAAATCCCGCATCTGGTTCAGCAAAACCACCAGGGCAATCCAGCCGATGACAGCATAGGTAAAAAAGAAAATAATCATCCAGACGCTTTCCGGACAAACGTGCGCGGGCGAATTAACCGCGCAATACCCGGCCAAATGCCGGACATCGGTAATAATATAGGCGGCGTTGGGAATAAAAAGTAGCCAAATAAAACCGATAATAAAAGCCGCGGCTTTCTGCCGGGTTTTTTTCAGTTGGGTGCTTTGCCAATATCTTATTAGGCCCCGGCAGAGCCAAAAAGGGATAAATAATAAAAGCAAATTCCATAAAACCACCGGTAAAGAATAAGTATTCACGAAAAAAAAATCCGGCCAAAAATCTTTTTGAAAAAAATTATCAAAATTATATAGTCTCTCGCTGAACATATTGAAAGATAGTAAACAGAAAACAGACGGCAGAATGAAAATTTCTAATTGTCTAATTATCTAATGTCTAATAAAATTTCAAACGTCAAATGACTAAACAATAAAT
>CAYNBD010000056.1:0-6635 GCA_964395755.1 uncultured Gammaproteobacteria bacterium
TAAAAGACTTTAAAAAATTATCCAAAAAATTTAAAACCCTGGATAATGATTTGTCCGAATTTAAAAAAATTCTAAATACATCGCCCTTGGGTATCGGCAAGCATTTTAATGTTATAACAAAATCTGATTATTTTTATATTGTTAAAGCCAGATTTTTTTGCCAGAGCTTAAGAAAGAAAAATTTAAGGATAATTTACGCCTACATCGAAAACCACGCAATCATTGAGATGATAGGAATTGAATTTATTGAATTATATTTTAAGGGTAATAAAGAAAATGAAGATGAACAGAGAATAAAGGAATATTTTAAAAGTTTTCAATGATGAGCCGATTTATGGTACTATAAACTAACAAAAAATTGCGCCGTGAGCGCAATTTTTTTGTGGGCCGGGTTGGATTCGAACCAACGAAGGCGTAAGCCAGCAGATTTACAGTCTGCCCCAGTTGACCGCTTTGGTACCGACCCCCTTATTAATCTATTATTTAAATTGTCAGTATGGCCAATATAATGTCGGTTATTTGATTGACTTTTTAATATATAAACTTGATACATAAGCCAGCAGATTTATGCCGCCGTTGGCGGCACCCCGCCGAAGGCGGTGGCAGTCTGCCCCAGTTGCCTGTTCCGCTAGTTTAGTTTAACTAAACGTAGCGCGGAACCGCTTTGGTACCGACCCCTGTTTGATAATTTTATAAAAAATTCTCTTAGACTAAGGTTAAGAGAAGATAATATTTTGTTTGACAATATAATATTAGCACAATAATGTTAACTAATCAAGCATTCTTTGCTATAATACAAAGTAGCTATTAAAATAGCTATTTTAATAGGCATAAGCAAGAAATTATTTTAAAAATAAGTTAATATATATGCATTTTTTTGTCCTTGACCAGATTGCCCCCCTGCTGGAACAGTACCGTTACGCTTTGCTTTTCCCGATTACGGTGTTGGAGGGACCGATTATTACTGTCATTGCCGGCTATTTGACCAGCCTGGGTTTTTTTAGTTTTTGGACGGTTTACGTTATCGTAGTCAGCGGTGATTTGGTCGGCGACATTCTTTATTATTTTTTCGGCCGCTTGGGACACCTGACTTTGGTTGAAAAATGGAGTTTATTTGTGCGGGCGGACGACGAGCGGCTGGAAAGAATGAAAAAAGTTTTTTCCCACCATAGCGCCAAGGCCCTGTTTTGGGGAAAATTCACTTTCGGGGTCGGCGGCCTGATTATTCTGGCGGCCGGGGCGGCACGGGTAAAATTTTTTAAATTCCTGGGTTATTGCACTCTCGGCACCCTGCCCAAAAGCTTAATCCTGGTTTTAATCGGCTATTATTTCGGCTACGCTTACAAGCAGATCAGCAAATATTTTGATTATACGGCCGTGCTATTCATGGCCGCGGCGGTTTTGCTGGCGTTTGGGTATTATTTAATTCAAAAATACGCCAGGAAAAACATCGGCTCCCCCCGTTTATGAAAATCGCGACTTTTACCGATAATTTTTATCCGGAAATCAGCGGCATTTCCGACTCGATCATCGCCTTTGCCCGGGAATTCAGCCGGCGCGGGCATGAGCTGGTTATTTATGCGCCGCAGTATGCGGCCCGGGATTACGGCCGGGCCGGACCGGAGACAGGCGAAATTAAAATAAATGAACGGGTGAAAATCAGGCGCCTGCCCTCCCTGCCTTTTCCTCATTCGCCTACGGGGCAATCACGGATTGTTTTACCGCTACTCAAAGCATATTTCAGCTTAAGGCAACAGCGTCCGGATTTGATTCATAGCCAGTCTCCTTTCGGCAGCGGCTGGGAGGCGCTCCTGGCGGCCAAACTTTTGCGGTTGCCTTTGGTTGGCACCAATCATACGCCCATCAAAGAGTTTATGGTTTATTCCGGGATGAATTTTCCCCTGGCCGTCAGGGCCATGGAGCGTTATTTCGTCTGGTATTATAACCGGACCGAATTCGTTACCGCGCCTTCGGGCGGAATTTTAAAGGAAATGGTGAAGGCCGGCTTGAGGCGTCCGCGCCAGGCGGTTTCCAATCCGGTTGACACGCGGAGCTTTTCTCCCGCTGACGCGGCCCGGAAAGGCGGGCTAAAAAAAGAGCTGGGCCTGGGGCCGCGGGCCATGCTTTATACCGGCCGTCTGGCCCCGGAGAAGCACGTGGACGTAATTATTCGGGCGGCGGCTTTGGTGAAGAGGGAGTTAGGGGAGATTAACCTGGTTATTACCGGGCGGGGACTGGCCCGGCCCGGGCTGGAAAAACTGGCCTCGGAACTGGATTTGTCCCGGAACGTCAAGTTTTTGGGCATGGTGGCGGAATCGTTTTTGCCCCGGATTTACCAGGCAGCGGACGTTTTTGCGGTCATGAGCACGGCCGAGACCCAGTGTTTGTCCTTAATGCACGCCTTCGCTTCCGGTTTGCCGGCGGTGGCGGCGCGGGCGCGGGCCTTGCCCGAGTATATCAGGCGAGAAACCGGTTTTTTGGTCGCGCCGGGAGATTATAAAGCTTTGGCGGAAAAAATCATTTGGCTGTTCAGGCATCCGCCGGAGAGGGCAAAAATGGGGCGGCAAGCCAGGGAATACGTCCAACAATTCCGGGTGGAGAAAATCGCTGATATTTGGGAGAAAATTTATCAGGATATAATAAGATTACAAATTACAAATTAAACACAAATTCACAAATACTATATTTACTATCGCCGACTATTATGTATGTATTAAGGTTGCAATCTAATTTGTGTTATTTGTGATTAAATTTGTGTATTTGTAATTTATAATCTTTCCGTATTTATTATGTCGGAAAACAAAGCAAAAATAAGCATTGTCATTCCCGCCTATAACGAGGAAGAAAATATCGGCGCCTGCCTGGCCGCGATCAAGCGGGAAACGGCCCAAAGCCGGGAGGCGGTTGAAATTATCGTCGTGGACAATGCCGGCACCGACCGGACGGCCGCCATCGCCTCTTCTTTTCCGGGCGTTAAAGTGGTCCGGGAAGAGCGCAAAGGCCTGGTGCGGGCGCGCCAGGCCGGTTACAAAGCCAGCAGCGGCGTTTTGATTGCCAACATTGACGCGGACACGATTATGCCGGCGGGCTGGCTCAAGCGCGTGTTAACGGAATTCGAACGCGACGACCGGCTTTTGGCCCTGTCCGGTCCGTTTGTTTATTATGATTTGCCGGCCTGGATGAATTTATGGATAAAAATATATTATCTGGGCGGTTTTATCCTTTATCACCTGACCCGTTTTTTCTTTCGGCGGGGTGCGATGCTGCAGGGCGGCAATTTTATCGTCCGGCGGAGCGCTCTGGAAAAAATCGGCGGCTATGACACCAGGATTGAATTTTACGGGGAAGACACCGACGTTGCCCGCCGCCTGAACGAGATCGGCAAAACCAAATTCAGCTTCCGCCTGCCCATCCTGACTTCCGGCCGGCGCTTAAAAGCCGAGGGGATTTTTCGCATGGCAATCCGCTACGGCCTGAATTATTTTTGGACAATTATTTTTAAAAAACCGTTTACGAAGTATTACCGTGATATCCGGCGCATGGACGACAGAAAACAGTAAACAGACGACAGGGTTAAAATTTTTAAATTATAATTCCTAATTTCTAATAAAATGTCTAATTTAAAAATTTCTAATGTTAAAAATATATTTTTATTCGGTCATTTGGCATTTAAAATTTTATTAGGCATTAGAAATTAGACAATTAGAAATTTTGGTGTTATTTGATTATTTTTTATTCCTTGCGCTAACCGTTGGCCCCAATCTCTCATCTTAACCATAAGAATTTATGTCCTCATATCTTATATTTTCCCTTACCATCGCCGCCCTGGCCCTGATATTTTTAAACAATTATTCAATCAGGTTGTTTGATAATGTCTATAAATTCATTAAGTCAATCAGCGCTTCCGCCGTGAGCGGCATTTTAGACGACCAATACGTGCGGCGTTTTGTCCGGAGGCATAGGCGCTTGTCCGGCTTTCTGGCCCAGCGCTTTGAGCGCCATGATTTTTACGGCCTGCCCCTGACTTTACTGGTGCTGGTTTTCAGCTACGCGTTGTTTTTGTTTTGCGGGGTGGTGGAAGACATTCTGAAATCGGCGTTGATTACGAACGTGGACGAGAGACTGAATCAGCTGATGATTCTGTTCCGGGAGCCATATTTGATTAAAATTTATTGGTGGATTACCAACCTGTGCCGGTGGGAAGTGATGCTTGTCCTGGGGGCGGCCATGACTTTAATTTTTTGGCTAAAAAACAAGGGCCGGTTTATTTTGTCGTTTTGGCTGAGTTTTTTCGGCACGGCCCTGTTTGTTTCTTTGAGCAAAATCGTATTTCACCGGCCGCGGCCGCCCTATCCGGTGTATGTGGAAAATTCTTATTCTTTTCCGTCTTGGCACGCCGCCGCCTCGGTCGCGATTTTTGGATTCATCGCCTATTTCTTAATTAAAAATATCAGGCGGAAAAAATATAAGGCCTATGTAATCATCATCACGCTGGGCTTGATTTTTTTTGTCGGTTTTTCCCGCATTTATTTAGGCGTTCATTATTTAAGCGACGTCTGGGGCGGCAATCTTCTGGGCCTGCTCTGGCTGATTGCCGGCATCGGTCTGTTTGAATGGCGGCAGAGCCGACCGCCGGCAGAGGATATTATCGCCGGCCGCTTCCGGCCCAACAAGCGGCCGCTGGTTATTTTACTGGCCGGTGTGCCGGTTTGTTTTTACGTCCTTTTTACCATCCAAACTTTTCCCGTTATTATCCATCCTTTAACGGAGCAGCCGCCGGCGCGGGTTGATAGCGCCCTGGAAGCTTTCAGGGAAAAAGGCCTGCCGCGCTACAGCGAGAGCATTACCGCCGCCCGCCAGGAGCCGTTGAGTTTTATTTTTATTTCTACCCGGGCGGATTTTCTGGGGGCGATGGCGGCGGCCGGCTGGAGCCTGGCCGACCAGATCAGCCTGGCTTCCGTGGAAAAATCCGCTCAAGCCGCTCTCTTAAACCGGCCTTATCCCCGGGCGCCGATCACGCCGGTTTTTTGGAACGGCGAGGCCAATACTTACGGCTTTGAAAAAAATACCGCCGAAGACACCATCCGGCAGAGGCACCACGCCCGTTTCTGGGACAGTAACCTGATTACGGACGATGGCCAAAATATTTTCGTGGGCACGGCCAGTTTTGACACTAACATCAAATGGGGCTTTATGCATCAGATCGCCCCGGATGTTGACGCGGAAAGGGAGACGCTTTTTTCCGACCTGCAGGCGGCCGGGGCGGTAAAGAATTTCAGTCGGGAGCAATTCGTGGCTCCGGTCATGGGCAGGAATTTTACCGGCGATGAATTTTTTACCGATGGCAAGATTTACATGGTTAAACTGTGACGATCCGGGAGATAAGTAAAATAAGAATAAAAAGAAAAATAAGAGAAATAAGAACAAGAGAATTCAATTATTATTTTCACTACTGCTATCGTATAAGTTTTGCTATAATAAAAAATAGCCATTTAAATGGCAATTTAAATTGACATTTATGAGGAGAGATTTAAAAGATAAAAATACGCGCAAACTTTTCGCCCGGGGCGGTTCGGTCGGACTTACCATTCCGAAAGAAATATTAGGGAAATTAAAGTGGCGCCGGGGCCAGAAAGTCGTGATTAAAAAAAGAGGGCAGGGGATTTTAATTACTGATTGGGAGTAAATTTATGACCTGGGAATTAATAATAATATTTGTTGTTACTTTTTTCGTCCGGATCGTTACCGCTATGTTCGGCGGCGGCGGTTTAATAATGCTGCCGTTGTTGATAACTTTGGGCCTGACGCCGTCTGAAGCGGTAGCTACGAACCGGCTGGGTACGCAGACCTTAAACCTGACAATCTTGAAATTCCACTGGGAAAAGCAGATGAAATGGAAGCTGGCTTCTTATTTCATCGCGCCCACCCTGCTCGGCAGTCTGGCCGGAGCGCTGGTGGTACTTTACATTGACCAGGATTTATTCAAGAAATTATTGGGTCTGGTTATGATTTTAATTTTACCGTTTTTATTTCTTAAAAAAGATTTAGGCTTGAAAGAATTCAAGTTTACGAAAAGAAAATTTTACTGGGGCCTGTTTTTTTCGGTTATCGCCGGATTTTTGGGAGGGGCGTTCGCTTCCACCGGCATCTGGTTCACTTATCTGTATTTGTTTTTGGGCCTGACCATGCTTCAGGCCGCCGGCACAAAAAAAGTAACCGGCCTGGTTTTGGGGTTGAGCACTTCAATTATTTTTATATTTACCGGCTTGATCAATTGGCCGATTATGATTACCATCATGATTGCCAGCGCCCTGGGAGGTTGGATCGGCGCGTCCCTGGGGATAAAAATCGGCAATGTCTGGGTAAAGAGAATTTTTGCCATTTTTGTGCTTGCGGGCGCCGTTAAGATGATTTTCTTTTAGGATATATTAGGATATAATGTAAATACGCAAATAATTCGTATAATAATCATTCGCAGTATTTGCGTTATAATTTGTAGGTTCGCATTATATTCTCAATTTGATTAATCACCGGAACGATAATTTTAAATCTTCGCTTTTAAAACGCGGAGGACTTATTAAATAAACATATGTTCGTAGACCCTGACAAAATCGGTACCACTTTCGTAAAAATAT
>CAYNBD010000057.1:0-6601 GCA_964395755.1 uncultured Gammaproteobacteria bacterium
TATAATTTAGAAATTTTGATGTCTATATAATTTAAAATAGTTTAAATGTAACAATATTATGCCAAACAATGGACTGGGTCGGGGATTAAGCTCCCTGATTCCGCAAAAAATAAAAAAAGACAGCGGGGAAACGGTTGTCTTTGACGACCAGGCAAAAGACGGCCGCGATCGGATTTTACAGCTGGCGCCCGCCCAAATCAAAGTCAACCCCCGGCAGCCGCGCCGTGATTTCGGCGAATATGACATGGAAGAGCTGGTTAATTCAATCAAAGAGTACGGCATTATTCAGCCTCTGATCGTTACCCGCGAAGGGGACGGTTACGAATTGATTGCCGGGGAAAGGCGTCTGCGGGCGGCCCGGAGCTTGAATCTGGATCAAGTGCCCGTGATTGTCCGTGACGCCCGGCAGCAGGAAAGACTGGAAGTGGCCCTGATAGAAAATTTACAGCGGCGGGATTTGAATCCGATTGAAGCCGCTTCCGCTTACCGACGTTTGTTGGACGAATTTAATTTGAGCCAGGAAGAGGTGGCCCGGCGAGTGGGCAAATCCAGACCGTCGGTTACCAATCTTTTGCGCCTTTTAAACCTGCCGACGGAAATCAGGCAGGCCCTGGAAGAGGGGAAAATAACCGAGGGGCACGCCAAGTATCTGGCCGGGCTGGAAACGGAAGAAAAACAGCTGGCGCTTTTCAAAAAAATAATCAGGCAAGGTTTGACCATCAATGATACGGTTAAGGCCATCAGGCGGGTCGGCGGCACCAGGGAAGCCAAAATAAAAATTAATTACGCGGACAAAGACAAGGAATTCGCCCTGCGGGAATTTTTCGGCACCAAGGTGGAGATAAAACGTAAACGCCAGGGCGGGCAGATTATTATTGATTTTTACAGCGATGAGGAGTTAAGGGAAATGATTGATAAAGTGAAAAGATAGTAAACAGAAAACAGACGACAGACGACAGGATATAACACGAATGACGCGAATACATTCGCGTCATTCGTGTTCATTCGCGTATTAGTGTTATATTTATCTTACTTTTGTATTTATGTATAAAATAAGACCGAAGCGCATTGGCATTGACGCCCGTTTTTACGGCCCGGTGGGCAAGGGCCTGGGCCGGTATACGCAGGAAATCGTTGATAACATTACCAAGATTGATTCCCGGAATCAGTACGTGGTTTTTTTGGGTCCGCATAATTTTGATGAATTCGCGCTTGAGCGGGAAAACGTCAGGAAAATAATGGTGCGGGCGGGCTGGTACAGTCTGGCCGAGCAGATTTTGATGCCGTTTTACGTTTGGCGGGCGCGCCTGGATTTAATGCACTGGCCGCATTTTAACGTTCCGATTTTTACGCCCGGCAAGTTCGTGGTTACGATTCATGATTTGATTCTAACGAAATTTCCCACCCGGCGGGCCACCACCCTGTCTCCCTGGCTTTACAAGATAAAAAATTTGGCTTATCGGCTTGTCATCTGGCTGGCCGTCAAAAGGGCCCGGCGGATAATCGCGGTTTCGCAGTTTACCAAGGACGATATCGTGCAACAGTTTAAGATCAGGCCGGAAAAGATAACGGTGACTTACGAGGGCGTGGCTAATTTGGCTAAGGGTCGGGATTCGCTTTTCGCCGCCAAATTGGATGACAAGGAAACGCTTTTGGGTTATAATATTGATAGTCCTTTTTTGCTCTACGTGGGCAATGCTTACCCGCATAAAAACCTGGAAGGCTTGGTCAGGGTATTTGGGAAATTGGTAGAGACGCAAAATTTTGCGTCTCTACGGTTGGTTTTGGTAGGCAAAAAGGATTATTTTTATGAACGCGTTCAGGGCTATGCCCGGAAGCTGGGTTTATATCGGCCGGGCGACAAAAACAGCCCGATAGTTTTTCCCGGTTACGTGCCGGACGCCAAACTGGAAATTTTATACAAACAGGCCCGGGCTTATGTTTTTCCCTCGCTATACGAAGGTTTCGGCCTGCCGCCCCTGGAAGCCATGGCCAAGGGCTGCCCGGTAATCAGTTCCAATCGCGCCAGTCTGCCGGAAGTTTTGGGCCCGGCCGCGGTTTATTTTGACCCCGGAAATGAAAAGGAAATGTTAGAACAAATCAAGCGGGTAATTAATAATGAAGACCAGTGCCAGGATTTGATTAAAAAAGGCCTGGCCCAGGTAAAAAAGTATAGCTGGTGGGAATGCGCCCGCAAGACTTTGGAGGTTTATATTAACAGTTAACGATTAACTTTTAACATTTGACAATGAGATGCCATTTTAGGTGGCATTTTTTGTTTGGGGTAAAAATATTTGACATAAAATAAGAAATGTGCTATGGTTTTAAGTTATTTTCAAGAGAAGATGTACATTAAAATTTATTAACTTCCATCAAAAAATAGATGGGTCTGGTTTGATAGCCAGATATACTAGAAGGAGGACAAAAGATGCCTATTACCGAGATTGAAGTTGAATTAATTAAGGAGCCCGGCGTTATTATTCCTATAGACTTTCATGGCGAACCGGTTCATGGAGATGAGATGTTAGCGGCCGATATGATCGTCTGTGAGGCAACCAGTGAATGGTTTAGAAAAAATAGAGAAAACGGTCGGATTAAAATTGGTTTAGGCCAAGAGGGTAGGTTTAGTGATAAAAAGTATATCCAATATGGAATTAAAAAAGATGAGAGTAGCTCGGTTAAGGTAGCCAGAAGTCTGGGCATATTGGGAAACGAAAGATGGGCGAAAATGCTTCAGTATGTCAATCGGGATGATATTAATGGTAAATCCGATTATACCGATTTGCCGACGATTGCCAAATTTTGGCAACAGCAGAAACCGGGAAGTTTTTTTGAGGCCTTTGAATGGTTTGCCATCGGCTCCGCTATCAAACGGGAATATGATAACGTCAATGCTAATTTAACCATTAGGCATATAGTCGAGGTAATGAAAAAAATTAATATTTCTCGCCAAGATGTTGATGCAGATGAATGGTTACGGCGTGGTGAGGGAATTCACTGTCAACACCCGGTATTCTTTGATACGGCCAGGAGGGAGTTAGAAGAAAAAAATAGCCGAGGCGAAGTGCTGCGATCAGTGATTTCCCATAAAGGCCGGGTTCTGAAAGTAGCCGCGATTAATAGTGATAATTATCGCATGCATGCGGCTATGCGTTATAAAAATTTTGCTCATATAACGATTGTTAAAAATTTTTTTGGTAATATATTGATCAGCTATAATATGAAACATAGAGTTGATCTTGAAGAAGCGTTGGCAGTTTTACGTTATGTTGAGCAAAAATTAAAAGCAGAGATATTTGTCACTGATTGGAAACAGTTGAGGATTCCAGGGACGCACCGTAATATTAAAGAATGGTTTTATAATATCAACATGAAGCCGGACATGATTCATAGTGCCGATTCGCATGGTAACCCTTTCACCAAATTGAGCCTGCGACAGATATTTAATTGTGTTTTAATAGGGCTGGATGAAGGCAGATTTCATCCTAAAGATAGTTCATTATGCAAATCGGGTTTATGTAAACACGGGATGAATTGTTTAAATTTGCAATGTGGACTCCCCAGATGCCGACGAATTTATTACGGCATGAAAAAAGGGCAGAAAAAATAAAATAACGAAGAAAGGAGATGTGGCCTTGGTTGACTAATAACCAGGGCCTTTTTTATTTGTTTAAAAACTTATTTTCAGGTATAATATTATACAGACTTCACTTGAATTACATCTGTGAATAATTTTTGTTTTTAGAAATAGTATAATGCCTAAAAAAGGAAAAAATCAGGTTAATTTCTTAAAGATTAACCAGGGCGAGCGTTCGTCTAGGTTTGTGGTGGATTTAGTTAATTCCCGGCCTGCTTCCGGGCCGGATAAAGCGGCCAAAAAGTCGGCTCGGCTGGAACGGATATTGGACAAGGCGGCGGAATATGATTTTAGCGTTTGGCAGCGGAAAATTAAATACGCATTAAAATACGTATTAAAATTTTTAGAGGCAGCCGGGTTTAGAATATTGTCGTTAGTCCGGCAAAGCAAGGACCGGGGGATGTTAAAGCAATTTAGCGTTAGCGCGGCCGGCGGACAGAGTGCGGAAGGAAAAGCCGAATTTCGGCTTTCTAAACAGGCGGATAGCGGACCGGGTGAACACGAAACAGGAGATAAGCGATTAAAATTGCTGGAAAGCTGGCATTATCAGTACGGGGAAAGGATAAAAGAGCTGGCGTTTTTCGGTTTGTTCCGCCTGGCCTTTAAACTGGCCCGAAAAATAATTATTTGGTTTTATAAAATTTGTTACGGCACGGGCTGGCTGCTTTTGTTTTTTATCCGTTTATTTTATTTGCTTTTTATCAAGCTGTTTACTGCCGCGCGCGCGGGAGCGCGCTGGACGTATGCTTTTATTAAACTGATGCTGCCGCGCTGGCGGGAGAGGGGGCGGATTTTTTGGCACCGTGTCCTGGCCGGCGGCAAGCAATCGTTAAAAATCGGCCAACAACGTTTAAAAACGACGGCGGGCGAAAGTTTTAGAACCGTCATGGGTGAAAGAAGCGCGGATGAAGAGAAAGTAGCCGCGGAAATTTTGCCTTTTTCCCGGCAGGCGGCCCTAAGGCCGGTGTTAACCTTTATTTTAATTTTGGTAATCATGATTTTGCCCTTTAAGGCCTTTACTTATTACAAGGCAGTGGACGTTAAGGGAATTCAGGGCAAGGTTATGGGCGCTACTGATACCGCCATTAACGAGCTGACGGCGGCGGCGCAATCGGCCGGCGGACTTGATTTTAATCAGGCCAGCCGCGATTTTCAGGCGGCCGGAGATAATTTTTTAAAAGCGCAGACCGAACTGAAAGCAGTCAATGACATAATTTTTTCTTTGGCCGCGCTGGTGCCGGCGGATAAAATCAGGCTGGCCGGAGAAAGCAAAAAAATCCTATCAGCCGGTCAAATCGTTGCCAGTTTGGGCAATAATTTAAGCCTGGCCATGGGGAGTCTGTTTGCGCCGGCGGCCTCTCCGCCCGCGGGTGATTTTGCCATTGCCAGCCAGGGGGATGAGCGGAAGGACATTCTTGAGATTATGGATGATTTTATTCTTTACGGCGGCCAGGCCGCCGTTGATGCCCGGGCATTGAATGCGCAGTTGGCGGAGATTGACAGCTCTGTCCTGCCCGTTGACCATCAGGAGCAATTTGCTTTTTTAAAGGAAAAAGCGGGCGGCCTGGAACAAGGACTGACGGAATTCGTTGACCTGGTTAACAGTTTAAAAATATTAATGGGCGCCAGCGAAGACAAGCGTTATCTTTTGATTTTTCAAAATAATACCGAATTAAGGGCCAGCGGCGGTTTTATCGGCAGTTTTGCTTTAGTTGACTTCCGGGACGGAAAAATCAGGAATATAGAAACGCCGGGCGGCGGCAGTTATGACACCGAGGGCGGGATGAGAACCTTGGTGGCGGCGCCGCAACCTTTGTCGCTGGTTAATCCTTTGTGGCATTTTTGGGACGCGAATTGGTGGCCGGACTGGCCGACCTCGGCCCGCAAATTAATGTGGTTTTACGAGCGTAGCGACGGTCCGACCGTGGACGGGGTAATTAGCTTTACCCCGACGGTGATGGAAAGACTTTTGGAAATTATCGGGCCGGTGGATATGACCGCGGAATACGGGGTGAAGCTGACGGCGGATAATTTTTGGATTGAAACGCAAAGAATTGTGGAAGAGAAACCGGCGGCTGCGAGCGGAGAAGGGGGGAGGCATGAACCGAAAAAAATCATCGGGGATTTAATGAACAAAATTATTGAGGAATTACCCGCGCATTTAAATAAAGATTCTTTTCTGCGTTTGTTGGCCGCATTGGAACAAAGCTTGAGCGAAAAACACATTTTGTTCTATTTTACCGACGCAGATTTGCAGGCGAAGATAGAAAAGAGGGGCTGGGACGGCGGATTGAAGGAAACCAGCCGGGACTATCTGGCGGTCGTTAACACCAATATTGCCGGCGGCAAAAGCGACCGGCGGATGGAGGAAAAAATTGAGCAGCTGACCGAAGTGATGCCCAATGGCGCTTTAATTGATACCGTTAAGATAACGAGAATCCATACCGGGGTTAAGAATGAGCCGTTTTGCGGAGTGCGGAACGTTGACTGGATGAGAATTTACGTTCCGGCCGGTAGCGAATTACTTTCCGCTCAGGGTTTCCGCCAGCCGGATAAAATTTATTTTGAAGAACCTGACCCCGCCTGGCAAAAAGACCCGCTGGTAGCGCAAGCCGAGGCCACGGCCAGCCGGGACGAGGCCAGCGGCACGATGATATATGAAGAAAACGGCAAAACGGTCTTCGCCAACTGGTCGATGGTTGACCCGGGAGAGAGCGTTACCGTCTATTTAAAATACCGCTTGCCTTTTTCCTTGCAAAAACAGGGCAGTGACGACACCCTGACCGCTAAACTTTCCCGGCTGATAAATCCGGCCCAGAAAGAACTTTATCCTTACAGTCTGCTCTTACAGAAGCAGGCCGGTGCCATGCCCAGCGCGATTAGTAGCCGTTTGCAATTGCCGGATAATTTTAAAATCGTCTGGAGATACCCGCAGGGACTGGCTACCGGCGCGGACGGTTGGCA
>CAYNBD010000058.1:0-6468 GCA_964395755.1 uncultured Gammaproteobacteria bacterium
CAGCCCCAGCTTAAAAGCGATTTAAGCAACTGGATTATCGCCATCGCCGCTACGGAAATTGAGGAAAAACTTTGCCGGAACCGGGCGCAGCGGATAATAATAAACAGCATGTATGAGATTTTGTCGGAGAATATAAAGCTGCCGGCTAATTTGCCTTATGAAAAAGACTTGTCTATCCAGATTTATTTAAGCATTCATCGGAGTTTTTTAAAGTATGACCGCGATATGCAGAATTATGTTCTCTTTAGATTTTATAATTCCGGTTGGGATAAACCCACGGACGAGGAAATAGCCAAAATAGCGCGGGACATCAATGCTTTGCGCCGCGCCATTGATCAGCAAATGAAGCATCCCCTGGCGAATCAGCTTAATGGCATTATCGGCCGCTATACTGTCTTTTACGAAATACTGGCGGAAATAATCGCGGAAGACCCGGTCGGGGTTTATGACATTATTAAGGGCGACATCAAGGCTTTCCCGCGCAAAATAAAAAACGTTTGTCTGAAAAAATATAAACAGGCCAAGTCCAAACTTTGGCGGGCAGCCATCCGCAGTATTATTTACATTTTTTTGACAAAGTCAATTTTCGCCATTTTGCTGGAAGTTCCGGCCACGCGCTGGTTTGGCGAAGACATTAATCCCATTTCTTTGGCCGTTAATATCGGTTTTCCGGCTTTTCTTCTTTTTCTCATAGTTTCAGCCACCCGGATTCCGGCTGACAGAAATACCGCCAGGATAATTGACGGGATTGAAGAAATAGCTTTTACGGAACGCGCCCGCAAAGAGCCGATTGTATTGCGTAAACCGGTTAAAAGAAGTAAATTGGCAACCATATTTTTCGGCATTATTTATACCATTACTTTCTTCCTTTCTTTCGGAGCGGTGGTCTGGGCCCTAAACAGAATCGCCTTCAGCTGGGTCAGCATTATTATTTTCCTGTTTTTCCTGGCCTTAGTGAGCTTTTTCGGCATCAGGGTGAGAAAGGGGATCAGAGAGATTATTGTGGTTGAGCCCAAAGAGAGTATTTTCAGTTTTTTTGTGGATTTTTTCTACGTGCCGATAGTGGCTTCAGGCAAATGGCTGTCCGAGAAATTTTCCAAAGTCAATGTTTTCGTTTTTGTCCTGGACTTCATTATTGAAGCGCCGTTTAAGATTTTTGTGGACATCGCCGAAGACTGGACCAAGTACGTGAAGGAGAGGAAAGACGAAATAGTATGAAAATTTCTAAATTATAATTTCTAATTTCTAAAGTTATTTGTGAGCGGTTAGAAATTATAATTTAGAAATTAGAAATTATGGCAACGTTATATATCGTTGGGACACCCATAGGCAACATGGAAGATATTTCGTTAAGGGCGCTTCGGATACTTTCCGAAGTTGATTTTATATTATGCGAAGACACGCGGGTAAGCGGTAAACTGCTGGGGCATTATAAAATCAAAACACCGACGATTTCTTTCCATCAGCATTCCGGAGAAGAAAAAATAAAGCGGGTTTTGACTTTATTAAAGCAGGGCCGGGACCTGGCTTATATCTCTGACGCCGGCATGCCCGGCATTTCCGATCCGGGCGGAAAACTGGTGCGGACAGTGACGGAAGAGCTGGGCGAAGACGTGGAAATTGAATCCGTACCCGGACCCTCGGCCGTAACCGCCGCCCTGTCCATTTCCGGCCTGAGGGCGGATAAATTCATTTTTTTGGGATTTTTGCCGCATAAAAAGGGCCGGCAGAAATTTTTGCAAAAAGTTATGGCGGCGGAATACCCGGTGGTTGTTTATGAATCGAAGTATCGGATAATAAAACTATTGGAAGAGTTGGAAAGAATGTCTAAGAGAGAATCTGTTGAAAGCAGAAATGCTAAAAAACAGAAAGAAATAACCAATAATCAAGAAACAATAATCAAACAAATTCAAATAACCAATAATCAAAATTCAAAATCTAAAAATAGAGTTAAAAAATTGGAATCCATTGTGGTTTGCCGTGAGTTATCCAAAATGCACGAGACGGTTTATCGCGGGGATATAAAAAAAATCATTGAGCAGATTAAGGATAATAAAAATGAGCAAAAAGGGGAGTTTGTGGTAATTATCGGGAAATAGACACCAATAAACACGAAAACAACGAAAAGATACGAAAGGAACGAATGATAATTGAAGAGCTCAACTATGAAAAATAATTCGTTTTTTTCGTAATTTTTCGTTAACTTCGTGTATAAATTATGTCTAAATTTTTTATCACCACTCCCATTTACTACGTTAACGCCGAGCCGCATATCGGGCATACCTATACCACGGTAGGGGCCGATGTTTTGGCGCGTTTCCACCGGATGTGCGGAGACACGACTTTCTTTTTGACCGGCACGGACGAGCATGGAGCCAACATTGAGGCCCGGGCCCGGCAGGCCGGGAAAAAATCGCTGGAATTCACGGATGAAATCGCGGCTAAATTTCAATTCGCCTGGGATGAACTTAATATTTCTTTTGACCGCTTTATCCGTACCACGGAACAAGACCATACCAAGGCCGTGGCCAAAGCCCTGGAAGAGATGTATAAAAAAGGCGATATTTATAAAGGTAAGTACGAAGGTATGTACTGCCGCGGCTGTGAGCAGTATAAAAGCGAGCGGGATTTGGTTAAAGGCAAGTGCCCGGAGCATAATACCGTCCCGGAAAAAATGAGCGAGGACTGTTATATGTTTAAGCTGTCGAAATACGGCCCTGAATTGCTCAATAAAATAAAAAAAGGCGAGCTGGAAATTATGCCGGCTGAACGCCGGAACGAGATTATCAGTTTTTACGAAAAGGATGGTTTGAATGACATTGCTTTCTCGCGTAAGAACGTCAAATGGGGCATCCCCCTGCCCTGGGACAAGACCCAGACCGCTTATGTCTGGGCAGATGCTTTTTTGAATTATTTAACCGGCCTGGGCTGGGAGGGCGCGGGTAAAAAAACCCCACCCCAATCCTCTCCTAAACGAGGAGAGGGAGATAATTTGTTTAGAGATTTTTGGCCGCCGGATTTACAGTTAATGAGCAAGGATATTTTAAGGGTGCATGCCACGATTTGGCCGGCCATGCTTTTGTCTTTAGGATTGCCTCTGCCCAAGAAGATTTTCGTTCACGGTTATTTTTTGATTGGCGGAAAAAAAATGAGTAAAACTATCGGCAACGTGATTGCGCCGCAGGAGATGATAAAAAGGTATGGCGTGGATGCTACGAGATTTTTGCTTTTATATCCAACTCCGTTTGGTAATGATGGTGATATAAGCTGGGAAAAGTTTGATAATTTTTATAAAGCATATTTAGCGAATGGTATCGGAAATCTTGTGTCTCGCATAGTATCTTTAGTGGATAAATATTATCAGGGAAGAGTTCCCGAGAGATATGATGATTTAACAGATTATAAATATAAAAGTGTTTTAATAAAAAATTCAATAAAGAAAGATTGGGATGAATATATGAAATATTTAAAAGATATTTCAATTTTTGGAGCTCTTAGTATTATATTTACTGAATTAGTCAATCACTGTGATCATCACATTTCGCATTATGAATTATGGAAATTAGTAAATAATAATAAAGAAGAAGGTGCAAAACATATTTATGGATTGTTAGAAATATTAAGACATATCGCCTGGATGCTGTGGCCGTTTATGCCGGAGACGGCGGAAAAAATTTGGCAGCAGCTGGGACTGGACGCGAGTAAGGAATTGGCCAAAGATTTTAAAGAAGCGATAAAGTGGGGTGGATTGAAACCGGGGAATAAGGTGAAGAAAGGCGAAGCGTTATTTCCGCGGATTGATAATTAAAATATCCAATAACGTAAAATAACCAATAATCAAGAAACAATAACCAAACAAATTCAAAATTTCAATAACCAATAATCAAGTAGTTTGGTTATTTGAATTTTAGTTATTGGTTATTGTTTGGGATTTGTTTCTTGGTTATTGATTATTATAAACATATGACAATTTTTGACACAATCTTATTAATCATCCTGGCCGGTTTTATTTTTTACGGTCTGTTTTTTGGCCTGATTCGCACGCTCGGCTCTTTGGTCGGGATAGTGGTGGGCGCCTGGCTGGCCAGCCGGTTTTATCTACCGGTTTTCGACTGGGCCCGTGATTTATTTTTCGGTTATGACAATTTGGGCAGGGTTTTGACCTTCATTATTTTATTTATCGTTATCAACCGTTTAATCGGTTTTGTCTTTGTCCTCCTAAACAAGAGCTTTGACGTTATATCCATCATCCCTTTCTTAAAAACCATCAACCGTTTGGCCGGCGCGGCCCTGGGTTTTGTCGAGGGCGCCCTGATTCTGGGCCTGATTTTATACGTGGCGGCCCGTTATTCTTTTGTCGGCAGCTGGTTCGGCAATGCTTTGTCCAACTCGGAAATCGCTCCTTTTCTCTTGAAATTTGTTAAGATTTTACTGCCGTTATTGCCGGAGATGCTGAAGAAACTGCAGGGAGTGATATAGGGTTCATTGTTACATTGTTATATTGTTAAATTGTTAGATGGGTGATTTTTATGAATAAAGTTAATAATAAAAAAGAAATTTGGCGGAAGAATTTTTATATCCAAAAAACTCCTTTCCATTATATAGTTTCGTCTCTGGTTGACGTGATGGATTATCAGCATTTGCCGACCGGCTATAAGCCCTTAAAAAAGATGGTAATGATTCAGGAAGATTATGAGCTGGTGGGCGGTTATTTTCTTAAGGATGAATTGCGAGAGCACATAGAAACGATTATAAAGTTTGTATTTAAATATCCAAAGAAAGTAGATCAACTCCATAAAAGGATAAGACAATATTTTTTCGCCTATTTTAAATCAGCGCAAGCGGCTTTGAAAATTGATGTAAAAAAAATTTCTGATGGCGAATTGGCAAAAATTTACAATAAAATAGTAAGGGCAATGATGTTGGCCCATGGCCCGGCTATTTCTACTACCTGGTTTATTGATGCGGACGGAGAGGATTTTTCCCGTTTTTTGTTAGAGCGTTTAGATAAAATTATTAAGAAACAGAAAGCAAAGATTGATTTGACCATGGCGTTTAGTATTTTAACCACGCCGGAAAAACCAAGCATGGACATAAAAGAAGAGCTGAATTCCCTGCGGATTTTCAAAGAGATAAAAAAGGATAAAACCGCCCGCCGGATATTCAGCCAAAGAGACGCAGATAAAATTAGCCAAGACTTGATAAAAATTAACGATAAATTAAGACGAAAAATATTTAATCATTTTAAAAAATGGCGCTGGACGCCTTTTATTTATTTAGGCCCGGCTTATGAGTTGGATTATTATCTGGAAGTCTGGTCAGGCCTGTTGCGCCAGAAATTCAACGTTTCCGGGCGGATTAAAGAACTGGAAAATTATACGGCCGGAGTCAGAAAAAGCAAGCGGGCGATAACGGCGAAAATAAAGTTAAGCCCGGAGGACAAAAGATTGTTCGCACTGGCCGCGGAGATTATTTACCTCAAAGCTTACCGCAAAGATTATACTTTTTTTGGTATGTATGTTCTGGACAGAGTGGTCAGGGAAATAGCCAGACGGCTGAATTTGTCCAAAAAGCAGGCTGATTTTATCGCTTTTTGGGAAGTAGACGAGGCCTTGCATAAAAGAAAATTTTCCGTTGATGTTTTAAACGATAGAATTAAATATTCGGTTTTTTACATAAATGGGAAAAACAAATATATTTATACCGGCGCTAAAGCCCGGAAATTTATTGCCGGCTTGGGTTTTGAAAAAGAAAAGCAAGAACAGGTTGACAGTTTAGCCGGTACCAGCGCTTATCCAGGTAAAGCGCGGGGCAAAGTAAAAATAATAAATCTGCCGGAAGAGACGGGGAAAATGAAAGCCGGAGACATAATGGTATCCCATACCACTTTTCCGGCCTTGGCTCCGGCCATGAAAAAAGCCGCCGCCATCATTACCGATGACGGCGGCATTACCTGCCACGCGGCCATTGTGGCTAGGGAATTAAAAACCCCCTGTGTGGTCGGAACTAAGATCGCCACCAGCGTTTTAACAGACGGGGATAGGGTGGAGGTGGATGCGGATGAGGGGATAGTGAAGAGAGTAAGAAGTAAGAAGTGAGAAGTGAAATTAATTTTTTATAAATTTGAAAAAGCAATGAATAAATATTTAGAAACAATCAAGGGCGTGGCGGCCGCACCCGGTAAAGCTAGGGGGACGGCCAGGATTGTTATGAATCCGCGGCAGGTTAGAAAGGTTAAAAAGGGCGATATCGTCATTACCCCCATTTCCAAATTAACTTATATTCCGGCCAGCCGGCAGGGGATCGCCGGTTTTATAGTTGATGAGGGCGGGATAACCTGTCATATTGCCACGGTGGCGCGGGAAATGAAAAAACCTTGTCTGGTCGGCACCAAAATCGCTATCAAGATTTTGCATGATGGGGACCGGGTGGAAGTGGACGCGGAAAGAGGAATGGTGAGGAAAGTAA
>CAYNBD010000059.1:0-3519 GCA_964395755.1 uncultured Gammaproteobacteria bacterium
TGGCGGTGAGGCAGGGATTCGAACCCTGGGTGCCATTTCTGACACACATGCTCTCCAAGCATGCGCCTTCGACCGCTCGGCCACCTCACCTTGATTAAATTTAATTATTCAACTGCTCCTCTATTATACTTTTCATCCCCTGGCCCGGCTGGCCGTCGCTGTAAGTAAAATCCGCAAACGGATAAGCGCCGGGCAGAATTAAGCCGTTGACAAAAACCGTGGGCGTGCCGTTCACGCCGGCGCTTTTGCCCGCTAAAATCTGGGCCAGGATCTTGTCTTTATATTTCTCCGTTGCCAGGCAATTATTAAATTCTGTCTCGTCCAGGCCCAAATCAACGGCCAGCTGGCTGAACTGGCCGGCATTCAGCCTGTTGTCCCGATTGGCAATAAACAGCTGGTCATACATTTCCCAAAATTTTCCCTGCTCGGCCGCACATTCCGAAACCAAAGCGGCCGGATAAGAAGGCGAGGAAAAAGACAGAAAGTAATGGCGGAAAACAATTGCCACCTGGCCGTTAAAATATTCTTTAACTTCTTTCAGGGTACCATAAAACCGCGTGCAAAACGGACAGGTAAAATCACTGTAAACGATTATTTTTACGGGTGCATCCGGATTGCCGGCAACATGGTCAGCGGCGCTAATCGGCTCAACCGGCTTTAAGGACAAATCCGCTTGTGCCGTTATGCCGGCATTGGCCGCGTTTAATTCCTCGGCCGCGTCATTTTCAGGCGCCTTCGCTCCGTAAAACTTGTGGCGCAACCAAAAACCGGCGCCCGCCGCCAAGATAACGATAAAACCGATAATGAATAATTTATTTTTAAACATAATAGACTATGTCATTGCGAGGAGGACCCGCCTCCGCCAGACGGCGGATGGCGGGGACGACATAGCAATCCCGAGAACAGAACACAAGACACGGATAAAGTAAAAACAGCGGGATTGCTACGCTCCTTTCAGTCGCTCGCAATGACATGAATTATAGTAATTGAAAATTAAAGTATTGGTTTTCTCTCCTGCCAACAAGTCGCTTGCTGATATTGGTGGCCAATGCGGAAAAGCATGCTTTCGGCGAATTTTTTACCGATCAACTGCATCCCGACCGGCAGGCCCCGGTCAAAACCGGCAGGCACGGATAGGGCCGGCAAACCGGCTAAAGAAGCGGCCGCGACAAAAACGTCTTCCAGATACATTTCCAGCGGATCAGAGGAATGCTCCCCGATTTTAAAAGCCGCGTGCGGAGAAGTCGGGGTAAAAATAACGTCAACCCGGCGCCAGGCCCGGTTAAAATCATCAACGATCTTGGTCCTGACTTTCTGCGCCTGTAAATAATAAGCGTCATAATAGCCGGCGGATAAGGCATAAGTTCCGAGCATGATTCTTCTTTTGGCCTCCGGACCGAAGCCCTGGCCCCGGGTTTTAAAATAGACTTCGGCTAAATTTTTCCCTTCGGCCGACAACCCGTATTTAATGCCGTCAAAACGGGCTAAATTAGAACTAATTTCCGCCGGGGTGATAATATAATAAACCGGAATAACATACTTAGTGTGCGGCAGGTTGATATCAATAATTTTAGCTCCCAGTTTTTTCAACTCTTTTGCGGCTTCATCCAGGGCCGCTCTAACGCCCGGAGTAATGCCTTCCCCGTAATATTCCTTGGGCTTGCCGATTTTAATGCCGGCTAAATCACGCTTCATTTCTTTGCCGTAATCAGGTACCGGCCTCGGCATGGTAGTGGCGTCATTTGAATCCTGGCCGGCCATAATTTTAGCTACCAGAGCCGCGTCAACAACGGTTTTAGTGATAACGCCGGCTACATCCGTAGACGAAGTCATGGCCATCAGTCCAAAGCGGGAATTTCTGCCGTAGGTTGGTTTGAGGCCGACTACGCCGCAAAGCCCGGCCGGGAACCTGGTAGAGCCGCCGGTATCGGTGGACAAGGCAAAAGAGCACATATCCGCTGCCACGGCCGCGGCCGAGCCGCCGGAAGAGCCGCCCGGAACCCGGCTTAAATCCCAAGGGTTATGAGTGGGGCCGAAAGCGCTGTTTTCCGTGGAAGCGCCGTGGCCGAATTCATCCAGGTTGGTTTTGCCCAAAATCACGGCTCCGGCCTGTTTCAGCTTTTTCACTACCGTGGCGTCAAACGGCGCGAGATAATTTTCCAGTATTTTCGACCCGGCCGTAGTAATGGTTCCCTTGGCCATAATATTATCCTTAACCAGCATCGGAATTCCCAATAACTTTCCCTCTGCTCCTTTTTTCCGTCTTTGGTCGGCTTTTTTAGCCATTTCCAGGGCCAGCTCCTCGGTAACCGACAAGCAGGCCTTGACTTTATTATCAATCTTTTTGATGCGCGCCAAACAGGCCCGAGTTAATTCAAGCGAAGAAATCTGCTTATCATTAAGCAATTTTTGCGCTTGTTTTACGGTTAATTTATTTAACTCCATTTTCATATTACAAAAAATTTATTGACAAAATAATCAATAACCAAGAAACAATAACCAAACAAATTCAAATATCCAATAAGCAAAATTTTTGATTATTTTAATTTTGGTTATTGAATATTGTTTGGAATTTGGTTATTGGTTATTTTAATTAACAAATTTTATTAGATCCATTCCGAGTATTTAAAATTCGTGGGTATTATTCCAGCACTCTCTTCGCCTTCACCTGCCCGTCTTCCATCTCGGGCGCTTCTTTCAGGGCCGCCAGCCGTTCCTTATCATCCCATTCTTCCACCGCGTCCTCACGCATCACGTTCTCCAGACCGGTTACCTGGGCAGTCGGCTCTACCCCGCTAACGTCAACTTCCCGCAATTGGTCAATGTAATTCAAAACGTCAGTCAACTGACCGCCGTATTTCTTTAACTCAACGTCAGTTAATTCCAAGCGCGCCAAATCAGCGATATGTTGTATTTCCTGCTTTGATAATTTCATATTATATTATTACAAATACACAAATCTAATCACAAATTTACAAATACTAATTTCCAATTTGTGTTATTTGCAATTATAGATCTATAATGTTGTTTGGATTAAAAGCTCTAAAAATTTTGACCCCATTTGATGTAAAATGTGCCAAAATTGCCAATTTCAAACCAGTCGCTTGCAAATACCCTTTTATCTGTTCAATATTCTTTTTTGAAAAATGGTCACCTCTTTTTAATTCTAATACTATCTTATTTTCAATGATAAAATCAATAAAATATCTACCAATAATATCTCCATGAAACATAATCTTAAGAGAAGCTTGTCTGACATAAACTATGCCCTTTCTGTCAAAACTTCTGGCAACAGCATTTTCATAATACTTCTCTTGATAACCGTAACCAAGTTCATTATAAACATCATACAATATCCCTACAATCCGATAACTTAATTTTTTATAAATAACTTTATCATTTCCCCCCTCCATATAATTTGTGCTATTTGTGATTAGATTTGTGTATTTGTAATCTGAAAAAATATTTGTGCTATTTGTGATTAGATTTGTGTATTTGTAATCTGAAAAAATATTTGTG
>CAYNBD010000059.1:3619-6342 GCA_964395755.1 uncultured Gammaproteobacteria bacterium
ATTTGTGCTATTTGTGATTAGATTTGTGTATTTGTAATCTGAAAAAATATTTGTGCTATTTGTGATTAGATTTGTGTATTTGTAATATTTAATAACTCTCTCTCATCAATTGTTTTCACTCCCAACTTTCTGGCCTTATCATATTTACTGCCCGGGTTCTCGCCCGCCACCACGTAATCGGTATTTTTGCTAACAGAAGAGGAAATGTTACCGCCCAACTCTCTTATCTTAGCTTTTGCCTCCTCCCTTGTCAAACCAGCCAAAACACCGGTTAGAACAAAAATCTTTCCCGCCAAAATTTGTTGCGTGTTGCGTGTTGCGTGTTGCGTGATTATGACCCCGTTTTTCTCCAGTTTCTTTAACAATCTTAAATTCTTCTCATCGTGCCACCATTCATAAATACTCTTGGCCACAATCGGCCCGATATCTGCAAAATCCTCCCACTCTTCCTTGGTCTTTTTCTGAAAAACAGCTATCAGGTCGTCCAACTTTTTACTTTTTACTTCTAACTTCTCACTTAGCATCAGGGCGGTTTCTTCGCCCACGTGCCTGATGCCCAAACCGTTAATAAATTTTGATAATTCAATTTCTTTTTTATCGTTGATGGCCTGAATTAAATTTACCGCGCTTTTTTCCGCGAACCGTTCCAAAGGTTTTAAATCAGCCGCGGTTAATTTATAAAAATCGCTGACGTCTTTTACCAAACCCTCCTTAAACAACTGCTCAATGATTTTTTTGCCCAGGCCGTCAATGTCCAAAGCGCTTTTGCCGGCCCAATGGATCAGGCGCCTTAAATTTACGGCATAACAATTTCTGTTGGCGCAGCGATAAGCCACCTCGCCCGCCACTTTTTCCACCCGGCCGCCGCAATTGGGGCACTCGCGGGGGATATGAATGTTTTTCTCCCCGCCTAATCTTAGTTTGGGCAAAACCTGCATTACTTTGGGGATAACGTCGCCGGCGCGCTCGATGATGACGGTATCGCCGACCTTAATACCCAGTCTTTTGATTTCGTCCATATTATGCAGGGTGGCGTGCGTAATGGTAACCCCGCCCACCCTGACCGGCTCCAGGACCGCGGTCGGAGTTAAAATTCCGGTTCGCCCCACCTGCCAGTTAACTTCTTTGATTTTAGTGGTGGCCTGCTGGGCTGCGAACTTATAGGCCATGATATAGCGCGGCCCCTTGCCCACCGTTCCCAAAAACGGCCACAGCGATAAATCATTGACTTTTACCACTATGCCGTCGCATTCAACAGGCAGCTTTTCCCTGTTCTTTTCCCAGTGGTCGTGAAATTTATAAACTTCCTCTAAATTCTGGCAGTATTCATTTTGACCCAGAGTTTTAAAGCCAAGCAGTCCGGCCAATTGATGCTCCTGCTCATGCTTGCTTAAATCCAAATCGGTAATCAGGCTGTAAACGTAAAAATCCAGCTTTCTCTCCGCCGCCAATTTGGGGTCCAATTGCCGGATTGAACCGGCAGCGCCATTTCTGGGATTGGCCAATAATGGCCGGCCCTCTTTTTTATATTTCCTGTTCAAATCCTTAAATACCTGCCTGGTCATAATGGCCTCCCCCCTGACTTCAATCACGCCCGCGGCCACGGCCGCCAAAACATCCTTAACGCTTTTAACGGCTAAACCGATTTTTTTTAATTCATTTTCCGCTGGTAAACGTAATTTCAGGGGTATACTCTCAATAGTTTTGAGATTTTGCGTAACGTCCTCGCCCACCAGCCCGTCACCGCGGGTAGCGCCCCGTAAAAAAATACCCTTTTCATATTTTAAACTCATGGCCAAGCCGTCCAATTTCAGCTCGCAATAATAATCAAGCCGCCGCCTCTTAAAATCCGGGTCTGCGGCTTTAATCTTTTCCAGCCTTTCTTCCCAATTTCTGATGTCCTCTTCCGTAAAAGCGTCGAATAAGGACATCATCGGCGCGGAATGCCTGACTTTCGCAAATTTATCTAAGGGTTTACCTCCAACTCTTTGCGTCGGCGAATCCGGGGTGATAAATTCCGGATATTGCTGTTCCAGCTTATTTAATTTATCTTTTAAACTGTCCAGCGCCCCGTCGCTAATTTCCTGCCGGTCCAGGACATGGTAAAGATAGCGGTAATGGTTAATCTCTGTCCGCAATTTAGCGATTAATTTTTTGGCCTCTTCCTTATTCATAATAAAAATAATTTTGAATTTTAAATCAATTTTAAATTCTTTAATTTTTAAACACTCAAAATTAAAAATTCAATCAAAATTCAAAATTAAAAATTTTAATAGACTACCGTAAAATTGGCCTCAATCCCCCGGGCGATGCCGTCGCAAACACCGTTGGAGTCAAAGGTAACGACAGGGGAAGAGGAGGCGTAATTAACGTAATAGGCGCAACCATTACCCAAATCCGAAACCGAAAAAACATCATCTTGGGAAGCGGCGGGCAGAGCATAGCCGTTCTTGCGCACTTCCCATAAAGATCTTTCCAGCCCCGCTTCTGCCGCATAATAAGCCATAATTGATTTTTTCTGGCTGCGATTGGCCCTTAAACTGTTTATGATTAAACCGGTCAAGCCCAAAGTTATGGTCAACAAAGTAAATAAAATCAACAAGGTCAACAGCAAAGCGTTGCCCTGTTGACCTGATTTGATTTTTTTTACGGCTGATAATATATTTATCATAATGTTAAAAACATTCCTAATTTAAATTTTGTAATTTTTAATTTTTAAATAA
>CAYNBD010000060.1:0-6333 GCA_964395755.1 uncultured Gammaproteobacteria bacterium
AGCCGGCGGCAATGGTTATGCTATTGATTTTTCCGTTTAATAATTTTCCAAACATGTCTTAGTTTGAAAGTTATAAAGTACGGTTTTTGACGGTTTAAAATGCTTCCTTTATAACTTTATGAACTTTACAACTTTCAACTTTATAAACTATAAACTGTACGACTTTCCAGCGCAGAAGGGGAGGGCGAGCCAATTACGAATTTCCCCTTATCATTTAATCAAACTTTTCGCCTGGTTAATCAAATCCCTGACCGCCGTATTGTCCGGTTCTTTGTCCAGCAGTTGGCGCCAGGTTTCCACTGCCCGCCGGTATTGGGAAAAATTATAATAAGTAATACCGGCCACGTATAAATAATCGGGGGAATCGGCCAGAACCACTCTCATCCTGGCCAATACCTCCTCGACTCGGGCCAAATCATTCGCCTCCATGTATATTGCCAGCAGGCCGTTGTAGGGCAGGACAAATCCGGGGCTCATTTCAATTGCCCGGTTATACTCCAAAATGGCTTCCTCCGTCCGGCCAACATCCCTTAAACTGTTGGCTAAATTATGATGCACCTGGGCGTAAACATCTTTAATGGCCAAAGCTTTTTGATATTCGGCAATCGCTTCTTCGTGCCGGCCGACGGCGTCATAAGCCATGCCTAAATTATTACGCTGGATAAAACTGTCCGGCGCATAGACCAGGTTTTTTTCATAAAAAGTAATCGGGTCCTGCCAGTCATTGTTCCTGATAATCGTCCGCGTACCGAAAAAGACCACGGCAATAATTATCGCACCCCCGCCAATATAAAGCAAGGGCCGGGCCAGTTTGACGTTTCTGTCCTTAATTCTCTCATAAAAATAAATTAGAGAACAAAATATCGCCAGCCAAAAACCGAACATCGCCAGATACAGCCAGTGCAAATACATCGGCCGGTGAATCTGAATGACATTGGCGTGCGGCAGTAAAACCGCGAAAAACCACAAGCCACCGAACAAAACCAGCTTATTTTTCTTCGCGGTTAAAATGCACAAGCCGGCCAGGACCAACAATGAAATTATAAACAAGAACACCGGCAGGTTGAAGACGGTGGTAATTACCGGTACTGCGGGAGACATCGGCAAATGCCAGGGGAAAAACAAAGCCAAATAATACCGGACCATAACGCCGGCAAAAGTCAGTAACCGCACCCCAACGCTGCCATCATATATGTCACCGTACGAGAAGCCGTGCAAAATATCGTTAAAATCAAGGACCGTTAAACGCATAAAAAAATAAATGCCGGAAATTAAAAACCAGGGCAAGAGCAAGCGCATCGTCCGCCCAAGACTGTCCCGTTTGAGTTTCCCCGCCAAAAAAAATAATTCCACCAATAAAACGAGCGCCGGTAAAATAATGACCTGCTCGCGCGTTAAAAGCGCCAAAAGGAAAAACAAAATAGAGCCCCCGTACTGCCAGCCTCCCCGCCGCCAATCCCAGATTTTTCGCTCCGGTTCCGGGGTTCTGAAATTAACATAGCACAAGATGGCCAAAAAACCGAAAACGTAAGACAGGGGGTCGGCCCGGGCCGCCACCAGGGTAACCGCCTCCGTCTGGATCGGATGAACCAAAAAAAACAAACCCGCTAAAAACGATAAAATTAAATTTGTCCGTTCCGAATAATATTTTTTAAAATTTAATAATTTAAACAGCAGAATAAACGTCAGCCAAGCCGCAATGATATGCAGGCAGACATTGGTAAGATGAAAGCCGAAAGAATTAAGCCCCCAGAGATGATAATCAAACGCGAAGCTAATCTCCAGTATCGGCCGGTAATAATCCGTCACCTGCCCGGAGCCGGAGATTAAATTCTCGGTAAAGTAGTTCGGCAGATAATCCCAGTTCTTGATGTAAACATTATTGACCACATTGTCATCATCATCCCAGAAAAGCTCATTATTAAAAGAATTGCCGTAGATAACAAAACCTACGACAAGAAAAATAACCAGGACTAATAGCTTTTTATGAATGATAAAAAAACGCATGACGGAAAAGATTACAAATTAAATTGAAACGTTAATGTGAATAAAATAGTGGGCGGAGAGCAAATAGTATTTGTGTTATTTGTGATTCAATTTGCGCATTTGTAATCTTGCTTACCTTATTATCCTGACATCAGCCGCCAGGGCGCCTTTTTTGCCAACAAATAAGGGGTTAATATCCAATTCCTGAACGGCCGGATTTTCCCGGGCCAGGCGCGCCACTTTGACGACGGTTGCGGCCAGGCTTTTTATGTCAAAACCGGCTTGCCCCCTAACGCCGGCTAAAACTGGATAAATCTTTAAATTCCTGATCATTTCCCGGGCCCGGACCGCGTTGACGTCATCGACTTCAAGCTGAATGTCATTGAAAACTTCCGTATAAATTCCTCCCTGTCCGACGATGATAACCGGCCCGAAAGACTGATCGCGTTTAAAACCGACAATTATCTCCGCCCCGTCAGTAATCATCTCCTGGGCCAGGCAATAATTGCCTCCGGCTAAAGCTTTTTTAAAAGACCGGTACGCCTTGCCCGCTGCCGCGGCGTTCTTGATATCCAGCGCCACACAATTATTCTCCGTCTTATGGATTATCTTCAGCCCCGCTACTTTTAAAACCAGCGGATATTTTAAACTTCTTAAATCACGTTCGCTCTTGATTAAAAAAGTTTTGGCAGTCTTAATGCCGTAATGATTAAGAAGCTTTAAGGAGTCTAAATAATCTTCCGGTCCCGGTTTTAATCCGGCGGGCAAACGGACAGAGGCAACGGGGCGTTTATACGGCTTGATGCTTCTTCTTCGCAGTTGATACCCTGAAATTTGCCCCAAACATCTGATGGCCTGATTGGGATAATCAAAATCAATTACCGAGCTGTCTGCCAAGATTTTACGGGCGGCCGCCAGAGACTGACCGCCGATAAAACTGGCGCAGATTAATTTATCAGAATGTTTTTTGCCCAAAGCGGCGATGATTGACGCCGTTTCTTCCGCCGCGGTGGCGGTCTGCGGAGTTAAAAGAACCAATAAATTCTTTACTTGCCGGTCTGCTAAAACCGTCTCCAGCGCTCGCCGGTAGCGATCGGCGCCGGCATCGCCCCTGATGTCCAAAGGATTATTAACGTTAACCAATTCCGGCAAACGCCTTTTCAAATTTTCAGCGGTGCGGCGGGAAAATTTTCCCAAAACCAGCCGCTGCTTGTTTAAAATGTCAACCGTCGTTACCACCGGGCCGCCGGCATTGGAAACAAGGTATAAATGGTTATTTCCCGAACCGATTTTTTTAGAAAAAAATTTAGTTAAATTAAAAAGTTCTTCCAGGTTTTCCAGCCCGATCGCCCCGACCCGCCTTAGGCCGGCTCCGACCGCCTGGGCCGCACCGGCCAGACTGCCGGTATGGGAAAAGGCGGCCCGACGGCCAACCGCGGTTTTGCCCGCGGCCAAAATCGCCACCGGTTTGAGGCGGGACAAGCGAGCAACGATTTCCATAAACTCCCGCCCCCTTTCAATTTCTTCCAGATAGGCCACCACCATTTCCGTCTGTTTGTCCTGGCTAAAATATTTGAAAAAATCATTTTCGCTCAAGCCGGCTTTATTGCCCAGACTGATAAAATACGAGAAACCGATGTTTTTGTCCTGCAGCCAGTCCAGGATGGCGCTGCCAATCGCACCTGACTGGGAAATCAGGGCGATCTTGCCCCCCTTGACGCTAGCGCGGGCAAAAGTGGCGTTAATTCCGGCCGTGCCGTTGATTATGCCCAGACAATTGGGCCCCAAAATATTTAATTTATAACGAGCGGCCAAACGGCTGATTTCCCTTTCCGCTTTTTTGCCTTCCCGGCCGGCCTCGGCAAAACCGGAACTGATGATAATAATGTTCTTGACCCCGGCCCGGGCGCAATTTTCTATTTCCGAAACGACCAAGCCGGCCGGAATTACGATCACGGCCAAATCAACCCGGCTTTTGATGTCTTGGATGTTTTTATAAGCCATGAGACCGCTGATTTTCTTTGCCTCCAAATTTACCGGATAAAGTTTTCCGGAAAAACCACTGCTTTTTAAATTGTCTAAAATCTGATAACCCAATTTCCGGCGGTTACGCGAAGCCCCGATAATCGCGATGGATTTCGGTTTTAAAAAAGTATCTAAATTCATAATCATGATATGTTTGGTATTTTTCGTAAAAACCCACTATTTAAAATTAATATAAAAAAATAAAAACCAGAATTTATCGCAAAGATAAATTGATAAACTTAAACTTGCTTAGACGCTTTTATGTTATAAAAAGCATGGTTTCCATTAAATACCGCTCTTCCTCAACAACCCGTTCTGGGCGCCCTGGCGGCTGATTACCGAAGCGGTATTTTTAATCGCCAGGCGCATGGCTTTTCTGATGTCTCCCCGGTACAACTCCAGCCCGGCGATAAAAGACGAGCCGAAAGCGTCGCCCACGCCGGTGGTATCAACCCGCTTTTTCTCTTTTAATATGCCCTGATGATAAAAATTTTTCCCGTCATAAACGTCGGCGCCGTATTTGCCGCTGGTAATCACTACCATTTCCGGCCCTTGTCCTTTTAAGACCCGGAGCAAATTTTTAACGTTATTGAGATAGCGGTAATTTTTGCTCCTGAATTCCGGCAAAGAAACAACCAACTCAATGGCTTCGTCTTTGTTCACCAATAAAACCGCGGTTTTCCCCAGATATTTGTCCAACTGCTTAATCCCGGCCTTCAGCTGGATATGCCCCGGATTCCAGGCGATGCGGGCGGTTGGGGAAGAAAATACGCTCTTTAAAACCTCATCCCAGTTTCCGGATAAAGAAGTAATATAAATCCAATCGGTCATTTTTAAAACTCTCTTTTCCCGCTTCGTCACCTTTAATTCCCTGTTGGCCGCCCGGTTGGAAAAAACAATGTGCTCGTTGTTAGGGCCGACCAGCAGAAAAGAAAAACCGCTTTCGGTCTGCCGGGAACGCTGCACCAGGTTAACGCTTACTCTCTGTTTTTTTAAATTATTGATGATTCGCTGGCCCCGCTCATCCGCGCCCACGGACAAAAGCGCGGCCACGCGGAAACCCAGCCGGGAAAAACAAACCGCCGTATTGGCCGCTCCGCCGCCGAAGGAAACATAGGCCCGGTCAACCTTGATCTTGGCCCCGTACTCAAATCCAAGCAGTTTCTGCCGCAAAATATCTTTTTTATTGTCTATTAAAATTCCTTCGCGCGTATAAAAGGTGATGTCCTCGGTGGCGCCGCCGATGGTGATAATGTTATATTTCATAATGATAAATGCATGCTTAATTAATAAATTTATTATAAACCCATTATACCACATAAAAAAACGTAAGGACAGGGCCGGGCCCCGTGCTCACGTCTCCGTTTCCGCTATATTTATCTATCCAAATTATCCTTGATAACTTTCATCAGTTCATCTTTGTTTTGCATGCCGCTCAAACGCAAAATTTCCTGTCCGTCGTTGCCTAAAAAAATAAAGGTCGGGATTGTCTCTATCGCGTATTTTTTTAACAGTTCCGGGTGCTCGTCGGATTCAAAATATTCGGTTTGCAGGCCGGGCGTGGCCGCTTCAATTTCCTCCCACATCGGCCTCATCACCAAACACTCTTTGCACCAAATCGCACCGATTTTTAAAACCTTCATATTTTTTTATAACTTAATAAATATAAATCCGCTCTCTTAAATCATAACAAAATATAAAAATAAACACAAGCAAAAATAACGCCTTAACCATCTTGACATTTCCCGGATTTATGCTAAGGTGGGAAGAATAATTTTTGCACCTTAAAAAATGAAATTAGCGTGATGGCGCTAAAAAATATAAAAACAATATACCAAGAAGGGAGGAATAGATATGTCCAACAACCGAAATTTAATCAGACAATTGCGCCAACTCATTAAAGAAAGCAAAAATTGAAAAGGAAGAGGAATGCCGGGTCAAGTTATCAGGCTTAGATGAGGCGATAAAGACAAGCCTAAAACTCCTGATCAGGGCCGGGCGGGCAATTGAAGTCGGGCTCGACGAGACTCTAAAATCAGATTTTGGCAGACCAGCCAGATTCAATACTGCCAGGGACTTTGAAGCCGTCCTGCAAAAAATGGAGTTGCCGCCAGAAGACATAATAAGATTAACAACCTCCGCGCGGGGAGAAGACCTAATTAACTGTTTGTCCAAGGCTGGCTGGGGAAAAGTCCCGAACACTAATATCTGGATATGCAAAGTAGAAGAAAAAGACCCTGGCTACTGGTTTAATCACCCGAAATATACACTCATGGCTCTGCTTACAAATCAGGGGGCCGTCTTAGTCGAAGACAAAGCAGA
>CAYNBD010000061.1:0-6287 GCA_964395755.1 uncultured Gammaproteobacteria bacterium
AACAAATTCTGGTGTTACCGGAAACGTCTTGGCCGCATTTAGCGCACTTGTTCTGCTCCCCGGACATTTCACCCTCCTATTTAAAAAATGAACAAACTAAAAAAACCACCCGTTTGGGTGGCTGGCCTATGCTTTTATATGATTATGATTATTATAATTTAACTATTTTTTATACCAAAACAAGCCACCCGACCAGGCAGTAATAGCAACAATAAACCCAGTAATAAATTGTCTTTTCTTAAGGCTTGTCTCATAACTTTAAAATTATATTAGCATATCCGGAAAAAAAATCAACCCCTTTTCCAGAATCCTGAAAAAGGGGTCGGAATCAACTAACGAACATCGTCCAGAGCCGGTAAAAAAAACTGTCTCTTAGTGCCTGCCAACTGGCTTCAATGATATCGGGAGAAACCCCTATCGTGCTCCACACTTCTTCTGAACCCGGGCTGCTTGAATCAATCAAAACTCTCACTTTGGCATTCGTTCCGGCCTGACCGTTCTCCACGACTCGCACTTTAAAATTAACCAAATGCATGCCATTGTCAAAATCGGGAAATAGCTGTCTTAATGCTTTCCTGAGAGCATTATCCAAGGCATTAACTGGCCCGTTGCCCTCAGCGGCGGTTAATGCCTCTCTGCCCCCGGCTACAATCTTAACGGTAGCACGGGACTGACAATCCTGGTCGCCGTCTTTTTCCGTAATAACCCGAAAAGATTTTAACTGAAAAGAAAGTTCAAACCGATTAAGCAGCTGTAGAAGCAAAAGTTTAAAAGAAGCTTCGGCCGCATCAAACTGGTAACCCTGGCCTTCCAATGTTTTCACTAAAGATACAATCTCGGCTAATTTCGTCTGGTCATCCAATGGTATCCCCGATTTTTTGGCTATATGCCTAATATTGCTCCTGCCGGCCGCTCCCGATACCAGGGTGCGGGAAATATTACCGACGGCTTTGGGATCAATATGCTCATAGGTTCGGGAATCTGCCTCAACCGCACTAGCATGAACTCCGCCCTTATGGGCAAAAGCGCTCTTGCCTACAAAAGGCCGGGCGGCAAAAGGGGTGCGATTGGCCATCTCATCGACATAATGCGAAAGCGCCTGCAATCCGGCTAAACTTTTTCTGCTCATACCGCCCAAACCCATCTTCAAAACAACGTTAGGAATAATAGAAGTTAAACTGGCATTGCCGCATCGTTCGCCATAGCCGTTAATCGTGCCTTGTACCATTTCCACCCCGGCTTTCAGGGCTGTTAAACTGTTGGCTACCGCCAATTCGCCGTCATTATGGGCATGAATACCCAACCGGAGGTCACTAAAATTATGTTTTACTTCTTTAACCGCCCCGTTTATTTCCCAAGGTAAACAACCGCCGTTGGTATCGCAAAGAACGACAAAATCAGCGCCGCCGGCCAAAGCCGCCCGCAAAACCTCTAAAGCATATGACCGGTCAGCTTTATAGCCGTCAAAAAAATGTTCGGCATCAAATATTACTTCTTTGCCCTTGAGTTTCAAAAATCTTACGCTCTCCTGAATCATTTTCAGATTTTCCGCCAAAGAAGTTTTTAAGGCCTGCTTAACATGAAAATCCCAGGCTTTCCCAACAATGGCTACGGTTTTAACCCCGGCGGCCAATAAAACCTTTAAATTATTATCTTCTGCTACCGGCGTATTTTTTTTCCGGGTTAAACCGCAGGCAACCAATCCGGCTCGCCTTAATTGAACTTTCCGCATGAGGTCAAAAAAATCATCTTCCTTGGGATTGGCTCCGGGCCAGCCGCCTTCTATGTAATGAATGCCAATCTGATCCAACCTTTTGGTTATCGCTATCTTCTCTTCTACTGTAAAACTTATCCCTTCGCCCTGTGCACCGTCCCTTAAGGTAGTGTCATAAAATATTACGCTTTCCATTTTTCTCCTCCTTGATAAATTTTAAAATGAACAATAATTTAAAAACCGTCTTCTTTGAAGACGGCTTTCTTATTTCTCTTATTTTCTTATTTCTTTACGTCTTCAAAGGATAACAAAAATCATCATTGATAATAATGATAATGATGTTAATAATAATTTTTGTTATCTTTTGAATTAAATTCATAGTAAATTAAATTGAAATATGTAAAACACTAATTTATAAAGTGAGGGCTCAACGCTTATTATAAGCGCCGAGCCCGGGCAAGATCAACGGCACATGCCGATGAAATTGGTGCTGCAGTCGTCAAATTGTTCTTCTGACAAAACAAGCTTTTGCCTTAAGCCAGCGTCCCTGTCGGCAAATTTTTGCACGAAATCACCTGACATGTTGGAAAAATCCAAAGTGTCTATCTCGACGGGTACTTCTCCCTCACTAATATCCCCAGCCACATTTTGTTTATCTGCCATAAATTCTCCTCCTAAAAAATAAATAACGATAAACTTTTACTCCGTAATTTGGGCGGGCGGTTTTGGAGAGCTGGTGGGTGTGCCAGATCCAAAACCGCCCAAAAGGGTAATTGCCCAATATTCCCTCCTGCCAATCCGGAGACGGAATAAGCTTAATAAGGAACTACTAAATATCAATCTAAAAACCGCCCTGGTTTCTTCCTGGGGCGGCCTTGCTATGATAATTTATATTTTACTCAATTCTTAATTCTTAGCCACCCAGGCTTCCACGCCAATAATAACAATACCGACCAATAAGACAATGGTTTCTTTCATCCATTTGATGTATTTTTGGATAGCTTTCTTCATACTTCTTTAATTTTAGCTGTTTTTTGCCATCTGTCAATATGGATAATTTTAGCTAACATTAAATAAATCAATTCTAACACACTCAAAAACACCTCTGTTATCCACAAACATTAGACCTACTGCATAATCAATTTCGTAACGAAATTGATTATGCAGTAGGTCTAATAAGCTAACCAACCAGTATCTTAGCCAGCTGTTTTATCAGAGAAACCGCTACCGGCGGGGCCAATAAACTGTAAGCGTCCCGGCCCTCATCGTCCTTTATTACCCAGGGTTTTTCCAATATTTTAACCGCTCCGTTTTTATCCAGTTCATAAACGTATTCCGGCGTAATTTCATAGTCATCCACCAATGCGCCGGCCTCATCCACCGGCACGGAATTGCGCAAAAGCGCTTTAGGCACGCCATGCAAAGAAAAAACTTTTTCAATCAGCTTGTCATCCAGCTCCAGCCGTTCGCGGATTGAATCAATCCCTAGATTATCGCCCTCTTTGGCGCTCATCCGTGCCCGGGCGCAAGTCGGATTATCACAAATTAAATAAAATTCATTTTTTTCTTTGTCATAGCCGACTTCCGGAGTGGCAAAAAGTTTCAGGTTCCGCGGCGTATGGCAGGTTGGGCAGACCACCCGATATTTCATCCGTTCGTCAATTACCGCTTCCGGAATGTCAATGGCGATAAAAATATCCGGATCCTGGCGGTAATCAATCAGGTTGCGGAAATACAAAGAGTAGGAAACCTGATCCAACTCGCGGGGAAAACCGTCAATGAATAAAATCTTCTTTGGCATCTTGTCTATCTCCCGCTTGACCAGGGCCAGGATAAATTCAGTCGGCAGCAAAGTCTTGGTATTGCGATTAAGAAGTGCCTCCACGGCCGCTTCAATGGAAATATAGCCGCTGTAATGCTCTTTCATATAATCCAAAAGTGCATGCTTTTTGATTTTGTCAGCCATGTCTGCATGCACGCTCCGCACCACATCCCCTACGGAAATATGGCCGATTTTATCTTCACCAAAAACCTCCATTATTAACTTGGAATAAGTGCCTTTGCCCGAATTCTTTTTTCCCAGCCAATAAGCGATAAAGGTATTTTTAGCAAAATACTCTTTTAATTTTTTAATCTCTTTTCCGGCTTTGGCCAGAAAATACTTTTTTCTTTCTTCCGGGTCGGACAGATTGAATGTTGCGGCCAGACCGGAAACCTTAGTTTTAACCAATGACAAAGGAAAATCTTTTTCAAATTCTTTCATAAAAATAATACAATTAATTTTTAATTTTTAATCAATTTTGAATTTTATAATTTTTGAATAAATAAAATACGTAACGTAAAACGCATAATAACTAACTTTCTACTTTATAACTTTATAACTTTTCGCTATGACTGCAATTCCACCCACTTCTTACTTCTTAATTCTTACTTCTTAATTTATCATGTCCGTCTATATCTTAATACATTAAGTCAAAATGTCAATAAATCTCCCGGCCGTTACTGAACAGTCTGACGGTTCCGTCCAGGTCGTTTCGAAATATTTTTACCCCGATACGTTCCAGGCGTTTAATTACCCGCCGGCTGGGATGGCCGAAATCATTATTGACCCCCACCTGAATTACGGCTATTTGCGGCCTAACCGCCTGCAAAAACTCCTCGCTTGATGAAGTGTCCGAGCCGTGATGCCCGACTTTTAATACTTCTGCCCGCAAATCTGGCGGGGACACAAAATTTTGTGTACCTGCATCTTGTATCCCCGCGTCATCCGACAAACCGGTCAGCAGTTCCTGCTCCACTTCCACTTCGGCATCCCCCGTCAGTAAAAAATCGGTCTGGCCGTAAACCAGCTTGATGACGATTGAACTGTTGTTCAGATTACTGACCGTCCGGCCCAGAAGGCTTGTCCGCGGATATAAAATATCCAAATAAGCGGAAGCCTCGCCCAGGGTTACTGTCTGGGGCCGGTCAATAATCACTACCGGAATTTTTTTCTCCCGCACCAGTTCCAGCCATTCCAAAAAATTAGGCGAGTCGTGAATTACACCCGTGTATAAAATTTTTTTCACCCGGTATCTTTTAAGAACGTCAATCAAGCCGGTAACGTGATCGTCGTGCGGATGAGTCAAAACCATTAAATCGATCTGCCGGTCCCAGAAAGGCAAATTCTCACTCAAACCCGCAACCACCGTATTGTCCGGCCCGCCGTCAATCAGGATATTCTGCCCGGCCGGGGCTTTAATTAAAATCGCATCTCCCTGCCCGATATCCAAAAAATCAACTTCCAGTTCCCGCGGGGGATTATAGCTTAAGGCAAAAAACGGAATAACCAATAAAGCTAACGTTATCCCGATGATCAGTAAAATTTTATAAAGTTTCTTGGGCATATTTTAATTATAACATAAAAAAAGCCCGTGGATTAACGCATAACCCACGGACCAGAGAATTTGGAAAACTATAACCTGCCTCAGGCCTACCATTTGGTTCTGTCGTAAGATGTTCCTTGACCCATTGCCTGAAGTAATTGCTCTGCGTATTCGCAAACTTCAGAGGGAACGTTCTTAGAATGATACCATATGCGCAAACCATTTCCGTCGCATTTTCTCATTACCTCTTGAATGTAAACAAAAATTGCTTCTACAGCAGCGGGATCATTCGCCCTCTTTGCTTCATTTAATAAATAAAGTAAATCATTCCTCTCTTCCCTTAAGAAATCTTCACGATATTCACCCTCCTCAGCCTTATCCAGGCTAATGGGCATTGTCCTATGCTTTATTTCTTCCAATCTCTCTAAAAATGATTTGCCTGCGTCAACTGATTTTGCCTCGCGAAATACTTTCCCTTCCTCTGCTATCAGGCGCTCCGCGTACACACGAATCTCTGGGTTGCCAGAATCGCGCCATACTTCCAAATCTTCTCCTGTACAACATTGCATTACCAGTTGGATGTAGAAAAAAATATGTTCTGACACAGACTTGTCCTTTGTCTTTGCCCTGGAAAATAAAACTAACAAAGCTTGCCTCTCTTCTTCCCTGTTCCTTAAAAAATCATCGCGCTGCTTGTCCGAAATTTTTCCAAAAGGCGTCGGCATCCTTCTGTTTTTTATTTCTTCCAACTCCCTCAAAAAAGGATTACTTTCAACCGCTAAATTCGCTTGGGATTCCATTTTTCTATTCTCCTTTTCTTAAATGGGTTTGTCAAAATGTACAAAATTTATTCTATTATAAAAAATAACAAACATCCATTCTTATTTTAGTCTCTCCCCAAAATATTTTTCCAAGTCCTTAATTTTCACCCGCTTCTGCTTCATGCTGTCGCGGTCGCGCACGGTTACGTCGTCTTTTTCCAGAGTATCAAAATCAATGGTTAAACAATAAGGCGTGCCGATTTCGTCCTGCCGGCGATAGCGCTTGCCGATATTGCCGTTGTCGTCAAACTCGCAGCGGTAGACGAATTTTAATTTATCATAAATCTCTTGGGCTTTTTTTACCAGGGCCGGTTTATTTTTAAGCAAAGGAAAAACCGCGATTTTATAAGGCGCCATGGCCGGCTCTAATTTTAGCACTACCCTTGT
>CAYNBD010000062.1:0-6086 GCA_964395755.1 uncultured Gammaproteobacteria bacterium
AACGTTTGATTATTGGTTATTGAATATTTGAATTTGTTTGGTTATTGTTTCTTGTTTTTTGATTATTTATTTTTATGTTAGAATCTCTGGTTTTGGGCACAATCCAGGGCATAGCCGAGTGGCTGCCCGTGAGCAGCGAGGGTTTGATTTTTTTGGTCAAGACCAATTTTTTTTATAGCGGTGAAAGTATCAGAGAAATTGCCGGCCAGGCCCTGTGGCTGCATGGCGGCACTTTTTTGGCGGCCCTGGTTTATTTTCGCAAAGACGTCGGTAAGCTCTTCGGAGCTTTTTTTAATTTCAAAGCCGCGGATGTGTCCCAGCAAAAAACCCTGGTATTTTTAATTATCGCCACTATGATCAGCGGCCTTTTGGGTTTTAGCCTGTTGTTAGCCGCGGATCAAGCCGGGGACTGGCTCGGGCGAATTACCGGTATTGTTACCCTGGGTATCGGCATTTTACTGCTCTTGACCGCCGCTTTGCAATTCCGGGCGCGGGCGACCGGCACCCGGCAGGCAGGGGATTTAAAAAACAGCGACAGTGTGTTTCTGGGCCTGATGCAGGGACTGGCGGCTTTGCCGGGCCTGTCCCGTTCCGGCCTGACTATTTCGGCCCTGCTGCTCAAGAAATTTGACGAGGCCGTGGCTTTGAAATTAAGTTTTCTTTTGAGTCTGCCGATTGTCCTAGGCGGCAACGTTATTTTAAATTTGGATAAATTCGCTCTGGACCTGAATTCTTTGTTGAGTTTGGCAACCGCTTTTGTGTTTGGCTTCTTAACTATTGGCCTGCTGTTGCGGATTGCCAGGAAAATCAATTTTGCCTGGTTTGTTTTGGGATTTGGGATATTGATGATTATTGCGGGACTTATCCCGTAACCTGTAACCCGTAACCCGTAACCCGTAACCCGTAACCCGTAACCCGTAACCATTTACTATTAAAAGATATTTTATTTTCATAAAAATAATAAGGCTTCGGCAATAGCACAATAACGTAGAGGCGCGCCACGGCGCGTCTTTTTGGTTTTGGAATTAATTACAGTAGGGAGAAATAATTATTTCTCCCTACTGTAATTAATTTTTCATTAGTCAATTAAGATGCTTGCCTTGACGGGGGAATGATGGTAGATTAGTGGTATGGATTATGTTAAGTAGTGGATTGTGCCTAGTATGAAAGGAAAGATTAACAACGATAATCAATAATAATATGGTAAAAGAAGATAAAAATTTAATAGATAATTTATCGATTTATGTGCCTATAGTACCCATAGCTCTATTGTTATTATATATTGTAGGTTTTTAATTTGGAATATTTTTTTATTTGGTTTGAAATTTGACGAGATAGATATAATACAGAGCAGATTTATTTATACAGGATTTTTTTTCACATTTTTTTTATGGATATTATTAAAAATATTAGATTTGTTAGCATTATTGATTTGTAAATTGCTAAAAAAGAAAAAAATATTATTAAGCGAAAAAATTTATTATTACCCAAGGAGATTTGTTTTGTCAGTAATATTGATAATATTGATATTTTTATTTAGCTTATTATTATTTCCTGCAATTCCACGAATTTTGGGGGGCGGTAGACCGGTCGGTATGTCTATTTTTCCTAATAAATATAATTTAAGTATGGAAGATTTAAGTAAGATTGGTATACCATCGGGAGAGGGTAGTGATATTCAGACCGCTAATTTGTGTATTGCTTATGAAAACGCTAGAGTAGTTGTAGTATTGCGTAGTGATAGAGTAATACAACTTAGTAAATCACAACTTAATGGTCTTGGAGTTTTGCCAGGAGATAAAGATATAGAAAAATTAGAAAAAAACTGCGGTAAATTGGCACGGGTTTGGGTAATTATCTAATTATCTATCTTTCGGTTACGTTTCTATTATAAGGATTTATTGATGAAGCGTTGTTTTTCGTCATTTCGAACGGAGCGAAGCGGAGAGAGAAATCCCTTAAAGATGGGGAATGAAACGGACGCCGGCTATTCATGTTTAAGGGATTCCTCCTCCCCCGGCGCTCACTGCGTTCGCTTGGGGTCGGAATGATAAAAAAAGGCGGGTGGGAGGAATGGCACGGATGCTGGCTTCTTCACGGTGAAGGGATTCCTCGCTGCGCTTCGGAATGACAAAACAGACAGGATTGGAATGACAAAAAGAAAGAATGGCAAAAGGACGGATTGGGGGAATGAAACGGACGTCGGCTTATCCGCGTTTAAGGGATTCCTCTCCTGTCGCTCGCGAGCGACGGGATCGGAATGACAAAATAAGTGGTCGGAATGATAAAAAAGACGGAGTGATAAAATAAAAAAATGGCAAAAAGAAAATATAATTTTTACATTTACATTATGGCCAGCCCCAGCGGAACTTTATATGTCGGCGTAACCAATAGTCTGTTGAGGCGGGTTACCGAACATAAAAGGGGCGAGACAGAGGGATTCAGCAAAAAATATTCCTGTAATAAGCTGGTTTATTATGAGCAGTGTGAATATGTTTATAATGCCTTAGAAAGAGAAAAGGAAATTAAAAAATGGCGGAGACAGAAAAAATGTGATTTAATCAATAATCTGAATCCTCATTGGGAAGATTTGTCGGAAAAGTTATTTTGAATTCAATATTCTAAACAAAATCACCCTTGCCAGGTGATTTTTTGTTATATAAAATAAAATTAACTTGTTACGTAGCTTGCTACGTAACAAGGCGCAAAGGCGTTGCGCTTACTTGTTGAACCCGTGGCGCGAGCATTTGACAAAGATAAAAAAATGTGCTATGATTTTGTATTCTAAAAGTGGAAAATGGTTTGAATAAAAATTAGCTAAAATTAAGCAGAATTTATGAATAAAAATTATAGAAAAGCGATTATTTTTGGTATTTTACTGGTGATAGCGGCTTTTTTCCTAATGGGCGCGACCCAGCCGGTTAAGGCCGCTTTTGGTTTGGATACGGGCGTTAAACAGGTCAAAACCGCGGACAGCCCGGCAGTTTACTATTTGGATTATAAGCTGGGCAGAAAAAAAGCTTACGTCAATGAAGCGGCTTTTTTGTCTTATAACAATCGCTGGAGCGAGGTTAAAACCGTGAGCGCGGAAGAACTGGCCCAGTGGCCGGAGATCAGACTGGTAAAAACCAATGATGACCCGCGGGTTTATTATATTGCCGACGGGCAGAAATACTGGGTGCAGAGCGAGCAGGAGTTCATTGATTTCGGCTTTGGCTGGGACGAGATCGCGATTATTAACGCCCAGGATTTGGCCCAGTACCGGTCGGTGGACAACATTGACGCTTTAAGCGCGGTGAAAGCCGGCGGCGGCAGCGGCCCCCAGCTGGAAGTGAGTGTGAAGCAAAGCGGTCAGGGCAATTATATTCCTCTGGGTACCGAAGATAACTTAATGGCCACTTTTAATCTTAAAGCTAACGGCGGCCTGGTAAAAATTATCGGTCTGACTTTCAAGATCGGCGGGGTTTTTAATACCGCCGCCATTGAAAAATTGTATTTGCGCGACCGTAATGATCAGACTTATGAATTCAAAGCCACGATTAACAATCAGCAGGCTTATTTTAATTTAGCCAGCCGGCCCCTGGTCCTGGCGGCCGGGGCGGAAAAAAACATTGAAATTTTTGTTAATTTATCCGGCCAGGTTGACGTGGTCAACAGTCTTTTTTACCTTTATCTGGACAATGTCAGCCAAATCAATACCGAGGCGGCGGTAAGCGGGGTTTTTCCCCTGCAGTCTCCGGCCTTGAAGTTGGTTGACGGCAGCGGCTATTTAGGCCGGATTAAAACCGAGGAAGAAAGTCTGGCCGCGATCGGCCAGGAAGCGGTGATCGGCAATACCGAACGGCTTTTGGGAAAATACAAAGTCAGTGAAATTACCGGCCATGAAGACGCTCTTATTACGAAGATCATTTTTACCAACAACGGGACGGTCAGGGATTTTGAAATCAATAATTTTAAACTTAAAGACGGCAACGGCAACGTTATCGCCCAGACCAGCGATCTTTATGACAATGAGATAACTTTCAGTTTGGATGATTATCAAATTAAGAAAAAGGATTATCAGTATTTTGAAGTTTACGGCGACATTGTCGGCGGCGAGGACAAAACCATTGACCTGGACGTTAAAACCATTAAAGCCCGGGGTGAAGATTATAGCTTTGGCCTGTTAACGGACATTGTTAACCGCGAGGAAAGTCTGACTATCAGTCGGGAATTTCTGGGAGTGATTGCCAAAGACTTAAAAAGCAACAACAAGGTTTTTAAGGAAGAGTCAGGCAGTCTTATTGGCTTGTTTGAGATCAGGAGCGATAACCGGCCGGTGACTCTGGAAGACATGGAAGTCAGCCTCTGGCGCAGCGCGGACGCGCCCGGTCTGGACAGCACCCTTTATCTGATTAATTATCAGACGGGCGAAGTGCTTAATTATTTGGACGGCGGAACTTTGAATAGCGGCACGGCGGTCATCGGCTTGGGTGAATTGAAATTAAAAGCCCAGGACGAATTTGATTTGGCCTTTGTGACCCAGCTGCCGGCGGCGGCGGCTAACGGCGACAGCTACCGGCTGGTTGTCAATAACATAATTTATCGGGCGGAAAACAGCGAGTATTACTCTGACGAAGTCAATGTCCAGGGGAAAATTTTAAACGTTAATCTTTCCAAGCTTTACGTTTACGCCAACAGCGAGGACCAGGATTTATTTTACGGCAAAGGGGAAAAGAAAGCCAAAATCGCCAGCTTTATCGCCGAATCCTCGGCCGGGGAAAACATCAGGATTAATTCCATTACCATTGTCCAGGCGGATGGTTCCGGCTCCATAACTTATGATAACGGTTTTAGCAACCTGAAATTATATATCGGCGCCAAGCAAGTCGGACAAACCATTGCCAAGCCGTACGGCAGCAGCTACACTTTTTCCGGCTTTAGTTATAAGCTGGCCGGCAGTAAAAGCGTGGAGATAAAAGTTTATGCCGATATCAGCAGCGGCGCCCAGACTTCAACGGTTAGATTGGTGATCAGTGATTTGGCCGCCTGGGGTTATGATTCCGGCATCGAAACCGACGTTTACGGCCTGGATGTCGCCAGCCCGGAAGTTACTTTAGGCGAAATCAAGGCGGCGGTAACGGCCGTGGCCGGCGGAAACGTGGCTATTGGCGCAGACGACAACGTCGTGGCCGGCTTTAAAATTAAAAACAACGGGGACGAAACCCTGAAATTGAATTATTTGAATATTTATACCACGACCGACGGCTTTTCCGCCAGCCGCGGCTACGGTAATTTAAGAGTTGTTGATTATGCGACCGGCAAGAAAGTCGGCAGTAAAATCTCCAAGCCGGTGGCCGGTGCCAATAAACTTAAGTTAGGCGGATATAATATTGAGCCGAATGAAGAAATTATTTTTAACGTTTATGTTGACGCCGCCGCTAACGTGCCGCTGGAAACTTTCCAGGTTTATTTCGGCCAGCTGGAAGTCCAGGGAAAAATATCAAAAATTAAAACCGTAATTTACGACCAGACCGTCAAAGTAACGGTGAGCAGCGGCTATGATTATGCCCCGCCCAGCCCTGACGATGACATTGATGATAATCCGATTATAGAAGTTGGTTTCATTATGCCGGTGGCGGGTGAAATCACTTACGGTTTTCATGATCCTGATTATCCTTTTGCCGACAGCTTTGAACATACGGGCATAGACATTGCCGTGCCGGTGGGCACGCCGGTTAAGGCGGCGGCCGGCGGTACCGTGGTCAGCATGGTGGACGGCGGCAGTGATTATTATTACATCGCCATTAAACATAACAATAATTTCATTAGCGTTTACGGCCATTTGTCCGCCGTGAACGTCCTGCCCGGCCAGACGGTGGAGCAGGGGGAAGTAATTGGTTTAAGCGGCGGTGAACCGGGCGAGCCGGGCTCCGGCCCCTATACCACCGGTGCGCATCTGCATTTTGAAATTCAGCTTAACGGTTTGCCGGTTGATCCGGAAGATTATTTGGAGTAATAATCAATAATCAAGATACAATAATCAAACAAATCAAAATAATCAATAACCAATAATGTGCTCCGCCATAAACGGCAGGGCGAAGGTA
>CAYNBD010000063.1:0-5677 GCA_964395755.1 uncultured Gammaproteobacteria bacterium
GCTCCGGCTTGTCAGCCAGAGTGGAAAAAGTCCAGAGCCCGGAAGAAAACCAGGTATCAAGGGTATCCTCGTCCCGGGTCCATAAATTACAGGCCGCCAATATCTCCTCATATCTCTCGCCCGGAAAATGATCGGCCTTTTCAACTTCTATCAGGGGCACACCCAGCGCGCGCGCTAATTTTTCCGAAGCTTTCCACGGTACGTAAGGATCGTTAGTGGAGTGCAGGACGGCAAAATTATTTATATTGCCTTTTACTTTTTTAAAATCAATTTCGCCCATCCGCCGGAAAAACTCCGGAATGGCTTTATTTTCAAGCGGGGTGCAAACCGCTATTAAGCGGCCGAACTTTTTACCCCGGCCGGCCGCGGCCAAAGCCAGGGTCGCGCCCAAAGAGCGTCCCACCACCAGAGTCTTTTCGTCAGTTTTGATTTTAGCCAGAACCTTATACCAAGCATCAAAATCCGGATTATCAGGATTAGGAAATTTAGGAGCGATAACCTTAATCCCCCTATTTTCAAACTCTTTTTTTAACCAAGGAAAGAAAGCTTCCTCTGGACCAGACCCCCAGGCATGCAATAAAACCGCCTGCTTATAATCTTCCGTCGGCGCTTCAACTCCAACATAAATATCATCCTTGGGCAGTTCGTTTTCCAATTCAGCCAGTATTTCCGGGCATTCATCGCAGCCAAAGTGGGGCTGTGGCGCTTTTATCTCTATCAGCTTTGCTTCTAACTCCTTAGCGATGCGCTTAGTATCTTTCGGGGGTATAAAATCATCGTTTATATCACAAAAAACCGTTATCTCCTCTACTAATTTTTTTATTTTTTTAAAATCAAAGCGCCAGTCGCAATATTTTTCCAAAACCGGCCTTTTCTTCCCGTCAACGAATTTCTTGGCCTGCAAAAGCGGTGCAATTAAAACCAATTTTTTAATCTTTAAATTTTTTTCCGCTATCATCTTCAAAACTAATATGCCTCCTAATGAATGCCCAACAATTACGGTATCTTTATTAATATCACCTTTAGACAAAACAAAATCCATTTGTTTTCTTAAATTCGGTTTATACGGCTGATGCAAAGTTGGTGAAAATATTTTTTGCCCTGGCATTTTTTCTCTCAACCAAGGCCAAAAATCAGAATCAGACGAACTCCCATAACCATGCAAAAAAACAAAATTAGTGTTTTCTTCCGGCGGCTCTATTCCGACATAAATATCATCCTTGGGCAGTTCGTTTTCCAATTCAGCCAGTATCTCCGGGCATTCATCACAATTAAAATGTGAAACCGGGGCTTCCATAGCGATTAATCTGGCATTTTTCATTTTTTTAGCATAAAATTTGTTGTCTTCCTGCCTGTCAACAAGGTCATTTAAATCTTGAAAAATTACCACCTCTCCAATTAATTTATTTATTTTATTAAAATCAAAATCATCGCCTCTATAATCCCTTAACTCTGCTGTTCTTGGATTGTACCCCGGGGCAACCATGACAATTTTTTTGATTTTTATATTGTTTTCTTCAATTATTTTCAGAGCTAAAATCCCGCCCAAAGAATGAGTAACGATAACTGTATTTTCGTTAATTTGGGCATTTTTTAAAACAAACTCAGCTTGTTCTTTACGATTGGGTCTGTGGGCATTTGGTAAATTTTCACAAAAATTACTTTTTGTAAATACTTGTTGATTTAACCAACTTAAGGGGTCAATCACTTTGTCCGTTCGCTTAAATCCATGCAAAAAAACAAAATTAGTTTCTCCGGTAAAATCTGTTTTTAATTCATACTCCCAGCCCGGCTGATACGCTTTTGTCTTGCGCCAATCTTCGTTAAACGCTTGTTCCCAGGTTTTACCTTTTAATAGAACATCTAAGGCCAGCTGGGGCCCCTGGTGGGCAACGATAGCGATTTTTTTACCTTTATATTTTTGGGCCACCTCATGCAAAAAATTCTTAACTCTATTTTCAACTTCCCGGTAGCTCTCTCCCTTCGGATAGGATTTATCAATCCTCTTTTTATTTTCCAATTTTTTTGAATCCGTATGGGTCGTCTTGCCGTAATCGCATTCTCGCAATCTTTTATCCTTAACAATCTTCACGCCCTTATCCCCGAAAGCTAACTCGGCTGTTTTAACCGCCCTTTTTAAATCAGAACAAAACACAACCGCAAACTTCTCTTTCTTAACGGCTTTAGCCAAATCTTTTGCCTGCCGAATTCCCAGCTTGGACAAGCCAACATCAAAATGCCCCGAAGCCAGATTTTTTTCATTATCAGTCGTCGTCCCATGAACAAAATATGTAATTAAAACCTTTGTTGGTCCGCATGAGTCCGCATGAGTCCGCATGAGTCCGCGTAAGTCCGCGTAAGTCCGCGTCCGATGCCAAACCGGCACCTGGTGCCCGAACCAAATCTGGCGCGAAATACACCAATCGCGCAAATTATTCAGCCAATGAAAATAATTTTTCTCAAACCTTTCCGGTATAATTCTTATTTTTTTTCGACCAAAAACACCTTTCCGAACAGCTGCAATTGACAATTCTTTAATAGATTTTTTATATTTAGGTATTTTTTTATTGACATTGATAAAAAATTGCCGGCTCGGCAAAGGTTCTATCGGAGTGCCGCAGCGATAGCACAGAGATAAACTATTATTAATATCCTCTTCTTTTTGTAGTAATCCTTGTTTCTTTAATTCTTTAACAATCGTTTCTCTGGCCGCTAAAACGTTTTTGCCCGCATACTTGCCGAAACCATCATAAATATTTCCATTTTCATCAATGACTTTAACAATCTCCAGTCCATTCTCTTCCGCCATCTGCCAGTCAGCAACTGAATGAGCCGGGGTGACCCCCAGGGCGCCGGTGCCAAAATTTCTATCAACCTGCCGATTAGCAATAATTTTCAATTTTAAGGGCACGCCGACAAAATCCACTTCATATGTTTGGCCAATATATTTTTTATATCTTGCGTCCCTGGGATTAACCGCCACAGCCGTATCGCCCAACTTCGTTTCCGGCCTGGTGGTGGCGATAGTAATGGGAAAATTTTTATCATACTTAAAATAATACAACTTTGATTCTTGTGCTTTATATTCAACTTCATCATCGGCCAGGGTGGAATGGCAGCGCGGACACCAATTAACAATCCGCTCGCCCCGATAAATCAAGCCGTCGTCATACATCATTTTAAAAACAGAATTAACGGCCTTATTTCTGACTTCGTCCAAAGTATAGGCCTCCCGCGACCAGTCGCAGGAAGAGCCCATTTTTTTTACCTGATCCACGATTGTGTCGTGCGACTCCTGGGCGAATGCCCTGACCCGCTCTAAAAACTTCTCCCGGCCAAGTTTATGCCGGTCAGTACCTTCGGTTTTTAATATTTTCTCCACTTTGGTCTGGGTGGCAATAGCGGCATGATCGGTCCCCGGCACCCAAAGCGTCCGCTCGCCCCGCAGCCGATGATAACGAATTAAAATATCCTCCAGGGCCAACATTACCGCATGCCCGATGTGCAAAGTTCCGGTCCGGTTAGGAGGCGGCATCACGATTGAATACGATTTGCGCTTAGCTGAAATTCCCCCCCCTGCCAGGGGAGGGCTGGGGGGGGTGTTATCAGGATTAAAATAGCCTGAATTTTCCCACTTCTTATATATTTTGTCTTCATATTTAATCGGCTCGTAGGCCTTGGGTATATTCTTATTCATAATAATTTAATATAAACACGAAAAAAACGAATTTAAACGGAAATAACGAAAAAATCTTTCTTTTTTTCGTGTTTTTTCGTTCTTTTCGTGTATTATTCGTGTATTTATACAATACCAAAATTAGCTTAACTTGGCAAGAAAATCCTTAAAAATTAAACTGCTCTTGACACCTGGTGAAACATAAGATATATTAAAAAACTATACTTGAAGCGGAAACCAGCGGCAATTGAGGATAGGCAACAACAAATTTAGATTCTGTCATCCTCGGCCTCGCTCCCCCGCCACGCCCCGCCAGGCAAAGCGTGGTGGGGAAACGAAGCGGACGGTCGTCTGTTTTCTGTTTACTAATATAATGCTAACCCAAAACCAACAAATTTTTGAGCAAATCAAAAAAGCTAAAAATATCCTCGTCGCTTTCGGGCGCAATTGGGACGGCGACGCGGTCGCCAGTTCTTTGGCTTTGTTCTGGTTTCTAAAAAAACTGGATAAAAACGTTGACATCGCGGCGGAAAAACCGCAAGGGGAAAATTCAATCTCAAGAACTGCCCCGAATTTATTTTCGTTTCTGCCGGGCTGGCACGAGATAAAAAACAGCGTTGACAATCTGCGTAAATTCATCATTTCCCTAAACATCGCTAATGCCAAAGTCAGCCAGATAAAATATAAGCTGGAAGCCGATACCCTGAATTTTATCGTCTCGCCCCGCGCGGGCTTTTTTACCGATGAAGATATTAGCTCTTCTTCCAGCGGCTTTAAATACGACCTGATTATTACCCTGGACACGGCTGACCTGGAAGCGCTGGGAAAAATTTACGACAACGACACCGAATTTTTCTATAAAACCCCGATTATCAATATTGATCATCATTCCGATAACGAGGAATTCGGCCAGATTAATCTAATTGAATTAACGGCCGTGGCCACCGCGGAAATTCTCTTCTCCCTGTTTGAAGGCTACTCCCGGGAACTGATTGACGAAGACATTGCCACCTGTCTTCTAGCCGGAGTCATCGCTAAGACCAAAAGTTTTAAAACTCCCAACATCACTCCTCATACTCTTTTAATTACTTCTCAACTGATTGCCATGGGCGCCCGCCGGGAAGAAATCATCAACCGGCTTTATCGCTCCCGCAGTCTTAATGTCTTAAAACTCTGGGGCAGAGTCTTGGCCCGACTGGCCGGCACCCTGGAAAACAAACTGGTCTGGTCAACCCTGACGCAAACCGATTTTATTAAAACCGACTCCCGGGCGGAAGACTTAAATGACGTCATTGACGAATTAATCGTTAATATTCCCCAGGCTAAAATTATAGTGATAATTTATGAAAATAGCATGGCCGCCAATAACAGCGAAGCTGTCCCCGAGCCGACAACCAGCCTGATGGTGTTCTCAACCAAAAATATCAACTCGGCTGATTTAATTAAGGAATACAACCCGGTCGGCGACCGGCGACTAGCCCAGGCCGTAATCAAAAAAGAGATTAAAGCAGCGGAAAAAGAAATAATTGAATTAATAAAAAATAAGCTAAATAAACTGCCAATTTAAATCTCCCGCACGACTTGCCAGGCAAATAATAAAATGGTATTTTAAAGAAAGAGAAAAATCTCTCTTTTTTATTACCCATATATAAGGAAGCGCCCATAGCTCAGCGGTCAGAGCACCGGCCTTATAAGCCGGGGGTCGATGGTTCAAATCCATCTGGGCGCACAAAATATTGTTTGGGGCGGCTAGCTCAGCTGGTTAGAGCGCTACGTTGACATCGTAGAGGTCACTGGTTCAAGTCCAGTGTCGCCCACAATATAATCAAAATTAGAGCGCGGAGCCTGTCCCGCTTCGCGAGGGGTGGGATTGACATCGTAGAGGTCAGAGGTTCACCATGCACCACGTTGGGTGCATGGTGCCCGGCACCCTACGTGGTGCCGGGCAAGTCCAGTGTCGCCCACAATATAATCAAAATTAGAGCGCGGAGCCTGTCCCGC
>CAYNBD010000064.1:0-5616 GCA_964395755.1 uncultured Gammaproteobacteria bacterium
ACTTGAATTTTGCTATATTTTTTTATAAATTTCTCAAATAGTTTTACTTGTTTTTTGGCATCAATAAAACTGAAGGCAATTTCATAATATTTTGGTTGATTATAAATTTGTGATTTCATAATATCTTACAATATTTTCTTATTATATAGGCAAACTATATAGCTGAATGGCATTTTTATAAAATATTTTTTCTTCTATCTCTTTGCCCAAATTCATTGATCTTATCAACTTTAGATGGTTTTCTATTTTGCACATAGGCCAATCAGTGCCAAAAATGACTTTGTTATGGTTATCGTTAATAGTCTTTTTTAAAATATCTTTGACTTTTTCTATTCCCCCGCTCATTTTAATCACTTCATCATCAGCCATAGCGGCCATATCAAAATAAATGTTCTTAATATTTTTAGTAATCTCATAACAGTAATCCATCTTAGGCCAGTAATAGTGGGCAATAATTATTTTTAACCCGGGATATTTTTTTGCGATCTCCGCAATATATTTCGGATCATTCCATTTTGAACATTCACTGTCGCCCGAATTCTCGCCAGTATGAAACAATATTGGCGCATCCAGTTTGGTACATAGTTCATAATAAGCTAAACATCTTTGGTCAGTTGGATAATACGGATCATGTCCAGGGTAAAGCTTGACTCCCTTAATTGTTTTATTTTTTATCAACTCTTCGTATTTGGCGATTTCGCTGGCTCCTCTTTGTATGATTTGCGGGCTGCCTAAAAGGAAAAATTTATCATGGCCCTCAATTAATTTTCTGGCCGTTTCTAAATCAGCAACTTGTGGAGAATTTTCAATGTTGTCTGGGATTATAATTGCAAAATCCACTTCATTATTATCCATGTTTTTAAGAAGCGCCTTGAAAGCCATTTCTAAATTCTTAGCATTATCTTCAAATATTGAAATATGTACGTGGGAATCAATCTTCATAATTTTGTATATATTATTTATTCTATTTTAACATAAATTGGCATTTTATGATAATTTAATCAACGAAATAAAATGGTAATCAAACAAAAAAACACCTTATTTGAGATGCTTTTTTGTAACCCAATACTTACTTAGTTCGAACCCGATTTAAGGGTTGCATTTAAAAAGTCGGACTAAAAAATCTATTCGGCTAATTTTAGACGCATATCGGTCTCTTGAAACGCGTACTAGGTTGGCTCCGGGGGCGGGATTCGAACCCGCGACCAATTGATTAACAGTCAACTGCGCTACCGCTGCGCTACCCCGGATCATCCTTCGCTCCCTCCTCTGCTAAAGCTACGGCGGGTAAAAAAACTACGGATGACAAGATGCGGAGCTTTAACAAAGGATAAATAATTTTCAATTTAGATTATTCGCATGTCCCGCAATTCGCGGTTGCGGGTCCCGCTTTAGCGGGATAACATAAAACAAAAATGCCCTTAACGGCAGTAATCATATAATAAATTATTTGTTAATTTTAGTCAACCTTTGACTATAATCCGTTTTATTGCTATTATTTAAAATTAAGATAAAATGTTCTTTAAATAAGATTGGATGATATTGCCGAAATACTGAATTTTTACGGAAAGGAGGGGCAATGGAAAACAACTATATAACCGATGTAATCCGGAAAAATGGTTTTGCCATCTTAGTGGAAACCACCTGGGAAGGCCGACGAGCTATCTTTTTTAAAGAAAAGGAAATCCTAAGAAGAGGGTTGAGGATCCCTGATTTCGTCTTTGGCCAGGTAAGGGCAATCTTTGCCGAAAATAAAAAAAAGAAACCGATCAAAGCGCCAACAAATCTAAGGCCGATCAGCAAAACCAACCTTAAAAAAGAGGAACTAAACCGCTTGGCAATTCTGGCAAAATACGGCATAAAATATCTTACGCAAGGCTGGTTAAGTATTGACTATCGTTTAAGAAACCAAGATGTATTTCTCCTCGTTCCCCGCCACGTCAGAGACATCCATACCGCTATCAGGATGCAAAATCATATCTGTAGCGCCCAGGGTCCGGACGAACATAGACTGGGGATAGTGGAAGCCGCTACCGCGCGCCGGCAATTGCTTTTAAAAGAAAGGCTGATAATGGAAGACCAAGCCCGACGTTTAAGGTGGTTTCTAAAATTTAGCCAAGAACACCCCGATAGCCTGAATGAAATTATGCCCCAAGCGCTTTATTTGGCAAAAATACTCTGGCCCAGCCCCTTTTACGAAATAGCCCAAAAAAGAATATCTCTTCTGCGAAAAATCAAAATCAGCGCCCTCAAAAAATAAAGTTCTCATAACCTAATGAGGACTTTTTTAATTATTTAATTTTCAATTTTCATCATCAAATCAATAATATCTAAACCGAATTTTTTGGTGCGTTTCTCTAGATCGTATATCATACATTAATTCATTGTAGAATTAAATCATTGTTTGAAAATTGAAAATTTAATAATTGAAAATTATTCTAATAGTCCCTTAATTTCTTCAGCCCCTCGTGCTTCCTTATCCTTTCTAAGGCCTTGGCTTCAATCTGGCGGATGCGTTCGCGGGTAACCTCAAACTCCTGGCCGACTTCTTCCAGGGTATGGGCCACGCCATCGGTCAGGCCGAAGCGCATTTCCAGGATTTTCTGCTCGCGCGCGGACAAAGTGGCCACCACTTCCTTAACGTAATCTTTTAAGAGCTGGAGGGCGGCGGACCGGTCCGGGGTAACGTTTTTAACGTCTTCAATAAAATCTTCCAGGGTAGAATCCTCCTCGTTCTCGCCCACAGTCGTTTCCAGGGAAATGGTATCCTGGGATATTTTAATGATATGCCTGACCTTGTTAATGTCCTCCCCCATTTCGGCGGCGATTTCCTCCGGCAGGGGCTCGCGGCCCAGGTCCTGGATTAACTGCCGTTCAATCTGGGTAAACTTATTGATGGTTTCCACCATATGAACCGGAATGCGGATGGTGCGGGACTGGTCGGCCAGAGCGCGGGTGATGGCCTGCCTGATCCACCAGGTGGCGTAGGTGGAAAATTTATAGCCCTTGCGGTATTCAAATTTCTCCACCGCCCGGAACAGGCCGATATTGCCTTCCTGAATCAAATCCAGGAGGCTCAAGCCCTTGGCCCCGGCGAATTTCTTGGCGATGGATACCACTAAGCGCAGATTGGCTTCAATCAGCCGGCGCTCGGCCGCCCGGTCGCCTTTTTCTTTCCTTTTGGCCAGTTCGATCTCTTCCGCCGACGACAACAGGGGCACCCGGCCGATTTCCTTCAAATACATCTGGATGGAATCGGAATTCAGCTTAGACAAGTCAACGTTCTGGGTGTCGATCATTGATTTTTTACTCCGGCCGCCTTTCCCGCCGGACTGGCTTTCTTCCTCTTTGTCGTCAAAATTCAAAATCTGGCCGGTGTCCTCAATAATCTGAATGCCGTTTTTATATAAATCGCCCAAAAAAAGTTCATAGTCAAAAACATATTCCTCCACTTCCGGAAATAAATAGAGCAGTTCGGTTTCGGTAATAAAACCGCGCATCTTGCCCTTGGCCAATAAACCGTTAAGCTTAACCTCGGCCGGATGGATTATTTCCCGGGCCGCCGCCTGCCGGCGCGTTGCTTTCTTCCTGCCCGCCTGCACCCGCGCCCTCTTTTTTCCGCCCCGTCCGGCCGGTTTAGCCGTTTTCTTTTTGGCAAAGGCTTTTTTTACCGGCTTCCTGATCGCTTTTTTTACCGCCCTGGCCTTGCTCTTTTGCGCTTTTCCAATCGCTTTCTTTTTGGCGCCAACGGCTTTTTTAATCCCGGTCGCCCGGGATTTCTTTTTGATTGCCATATTATAATTATTTTTAATTTATAGTCTTAGACGGCTTGTTTAGAAATTAAAAATTAAATCATTATTTAAAAATTCAAAAATTAAAAATTAAATTGTTATTGCCCTAATTCATTAATTTCATCTCCCAGCATTTTCATCTCTTCCATTAAGCTTCTCACCTCGTCTTCGTTCCTGGCTTTCTCGGCTTGGGCGATTAACCTCTCTATCTTTTTCATACGGTTAGAGAGATAATTTCTTTTCAGGGACAAAACGATTTTAATGGCTTCACTTTTTATCTGATCGTTGTCAAAATCGTAAAAATCCCTGTCAACTAAAATCACCAGCTTATCCAATAATCTAAGCTGGTCGGCAAGCAAACTGCCGTCAGCCGGCTCACCCGCCGCCGCTTGCGCCTCGCTCTGCAGCCAATGTTTTAATTCTTCATAACTGAAGCCGTTGTTGTTCCGGCCGGTCTGATCGGTGTTAATACTATTATAGTAAACTATCAGATTCCTGTAAAACGACTGGTGGCTTTCTCCAGCCAGATGATCGGCGGTAATGTTATTAACCACGTAAGCAAACAGTCCCTGGAATTTAATGATGATGGCCAAAAGCAACTCGGAAAGCAGTTCCGCCCGGCTGCGCCGGGCGAGCGGTTTTTCTTCCGGTCCGGCCGGCGCCGCCGGTTGCCGCAGCCTGGCTGTCAGGGCCGAAAGGTTTTCGCGTAAAACGTTTTCGGAAGCGTCAATCTTCTCTCCCAGCTTTTTTAGCCAAAAATCCCGCTCCAGCGCGTTGCCCAGCCGGGCGATCACCGGCAGCAATCTTCCGGCCGCCCGCCGCCGGTCCTCGATCGTTTCCAGGTCCAAGCCGGCCAAACTTTTAGAAAAAACATATTCCATCATCGGCCGGGCCGCCTCTAGCGCTCGGGCCCAAGCTTCCGGATTTTCCCGGATGCATTCGTCCGGATCCTTGCCGGCCGGCATCAAAATTATCTTGATGTTCATTTCCGCCTGCATCGCCTCGCGGCTGCCGCGCTCGGCCGCCGCCTGGCCGGCCTGGTCCATGTCAAAAGCCAGGGCGATATTGTTCGTATAGCGCTTGATTAATTTAACCTGCTCGGCGGTCAGGGCCGTGCCGGAAGCGGCAATGACGTTTTTAAAGCCGGCTTGGTGGGCGCTGATAACGTCCATCTGGCCCTCGACCAGAATGGCCAGGTCACCGGCTTTAATTGCCAGCTTGGCCCTGTCCAAACCGAATAAAATCCGGCTTTTGTCGTAAATCATGGTCGTGGGACTGTTGATATATTTTCCCAGCTTTTCTTCCTTTTCTTTGGCTGGCGACACGCGGGCGGAAAAAGCCACCGCGGCGCCGTTGCTGTCGGTAATCGGAAACATAATCCGATCCCGGAAACGGTTATAAAATCTGCTGGTCCCCTCTTTCCTGATGCTTAAACCGGCTAAAAATATCTCATTCTCGGAAAAGCCCTTCTGCTCCAACATTTTAATGGCGTCATCCCAGGAATCCGGGCTGTAACCCAGCCGCCATTCCCGGATGGCGTCTTCGCCCAGCCCCCGCTCCAGCAAATATGCTCTCACCGCCCCGGCCCGTTCGTCCGTTAACAACATGTTATGGTAATAAGCGCCGGCCGCTTCCATGATGTCCAACAGCCGGTTGCGCTGTGAAGTCAATTTCGGATTCTGGCGCTGCAGCCGCACGCCCGCTTTCTGGGCCAGGAGGCGCAGGGCCTCGACAAAACTGATGCCTTCCATCTCCATCACGAAAGAAAAAATATCCCCGCCCTTGCCGCAGCCGAAGCAATGGAAAATTTGCTTGTCCGGCGATA
>CAYNBD010000065.1:0-5601 GCA_964395755.1 uncultured Gammaproteobacteria bacterium
AGAATCTATTTTTTTTATATCATAGCTGATTATTTTTGAAACGCCGATATTGTTTTCGATCATTAGCTGAGTTAACATTTCACCGTCAATTAGAATGACTTTGTGGGTTATAGTTTTGACATATTCCAAAGAGTCTTTGGTAAATCCGGACGTAGTAATAAAAACACCCTTGTTAGCTTTTTGGCCCACAAGACTACCAACAAAATTTCTAATTTCTTTGGAGCCAACAACATTTTCCCACCTTTTTGCTTGTAAATAAATTACATCAAGACCTAATTTATCTTCTTTAATAATTCCGTCTATACCTCCATCGCCACTTTGACCGACAGCCTGTCCCGCATCTTTTCTTGAACCGCCATAGCCCATTGCCAGTAAAAGCTCAACAACTAATTTTTCAAAAAATTGCGGGGAGCTTTGCTTAACTGATATTAAAAGTTCTTGGGCTAAATCTTTTTTTATTTTTTGGTACCCATATTCTAGTAGTTCCTGGGGTGTTTGCGCCGAGTCAGATTCTTCAGGTTGTTCTTCATGGTTATCTTTCTCTTTTTTAATGCTTCTGAATTCAATGAATAAAGGGAACTGTTCAAGAAATTTTATATTTATTCCTGATGGATTTTTTTGAAGTACATCAAGTCCAAGATTTGTTATTTTGAAATAAGACCTTTTTGTTGATTCTAATAATCCGGCTTTTTTTAAATATGTTCTTGCCCATCCAACACGATTGTCAATTATATATTGCTGACCACTAGGCAAAACTTCCTTTTTGTCGTTATCTGTAAGTTTGAAGGTTTCTGCTATATGATCAATAGCCTCTCGTATTGTATGCTCCTGTTTGTCTCCGGCAAGCTTAAGGAGAGGAAGCATAATTGATTGATAATCTGGTACTGCCATATTTTTATATTATATAATAAATTAAATTGTCTTCGTAGCGGAGCGGAGAAAACACCATATACCCCTCCTGTATTTAAAGAAAAAGAAATTTTAAAATTTTTTAAAACAATTAGGGCGATAGCCCGAAAAAGAAAAGGAATATTTCAGCTAACAAGTTATATCTGAACTTATTGTTTTTTTGTTTAAGATAAAACGAAATATTCGTCTGAATCTCCGTTCAAAAAGACCTGTGGTTGCTTTTATTATAGCAGAGAGCCGCCCGGGTTGACAAGGTGTTTTCTGGCTGATTGATTTGTGGTATAATGTAGAATGTGGAATATTGAATATAGAATATAGAATGTGGAATTTAGGCTATTGAGCCTGGAATCTGGAATATTAAAAAATCATAATTTAAGAATTAAAAATTTTAACCATAATATTATGCCGAAAAATAAAATTATCATCGCTAACTGGAAAATGCAGTTAACCTTGAAGGAGAGTTTGGATTTGACGGAAAAATTCAAGCGGAAATTAAAAAGTTTGCGCGGGGGCGAAATCGTGATTTGCCCGCCTTTTATTGTTTTAGACGAAATCAGCCGCAAATTAAAAGGCACAAACATCAAAGTCGGAGCCCAGAATGTCTTTTGGGAGAATCCGCCAACTGGCGGAGGCGCTTATACCGGCGAAATTTCGCCGCGGATGTTAGTTGAAGCCGGCTGTAAATACGTGATTGTCGGTCATAGTGAACGGCGGAAGTATCTCTTGGAAAATTATGAAATGATAAATAAAGAAGTCAGGGCCGTCCTGGACGAGGAGAAGTTAATCCCGGTAATTTGTATCGGCGAGAATTGGGATGAGCGCAAAACCGACCGTCGGGATTTTGTTCTGGTGGAACAGCTGGAATCGGCTTTGGCCGGGGTTGACATTATCGGCGACCGCCAGCTGATTATCGCTTATGAGCCGATTTGGGCCATCGGGTCGGGAACGGCGATTGAGCCGACCGAGGCCGAGTACGCCCATAAAATCATCGGCCTGTCCCTAAATAAAATGTTCGGGCTGGGAACGGTGCGGAGAAATTTCCGCATCATTTACGGCGGCAGTATCAGCAGCAAAAACGTGGATGAATTCGCCCGGCTGGAAAATCTTGACGGCCTCCTGGTCGGCGGCGCCAGCCTGCAGGCGGATGAATTCTATAAAATAGCGAAAGAGATATTGAAGTCAAAAAGTTCATAAAGTTCATAAAGTTATAAAGTTTTTAAAGTTATAAAGTTATAAAGTTCATAAAGTTCGGAACACGCAACATGCAACATGCAACAAAAATAATTTGCTGTATGTTGCATGTTGCGTGCTATGTGTCCTTAACTTTATAAACTTTCAACTAATACATGTTGGTCCATATTAAAGACATCGTCAAAGACGCGGTCAGGGGGCATTACGCCGTCGGCGCTTTTAACGTCTATAACCTGGAATCAATTTTAGCCGTGGCCCGGGCCGCGGTGCGGGCCAAATCCCCGGCCATCATCCAGGTTTCCGAGGGGGCGATAAAATACATGGGGCTTAAGCCCGTCACCCACTTAGTGTCAACCGTGGCCAAAAACATCGCCGCCCAGGTGCCGATTGCTCTGCACCTGGATCACGGCCGCAGCCTTGATTCCGTTTTTGAGTGCATTAACGCCGGTTTCACTTCCGTTCACATTGACGCTTCCAATCTGCCTTTGGATGAGAATATTAATTTAACCAAACAAGTTGTCAAGGTGGCGCACGCCAAAAAGATTTGGGTGCAAGGCGAGGTCGGAGCCATAATGGGCGGACACGGCGACCTCAAAGGCAGAATTAAAAACATTCCTTTGGCCGACGCGGAGGACGTGGTTAAATTCGTGCGGGCCACCGGAGTGGATACCATTGCCGCCGCCGTGGGCACGGCGCACGGAGTTTATGAAAATGAAGACATAAAATTTGCCCTCCTAAAAGAAATCAAAGCCCGGACCAAAAAGCCGTTTATCCTGCACGGCGGTTCCGGCGTCGGCAACGCCAAGATAAAAAAAGCGATTACCATCGGGGTCAACGTCATCAATATCGGCACCGACATCAAGGTGGCTTTTACCGATGCCGTCAAGCAGAGCTGCCGGCAAAATCCGAAGGAAACCGATCCCCGGAATCTGCTGCGCCCGACCATCATCGCGGTGGAAAAAGTGGTTTATAACAAAACCAAACTGTTCGGCTCCGCCGGCAAAGCCAAGGTCAGGGAAGTCGAAACATAGCGATAATTGTTAAATTGTTATATTGCTAAATTGTTATTATATTCATTTCTAAACTAGAGCAATATAACAATATAACAATATAACAATGTATAATATCATCCCCCTAATTTTAATTTTATTGAGTTTGAGTGTGATTATATTCATCGTGGCCCGGAAATTTTCCCTGCTGGCCAATTTGGACGTGGCCAATATTCCGGCGGAAAAGGAAGCTCGGATGAAAGAGCGGATTATCAGCAGCCGTTTTCGCCGGCACCTCGCCCGCTGGAGCTCTTGGCTGGTAAAATTTTCCCGTTTTGTCGGCCAACAGATGAATGTTTTTCTGAAATGGTCCCAGAATAAATTGCATGAGTTAAAAGAGGGCTACCGGAGCGAAACCATCCTCCTGTCCGGCAACCGGAGTAAAAAAATCAATGAATTTTTCTCCGAGGCCGAGGAGCTGGAAAAGCAGGGCGACTATAAGGAAGCGGAAAAAAGACTGATAGAGATTATCGGCTTAGACAGCCGCAACATCAAGGCCTTTGAAACCCTGGGCCGTTTTTACCTGGAAGAGAAAAATTACGAAGAAGCCGAGCAGACTTTCGCCCACATTTTGAAATTATTAGGCGAGGGCGAGGAAAACAGCGAGCACCGGGCCGAGATTTATTTTAACCTGTCTCTCATCAGCCAGGCCAAGGGCGACCTAAAAATCTCCCTGGAAACCCTGAAAAAAGCCTTGGAGCTTGGGCCCAACAATCCCCGCTACCTTGACACTGCCCTGGAAATAAGTATAATGGTAAAAGACAAAATTTCCGCCCTGGCGGCTTATGAAAAGCTGAAAGAAGTTAACCCGGAGAATCAGAAACTGGTCGAACTGGAGAAGCAGATAAATGAGTTATAAAGTAAAAAGTTATAAAGTTAAAAGTATTACACTTTATAACTTTTTACTTTATAACTTTATAACCTTCTCGCCGAGATAGCTCAGCTGGTAGAGCAACTCCATGGTAAGGAGTAGGTCTGGGGTTCAAATCCCCATCTCGGCTCTGACAAAAAGACCGCCTAATAGAAGGGCGGTTTTTTGTTTGTTAAAGTTGTCAAATAGGGTGAATAGTAGTAAGATATTTATATGGCTAAGATATAAATAAATATGGGAACAAGATCTTCTAACAAAAATCTGCACAAAGCCAGTCAGGCGAAAAAGGATGAATTTTACACCCAGCTTTCCGATATTGAAAAAGAGTTGGGGCATTATAAGAATCACTTTAAAAACAAAGTGGTTTTGTGCAACTGCGACGACCCGCGGGTAAGCAATTTTTTCCATTATTTTTCCTATAATTTTGAGAATCTGGGCCTGAAAAAACTGATTACCACCTGCTATAAAAATCAACAGCCGGATTTATTCAGCCGGAACGATTCGGAAAAAGCGATTTACCTGGAATATTCGGGCGACAAAAACAACAATAAAGTTCCGGACCCGGAAGAAATCGGCATTAAGCATTTGCAAGGCAACGGGGATTTTAGAAGCGAAGAGTGTATCGGGCTTTTAAAACAGGTCGACATCGTCGTCACCAATCCGCCTTTCTCTTTGTTCCGCGAGTATGTCGCGCAATTGATAAAATATAAGAAAAAATTTATTATTATTGGTCATCAAAATGCGATTACATATAAAGAGATTTTCAAATTAATAAAAGAGAATAAACTTTGGATGGGATATGGTTTTGATGGTGTAGCTGCACATATTATAAATACGCATATTGAGTTAGAAGTAGGCGGAACAGCAATGAGCGTATATAATATTTATGATTTGCCAGATGACGAGTTTGGAATGATTTTTATTCCAATGATGACAGATATCTATATCAGATTAAAAGAACAAGGAGCTGAATTAGAAAAAGTAAGCATAGATAGCGAGGGAGCCAAGATAAAAGGTAAAATTGTTTATAGTAGAGAAGAATTAGAAGATATGTTAAAAAGAAAAACCAGACGGTTAGTATATGGAGAATATTGGTATATAGTAAATGTGGATAGTGTAGACTGAAATTATTTTAAAGTATATAATACTCATCAAAAAGAGCATGAAGTAAGTGGAAGTCATACTCCGGATTTAATTAAATCGTTTAGTATGAAAAAAGAAGCGATTGATTTTCTACATAAGCAATAGCTTATAAATAATAACAATTATTTATAAGTTACCGCTAAAATTAAAGTAAAAATTATAAATGAGAATAAATAATATGTTATAAGGAGAAAAATATTAAAAGAAAAAATCTTCAAAATTTAATAGATACCATTTTAGTTCAAATGCTAAATTGGTAAAAGGTAAAATACCTAATTTTTTTGAGTTGGTAAAAAAATATTCAAGCAAAGAATATTCTGTTTTAGATTTAGGATGTGGTTCAGGTGAGTTAGCGTTAAAACTTTCTCCATATTTTGAAAAGATTGTCGGGATAGATCCGGTAAAATGGTATATCGATACAGCCGAAAAAGACAAAAA
>CAYNBD010000066.1:0-4763 GCA_964395755.1 uncultured Gammaproteobacteria bacterium
CGTCTCTATCTGTTTTTTTAGCTCGCTGGGGCTGAAAAATCTTTTTTCATCCCGGCCTTTTGTAACTTTTTCCATTGGCGCGGCCGGTTATAATAAATATCCAATGCCTGCTTCAAAGTCTTATCTAACTCCCGCTCGGAAAAATTTTTAAAACTAAAGCCAACTTTGCTGTTTACGGTATCGGCCAGACCGCCGGTAGCATGCACCAGAGGCACGGCGCCGTAGCGCATAGCGATCATCTGGCCCAAACCGCAAGGCTCAAAACGGGAAGGCATTAAAAAAATATCCGCGGCCGCATAAATCCGCTGGGCCAACTTTATGTCAAAAATAATCTGCGCGCTCACTTTGGCCGGATAACGCCGGGCCAACTTTTTCAGCTCGGTTTCATATTTTTTCTCCCCCGTTCCCAAAAAAACAAACTGGCAATCGCAATTTTCAACTAACTTGTCCGTAATCAATTCCAAGCCTTTCTGCCAGGCCAAACGGGAAATAAAACCGACTAAAGCCGTTTTACGGCTTACGGGCAAACTCAGTTGCTTTTGCAGTTTTACTTTATTATCAGTTTTCCTCTCCAGAGTCTTAAGCCCGTAACAGGAAAAAATATATTTGTCTTTAGCCGGATTAAAAAAATCCAAATCCAAACCGTTTAAAATCCCCGATATTTTATCTTTATTTTCCCTGACTATTCTTTCCAGGCTGGCTCCATAAACCGAGGTAGTGATTTCCCGGGCATAAGTCGGGCTGACCGTATTGACCAGGTCGGCGTTGATTATGCCCTGAACCATAAAATTAATGTCATGATCGCGCGCGTCCCGAGTCAATGATTTTAAAGAATATTCATCCAGATTGCCGGTAGACAATACTTCTATGCCGGAACGGCCCTGATGATTTAAATTGTGAATCGTAAAAAGAATCTTGATGTCCTGATAAAAATCATGGTCTGGACACGCGCCGGCTTTAATCAGGTTGGGAATCAGGGCCGTATGGAAATCATGGCAATGGATGATGTCGGGCTTAAATTTAATAAGCGACAAAACGCGCAAACAAGCCAGAGAAAAAAATAAAAATCGGGCCGCGTCATCGCCCGAATAAACCTCCGCCCGGCCAAAAAATTTATTATGTTCAATAAAATAAATTTCAATTCCCTGCCGGCTGGTCCGCCATAAATTTATTTTTTGTCTTTTGCCGGCGGATTCCATTTCCAGACCGGCAATGATTTTCTTTAATTTAAATTTCCGGCGGTCAATGGAACCGTAAAGCGGCATTATCAATTTAACTTGGCAATGCAATTTTTTTAAAGCCCAGGGCAGACTGCCAACCACATCCGCCAAACCGCCGACTTTGGCAAAAGGCGCGATTTCCGCCGCCGCCATCAATATTTTTATTTCTTTGGTAAACATGCTTTTAACCTATTATTTTTTTAATCTTCCGCAAATAGCGGCTGTCAATCTCGAAATAATCAAACGCGCTTTGTACTGGCTGGCCATGGCCTTCAAAACGATGGAAGTCGGAGCCGCCGGTAGTAATAAAATCCAGTTCCCGCGCCAGATGCTGGGCGTACATTATGGCGCCGACGGAATGATGCGGAGACAGAACCTCCACCCCGTCCAGACCGAGACGTTTAACCTTCACCCAGGTTTCTTTCCTGATATAACTATGCTTAGCCGGATGATTCAGAATAAGCTGTCCGCCGACGGTTTTCTGTAAAGCTAAAATGCGCTTAATATCAATGTAACTTTCCCTCAATACCGCCACTTTCTCGTTTTTGAAATATTCCTTGATAATATCCATCTCCCGCGGGTTTTTATTTTTCAACCTTTTTTTGACAATGGCCAGGTTTCCGGGCGTAGCCAGAATATCATCCGTTACCCGATTAATGGGAACGTAATGATTAAATTTATCCAAAATTTTATCCGCCTCTATTTTCAGGCCACGGGTTTTAAGTTTCTCCAAAACCCGCCTGACCCGGTTTCTTCTTCTCACCTGGCTGTTGCGCAAAAGCTCATGCAGGCGGGCATTATTATCATCAAAATTATACCACAGGACATTAAATTTTAAGGATTCAAATCTGACGTACAACTCTAAACCGTTAAGCGGCCTTACTCCGTATTTTTTGCAGGCCACAGCGAATTCCGCCAAGCCAGCGACAGTGTTATGGTCGGTTAAGGCGGCTATCTTTACTTTTTGGCCGGCAATAAATTTAGCCACCTGGGCGGGGGTTAAATAACCGTCGGAATAAGTTGAATGCAGCTGGAGATCAATTAACATAATGCATGTAGAAATTTGATTTATCTAAAACGGCCATTTCTATTTTTACCGTTATCACCCACAAATATACAAATCAAGTACAAATTTACAAATTATGAATGTATTATACTTTGTTTAATAATTTATAATTTGTAAATTTGTAAAAAATTCGTAAATTCGTGGGTAAATATAGTTTGTTAGTCAAAAAATTAAATTTATTTTTTCAATATTATAAATTTTTTTCTATTTCCGCTATTAATTTTTTACCCCGGACCGGCTCCGGTTTGTCCCGCAACAAGAAAAAAGTGGCGGTGCGCAAAACGGTCCAGTAGTAATAATTATCAATCCTTTTTTGCAGAGCCGGATCTAATTTGATGTTAGCATTTTTAAAATATTCTTCCAGAAACAATAATTTAATTTTCTCGGCATACCGCGGATCCCTGATTTTACGGTTGCTCATATATTCAAACTGCTGCAAAAAGCAGCCCAAATCCCGGGCAAAGTCGGCCAGACAAAGGTCGGTGAAATCAATGACGGCTAATTTTTTTCGTCCCATTTTAATTATATTCTCCGGGTGGGCATCGCCGTGGATCAGCCAACGGTCAGCGGTGGAATTTAAAAATTCCTCTTCCCGGGCGCTAAAGCAAGCATAAGCTTTCTGATAAACCGAGTAATACTCCGGATATTTTTTCTTAATTTCGGCTAAAGTATATTTAACGTTTGGTATCACCGTGGCAATTCGGCTATTATCCGCATTAAAATTCCGGGCTTGTTTCACCGGCAATTTATGCAGTTTGGCAAACCAGGCGGCCGCCCGGGGAATAATTTCTTCAATTCTCTGATAATCTTTGACGCGGATATATTGGTAAAGATTCTGACCCTTAACGCCGCGATAAAAAACACCTTTGAAATAAGCGGAGTAAAACAGGGGGTGGGGAACGGTTAAATTGCCTTGGCTAAAGCCATTCCGCCAAAGATATTTCAACCCGTCATAAACATTTCTCCTGGGCTCATCGCTATGGGCCGAACAATAAATGTCCAGTTTATTCACCCGGCCGGCGACGGTCAGAAAAGTCGTCTTAAATTTAATGACCACATGATAGGTTTTTTCCCAAATGTTTTTTTTCGGCGCCTGAATATTGATTTTTTCAATGCCAACAAAACCGGGATAGTGCGGCAATACCTCCCGTTTAAATAAATCCAAAACGAATTCTTCGTCAAATAATTTTAATATTTTATTCATAAATAATAGTAAACAGAAAACAGTAAATAGAAAATAGGCTCTGTCGTCTGTTTTCTGTTTACTTCTTCCAATAATATTTCCAATGCCGCTCCCAAACCAATTGCTTAATTTGTATATACAATCTTTCCGCCTTGATTTTAGTGCGGCGGGTGGTAACGTCATCCAGGGCGCGAACGGCGCGAATTAATTCGTTGCTGCCCCGCTCAATCTCGTCCGGACTCCAGGAAATCGGACCGAAAAGACGGAAATCCTTGGCGCTGGCCCACCAGAAAGTACAACTGGCCAGGCCGCGCACGAGATGCCAGCGCGCCCAGCCGTAATTATTGTCCTGCTTATAATTTTCAACCGTTTTATAAATCATCCTGGCCAATCGCCATAATTCCATTTGCACCTTGTTATCCCGATCATACCAGAGGGCGTAGGGCTGGTGGTTATGCAAATCTTTTTCGGTTGATTCCCAGCTGCTGGCCAGGGGCTTGAGTTTTGCTGTCATCTGCCAGCCGGAAATTAATTCGGAAACGGTAATGGTTCTTAATTTTTTTCTTCTTAATAATTTTTCCAGTTCAGCAGTCGGATCGTTGTGACGCAAACCATATAATTCGGCGTCGGTGGCGGTAATGTAAGGATGAAAAAAAAATTTCTTTTTAATTTCTTTATTTAAAAAATCAGGCACATAACATTTGGAAAATTTACGGGAGCGAAAAACGATTTTTAATCCACTCACCCGGTCTTCATATCCTTGGTTAAAATCAACCTGGTTCAATTTGCCCGCCGCGGCAATCTCATCCAGTAAAATCCATTCATATCCAAATTTTTTAATTATTTTGGCTAGGGCCGGACCGTAAGCCATCTCCGGTAAAAAAAATCCTTTTAATTTCAAATTCTTGCCCAGATAATACCGTAAAATGTCTTCCTGCTCTTTAATCTGGGCAAGCACCTCTTTTTCCGGAATTAAAGGCAAAATCGGATGATAAGCCGCCGAACCCGTAAGTTCCACCTGCCCCCGCCGCACCAATGTTTTTATCCGCTTAATTAAAGCAAAATATTTTAATTCTTTCCAGCGCAACAGCAAACAGCCGGCAATGTTCCAGGTAAACTTAATCCCGGGATTTTCTTCCAGATCCCTAACCAGGCGCTCATAACTCATCCTGGTCGCCTCTTCAATCACATGGCCGTCGGCATTGGCCGGCTGGTAAAGATGCAGGAAATTAACCCAGGTTAATTGATGGCCATTAGAATTTTTCTTTATCAACATATTTTATTGGTTTATTGG
>CAYNBD010000067.1:0-317 GCA_964395755.1 uncultured Gammaproteobacteria bacterium
CCTACGCTCATATTCGGTGACTGAACAATCGGAATATGCGCGGCCAAACCCCGGAGTATGGTTAATTGATCTTGGGTCAAACAGGTAGTGCCTGTCACCACGGCTATTCTGCTATGGGCCATTATCCTGGTTATCTTCATTGTCGCCTCTGGTGTAGTAAAATCTATCACCACATCCGCACCGTCAGCACTTCCTTTCGCGTCCGCAATTGCATCGTCTAAAGATGAAGCGACACAGATATCGGTATCTCCCATACCGACCAGCAAACCGGCATCCACGCCAACATCCCGATGGCCTTCCTTTTCAAAGCAACCGCC
>CAYNBD010000067.1:327-3238 GCA_964395755.1 uncultured Gammaproteobacteria bacterium
AATCATCCCGATAATGGTTCTCCCCATCCGTCCGGCAGCGCCGGCCACAATCACTCTCACGTCCTCTGCCATTCTTTTCGTCCTCCTTATAGTTGATTTTAAAGCTGCACGCGCTCAAAGCGCAAAATATTATCCGTTTACGTATCTTAATGATAAATAAAAAAATTGTCAAACATAGAGTAAAAAATAAAATAAGTAAACTAAGAATATACATTTTTTTCGTTCTTATTTTACTTCTTACTTCTCCAGTCCCGAATTTCCAGTTTACCCCGGCCTTTGTCAACGATGACCAGTTTCTGCTTTTCCCGCCAGCCGTATTTGGCAATAATTTCTTTGGGCACAACCAGAGAAAAACTATGGCTGGAAACTCTAGTTAATTTGCGAATGTATTTTTCCATATAAAAATAAAACGTATGTACGAACGTACATACGGACGTATATACGTTTAAATATGATCTTTTAATGCTTGCTGCAAAAACTCCGCCTCTTCGGTCGCTTCGCGCTTGTCCCGAAAAACACTTTCATCAATTATCGGAAGACTGAAATCAGGAATCGCCTTGATTATCTTTTCTTTTTGGGTCCGATAAAGGGGGTCGTGACAATCCTCATCGCTGGTAATGCCGCTAATGTGGTAATGAGCAATTATATCTTTAAAATTATCATAAAGGTCACTAGCCAAATTCATCGTGCTATCATTAGTGTAAACATGGTTTAAATCCAAAACCATTTTGAATTTTTTGTTTTTGAATATTTCTTTTAGACTATTCACATCAGTAGCGATTTTATGCCTCCAGTCCATGTTCTCAAAAGCGATCGGCATGGAATAATCGTTAAAAATTTCCCAATCAGCTATCCACTCGCCCGGATGCAAGACTAAAATATTAAAATTCAATTTTTCATAACATCTCTGCAAAATATCCAGAACCCGCCCCTGCTTTTTTCTGTCCAATTCTTTCATGTCGTCGTGGCTGGGGCCATGGATGGAAACGTATTGAAAATCTTTTACATCCTCTTTGGTAATATCATCCAATAAATCAATCCTATCCAAACAAATAACACTTAATTCAATGGCCTTAAAACCAAATTCCTGGCAGGCTTTAATCGCCGCCTTTGATATCGGCTGCATGAATTTATAAAAACAACCGGTAGAAAAACCAAATTTTAAATTTTTTCCTTTTATCATTATTTTAAAAATTAAATAATTTAAAAATTGTTTGATTCGCCAGCCGGCGAATTGGAAATTGAAAATTGGAAAATTTGGGCATCTTCAGATCCCCCGCGCTTCTCCCTGATCCCCGGTTTCCACTTTGCTCCAGGGCAGCCGGCGCTTAATCGCTCCCCAGAAATAAAATAATTCTTCACTTTTGAACAAAGAGCAAACCGCCAAATAAATAAACAAGCCGAACAGGCCGGCCACCGCCCCCTGGGTAAAAACGCCCCACAGCCTGGTCATATCAACGTAAGACCAAACCGCCAGCTTCATGCCCTGGACAGTCAGGCCGCCGGCCAGGGCGGCCAAAGAAAACTTGGCCGCGGAAAATAAAATTTTCGCTTCATCCAGATAACCGATGGCAACGCGCAAAAACAGCCACAGAACCATAAAATTAAATATGTTGGCCAAAGAAAACGCCAACGCCAGTCCGGCTACCCCCAGCCGGGGAGCCAGCCACAATGATAAAAACACGTTCAGTATCGCCGCCCCTAAACCGATAAAAAAGGGCGTGCGGGCGTTATGACGGGCGTAAAACATCCTGATGAGCAAAGGAATGGTGGCCTGGGCGAACAGACTAACGGCAAAAAATCCCAGGGTATTGATGGTTAAAACCGTATCTTCCCAGTCAAAACGACCGGTGCCCAAAACGACGCGGATAATCTGCGCCCGCAAAGTGATCAGGAGAACGGTAGCCGGAACTATAAAAAATAAAATATGTCTGATGACCAAAGAAAAATTTTTAACCAGTTCCTTTTTTTTCGCCGCCAGGGCCGAGAGAGTGGGAAAAGCCGCCACCGCGAATGAAATCCCGAAAATCCCGATGGGAAAAAACTGCAGGTTATTGGCAAAATTAAAAATCGTCAGGGAGCCCCGCGCCAAAGTGGAAGCAATAATGGTGATGACCAAAAGATTAAGCTGGGTAATGGCCAAAGTCAGGGCGCGCGGCGTCATCATCGCTCCGATTTTACGAACACTCTCGCTTTTAAAATCAAGCTTTAACTTATACCTGAATCCCAGTTTAATCACCAGCGGCACCTGTACCAGTAAATGCAAAGCCGCGCCCATAACCACCCCCCAGGCCAAACCGTATATGCCCCACCGCGGCACAAAATACAAAGCGCCGACAATGATGCCGATGTTATACATAATCGGCGACAGGGAATAAACGAAAAAACGCTTAAAGGACTGTAAAATTCCGCCCACAACCGCGGAAATTCCCAAAAGCAGGGGCGACAAAAACATAATCCGGCTTAAACCAACGGTTGCATCCCGCAAATCACCGGAAAAACCCGGTGCTACCAGCCGCATTAAATAGGGGGCCAAGATGATGCCCAAAAAACAAAATATTATCAGAAACAATCCCAGAATATTAATGACGTTGTTAGCGAGATTCCAGGCTTCTTTGTTTTCCCTGCCCGGAAAAATCCCCTTAATTCTTTCCAGGGGATTTTTAAGCAAACCGGTAAAAATCGGGATAAAACCGGCGGACAGGGCCCCTAAAACCAAAAGGTTAAAAATCAAATCCGGGATGCGGAAAGCCGCATAATAAACGTCCAGGGTCGCCCCGGCCCCGAATTCTCCGGCTAAAATGCGGTCCCGAAAAACGCCCAACAAACGGCTAATTAAAGACGACATCGCCACTAAGCCGGCGGCAATGGTTATGCTATTGATTTTTCCGTTTAATAATTTTCCAAACAT
>CAYNBD010000068.1:0-3195 GCA_964395755.1 uncultured Gammaproteobacteria bacterium
ATTGGCGTGCTCCAGCCGGCCGGCCGCGTTTAGCCGGGGAGCGAGCTGAAAAGCTATATTCCAAGCGTCACGCTTCTGCCTGCCTTTGGCCGCCTCCGGTCCGATTTGCGCCACCCGCATTAATTCTAAAAGGCCAAGGCGCTTAGTCCGGTTTAATTCTTCCAGTCCGCTTTTCACCAAAATTCTGTTCTCGCCCGTTAAACTGACGCAATCCGCCACCGTGCCAATCGCAACTAAATCCAAAACTTTTTTCTCCAGCTTGATTTTATCTTCCACCGCCAGCTTGGCCCGCCTAATTAAGGCTTGGGCCAATTTAAAAGCCACGCCCACCCCGGCTAAATTTTTATCCGGATAAGCCTCGCCCGCAACGTAAGGATTAATAAGCAAACAGTCCGGCAAATCTTCTTTGTCCGCCGCCGGAATATGATGGTCGGTAATGACGATGTCCAGCCCCAGTTTTTTCGCCTCTTCCACTTCTTCCCGGTTGCGTATTCCCCCGTCCACGGTAATGATCAAAGCCGCCCCACCGTCCGCGATTTCAGTCAAGGCTCGTGCATTCAAACCATATCCCTCGCTCACCCGGTCTGGAATGTAAATATCAACGCGGGCTTTTAAAATTTCCAAGATTTCTAAAAGCAGCGCGCCGGCCGTTACCCCGTCGGCGTCATAATCACCGTAAACCACGATTTTATCGCCTTGCTTGATATGGCTGATGATTAACTCTACCGCTTTCTCCATGTCTTTGAACAAAAACGGGTCTGATAAATTTTCATAATCTGGTTGCAGAAAATTTTCTATGTCAGCTTTAGTAGTAATCCCCCGATTATAAAGCAACTGCAAAAGCGCCTGACCATATTCAGGGTATTTTTCTCTAAAATCAGCTTTAATTTTCGGCCTTACTTGCCAAACTTTATTTGACATTTTTTCTTTTCTAGATTAAAGTTTAATAAAATAAAAAGCCACAAAACAAATTTATATAAGGAGGGTAAAAAATGTCCAAGATAAGATGCGGCCATTGCGGTCAATTTGTTGATATCATTCCTCTGCATGACCAATTCTGCCCGTTCTGCGGCCATAAAATAGGTATCGCTGTCATTAACACTATTTGCGGCGGTCGTCCGGTTTGTCCCAGCGGGGACCAGGTACATAACATATTTATACAACCGGGCTACAAATTCTGCCCCGGCTGCGGGAAAGAATTGGTCATCACAGAAACCGGGGAGACACGCCAGCGGCAAGCGGCCGTTGCATAATCAAAACCCACACCCAGCCGCAGTTTTCCTCATGGGAAACCGCGGCTTTTTTATTTTAACAAACAGTGCGCATAATCTACACAACAACAATTCGCAATTTTTACATCTGGCTGGCACGCCAATCCTCAATTACCATAAATTACCACTAATTACAATAAATTACTACCCACATTCCAAATTCCAATTCGTTCTTTTCGTGCCCATTCGTTCTGTTCGTGCATTCATCACATAAACGCCACCCCGATAGTCCAAAGCACCATGGTAAAAATAACCATTGCCGAAATAATTAACCAGACTATTTTATTGATTGTTTTTCTTTTCATATCTCTATTGTCATTGCGAGGAGCGACCCCGCTCCAGTTTGAAGAACTGGGGCGGGAGAGCGACGTAGCAATCCCGTGAACAATCCTTACATGTGAACATTCATCTTAATTATTCACACGGGATTGCTACGCCCCCTTCGCTGCGCTCCGGGGGCTCGCAATGACAAAAAATTATCGTTTAAGAATTTTCACAAACGTCTCCGGCGGTATTTCCACGCTGCCCTTGCCCGCGGCCAACATTTTCTTCTTGCCTTTTTTCTGCTTTTCCAAAAGTTTGCGCTTGCGCGAAACGTCGCCGCCGTACAGCTTGGCAATAACATCTTTGCGCAGAGCCGACAGTCTTTCCCCTGCCACGATTGTCCCGCCCACGGCCGCCTGCAATTTTAAAACGAACATCTGCTTGGGCAGATTATCTTTTAGGGTCTTGACGATTTCCTTGCCCCGCCGAAAAGCCTCATCGCGATAAACAATCGCGGCCAGGGCCTCAACCGGCTCCTCCGCCACCAGAATATCCATCTTGACCACGTCCGCTTCCCGATAATCCAGATATTCGTAATTGATGGAAGCGTAACCCGAACTGACGCTTTTTATTTTATCATAAAAATCAGTCAAAATCGCGGCCAAAGGCATCTCATAATGCAATATCAACCGCTCATCATTGATATATTCCGTATTTTTGTAAATTCCCCTTTTGCCCTGGACTAATTCCATGACATTGCCGATATAATCTTTGGGAGTAATAACGTCCAGGCTGACCCAAGGCTCTTCTATTTTTTCTATCGCGCTCGGATCAGGCATTTTCTGCGGCGTCCGAATAGTTACATAATCAGTTTCAGGTTGACTTAATGCATTATTCTTAAATTCACTTTTTGGTTTATTAGATTCACTTTGATTAGAGTTAATGCGGGCTTTATTCGAAAAAACTCTATACGCTACGCTGGGCACGGTAATAATTAAATCCAGGCCGTATTCCCGCCTTAATCTTTCCTGAAAAATTTCCAGGTGCAACAGCCCCAAAAACCCGCAACGGAAACCAAAGCCCAAGGCCTCGGAGCTTTCCGGCTCGTAAACCAGGGCGGCGTCGTTAAGTTTAAGTTTTTCCATCGCCTCCCTTAAATCCTTGAAATCGCTGCCTTCGCGCGGAAAAATGCCGGCAAACACCATCGGCTTGACTTCCTTGTACCCGGGCAGGGGTCTTATTATGGTTTCCTTGGATGCATCAAATTCGCTATTATTCGCTTTAATTCGCGTAGCATTCGCGATGGTCACGGTATCGCCCACCTTGCACTCGCTCACATCCTTAAACCCGGTGACCACGTAACCGATTTCCCCGGTATTTAATTCGCCGGTGGGAAAATAATCCGGCTTGAATATCCCCACGTCCAGGGCTTCGCTTTTGGCTTTGGTAGCCAAAAAATAAATTTTATCGCCCTTTTTTATCCCTCCATCAAATACCCGGATATGCGCCACCACGCCTTTGTATTCATCATAGCTGGAGTCAAAAATCAAAGCCCGTAGGAACATAAAATTTTGTGGGAACGCAAGATTTTGCGTTCCTTCAGATTTTCCTTCCCCCCCTGCCAAGGGGGGGCTGGGGGGGATTAGGGGCCCCGGCACCC
>CAYNBD010000069.1:0-3192 GCA_964395755.1 uncultured Gammaproteobacteria bacterium
TTTTTAACTGGCATCCGGCTAAAATATTTTTAGGCGAGGGCGGGTCTTTGCTTTTGGGCTACATCCTGGGGGTGCTGGCGATTATTTCCGGCGGCAAAATCGCGATTGCCCTGTTGGTCATGGGGATTCCGGTTTTGGATGTAGTTTGGACGATTGTACGGCGGCTGGCCGCGGGCAAAAATCCTTTTAAGTTCGCCGATCGGCTGCACCTGCATTTCCGCCTCTTGGCCCTGGGACTGGGACAAAGAAAAACGGTTTTGATATTTTATTTTTTGGCGGTTATTTTCGGCTTAAGCGGTTTGTTTCTGCAAAGCCTGGGCAAGGCGCTGGCTTTGCTTATTTTATTTTCAGTCATGCTGGCTTTAATTATTGTTTTTAGCTTAGTTGGGAAAAGGAAGGCGGGAAGATGAGAATACTGAATAGAAAATTTTTAATTTTATAATTTTTAATTTTGTAAATAAATCCTAATTTTTAATTTTTAAAGCCTGATTTTAAGCCGCTTGTTTAAAAATTTAGATTTAAAAATTATTATTTAAAAATTATAAAATTAAAAATTCATTTTGAGATTCCCCTGGTATCATAAAATACGTATCTTTACTTTATGTTAAAATTAGCTAAATTTTATTTAGTATTTTGTTGGGCGTTTTTTATTTGGATTTTAATTAGCCAGCCCTTGCCCGAAACCGAGGTTAAGGTGTTTACTTTTTACGATAAGGTTGTTCATTTTATTTTGTTTGGAGTTTTAACTTATTTGTTGATCGTGGCTGGCCGGGAAATTTATAAAAGGAGAAATTTTAGAATAATTATTTGGTTAAGTTTTGCTATTAGTTTTTTTTACGCTTTATTAGCGGAATATTATCAAACCTTTGTTCCGGGTCGGACCACCAGCGAAGCGGATTTGGCGGCGGGGAGTCTGGGCATTATTTCGGCGGTTATTTTTTTCGTTTTTAAATTAAGCCGGCGGCGGCCCAGATTACTGCTCCAGGTTTGTTGCGCCGGTTGTGGGGTTTATATCAGCCGAAGGCTGGAAAAAGATTATCGGACAACGCTCTATTTTTATAACCCTAATATCTTTCCGGCAGAGGAGCATAATAAGAGATTGGCGGAGATTAAAAAGCTGGCCGGAAAATTCGGTTTAAAGTTGCTGTCCATTCCTTACGCGCATAAATTCTGGCTGGAAAAAATTAAGGGTTATGAAAAATGTCCGGAAAAGGGGGAGCGCTGTTTGATTTGTTATCGGCTCCGGCTGGAAAGTACGGCTAGAACAGCGCGGGAGAAGGGATTTGATTTTTTTACCACCACCTTAACGGTCAGTCCGTACAAAGACGCCGTGGAAATTATTAAGATCGGGCGGGAGATGGAAGAAAAATACGGGGTTAAATTTTTAGATAAAGATTTTAAGAAAGGGGACGGCTTTAAAAAGTCTGTCCAACTATCAAGAAAACTGGGTTTATACCGGCAGAATTATTGCGGCTGTGAGTTTTCGCGGAACACGTAACGCGTAGCGTATAGCGCGTAACGTGGAACGCGTAACGCATAACGCGGAACGCATAACGTGGAACGAATAATTTTGTTTTTTATTCATTTAGTGGTATAATCAGGTAAAGAATAATTTTTTATATTTTATATTTTATTTTTTATATTTTATGGATATTTCTTCTTATTTTAAGCAAGCAATCGAGCAGAAAGCGTCTGATTTGCATTTGGCCGCCGGCAGTATTCCGGCTTTGCGGATTAGCGGGGAATTAATTAAGCTTAATCACGGTATCGTGGAGAACAATGAGCTGGCGGCAGCCATCCATAAATTAATTGATGAGAAAACCTGGGAAAGATTTCAGCGCAAACGGGAACTGGATTTTTCCCAGGAGTTTTTCGGCTCCCGCTTTCGTGTCAATCTGCATTACCAGGAAGGCAAGGTCGGCTTATCGGCCCGGTTGGTGCTGGAAAATATTCCCGAGCCGCAAGCGGTCGGTTTTGATGAAATTATTTATAAATTAACGCATTTGCGCGATGGCTTGATCCTGGTGACCGGACCATCCGGCTCGGGTAAATCAACCACCCTGGCAATTATGCTCAATATCATTAACCAGGAAAGGCGGGCTCACATCATTACCATTGAAGATCCGATAGAATATCTTTTCAAAGAGAAGCAGAGCATTATTGAGCAAAGGGAATTGGGCAGTGACACCAAAACTTTCGCCTCGGCCCTAAAATACGCTTTAAGGCAGGATCCGAACGTGATTATGGTGGGCGAAATGCGCGACCTGGAAACGATTTCCGCGGCTTTGACCGCGGCTGAAACCGGCCATTTGGTTTTATCAACTTTGCATACCTCCACGGCGCCGGAGACCATTGCCAGGATTATTGACGTTTTTCCTTCCCATCAGCAGGACCGGATTTTAAATCAGCTGTCCACCACCTTGCGGGCCGTTATCGCCCAGCAGTTATTGCCGCGGGCGGGCGGGGGCATGGTGGCGGCCAGAGAGATAATGATTAATAATAACGCCGTGGCCAACTTAATCAGGCGCAACCAGATTGGCCAGATTTATACGGTTATCCAGACCAGCCAGCGGGAGGGAATGATAACTATGAATAAGTCAATTGACGAATTGTTAAGAGGCGGGCTGATTACGGAGGACGTAGCCAAAAACCGCAAGCGGGATTTGGATACCCGGGCGGTCTACTACTAAAAAGTATAAACACGAAAGAAACGAATGTGATTTGGAATTAGGAATTGGGAATTAGGAATTGGGAATTAGGAATCAGGAATTAGGGATTTGAAAATAAAAAATAAGTAAAATAAGAGAAGAACCGTAATTCGTAATTTGTAATTTGTAATTGGGAACTATATGACTCCGGAAAAATGGCAAAATATTATTGGCAATATCAAGGATAATTTTTCGGTTGAGGATGAAGGCCAACAGCAGTTAGAAGAAGAGGGCGGAATTGAAATTAAGTACATCATTTTCCAGGGCCCCTTAGGGAGAATGAAACTGGAATATATAAGCAAGCCGGTGGTCATAGACAAAAAAACCACTTATTCAAAACGCATCGGCTCGGAAACGAAAGTTGATTATGTCTACAGCCCGGACGAGAAGAGCCATAAATTAACGGCTTATAAATGGGACGAGGATGATGATGTTTGGGTGGAAATGGAAGCGGGGATGTTTGATAATTAGGATAGACACGGAA
>CAYNBD010000070.1:0-3100 GCA_964395755.1 uncultured Gammaproteobacteria bacterium
AGAAGAGGACCGTAATTCGTAATTTGTAATTTGTAATTTGGCCGTTATCTACTTATTATAATTTTTATGAGAATTTCAATTCGGGAAGCCAGGGACTTGTGTGTAAAAATTTTAGTTCAGCGGGGTTTAAGTAAAAAAGACGCCAGGTTGGTAGTGGAAGAATATCTGGACGGTGAATTGCGGGGTCGGCAATGTCACGGTTTGCCCGCTTTTGCCAAGTTCGCGGTTGAACCCACACGGAAAAGGCAGGGAAATTATAGAGTGGAAAAAGAAAATAATGTCAGTTTATTAATTAACGGCATGGGCAATAAGGCGCAGATTATCTTAAATAAATATTTGCCTAAACTGATTAGCAAAGCCAAAAGGAGCGGAATTGCCATGCTGGGAATGCATAATGCAGTTTCATATTTAATGCCCGGGACTTATGCCCGAAAATTAGCCGAAAAAGATTTAATCGCTTTGATTTTTAATTACGGCGGTTGGCCCCGCATTTGTCCGACCGGATCAATTGATCCGGTTTTCGGCACAAATCCGCTGGCGGCGGGCATACCGGCCGATAATTTTCCGATTGTGCTTGATATGGGAACCGCCAAGCTGGTGATGGGTAAGGTTAGGTTAGCCCGGAAGTTGAATAAATTAATCGCGGCGGGAGTGGCCTTGGATAAAAACGGGCGGCCGACCCGGGATCCGGCTAAAGCCATAACCGGAGCCCTACTGCCGTTTGGAGAACACAAAGGCTATGGTCTGGCTTTAATTATTGAGGTATTGTCAAAATCTTTGTTTGATATTAATCATCTGGCCAAAAACAAGGCCAACAGGGGATTTTTGTTTATAGTTATCAATCCTGGTTTTTTCGGGCCAATCAGCAAATTTAAATCTAACGTATCCAAATTGATAAAAAAAGTAAAGGTCTCCAGAAAAGCCAAAGGCGTGAAAGAAATTTTTGTGCCCGGTGAACGCAGCGAAAAAATAAAGCGACAAAACCTTAAAAAGGGCTATTTGGAAATTGATGATAGAATCATGGAAGAAATAAAGGCCTTATTATAGATTTGGGGTAGACACGAAATACGCGAAAAGATAATATCTAATTTTCAAATTTTCAAATTTAGAATTTACGAAACAATTTACAAATGTAGACGAATTAAAAAATTTACCAAATAATTTGTTAATTATTTCATTGTTTTGCCCGCCCCGCTTCGTTAGGCGAGGCTGGGGAAAATTTCAAATTCGTAAATTTGGAAATTTAGTCTGTCGTCTGTTTTCTGTTTTCTGTCGTCTCACTATCTAACTACTCAATTAATTAACTATCTAACTAGTTTATGATTATCCCGATTTCAGTCAGTTTAATTATTACCACCCTGATGATGGGTTTTGGTTTGGTGGCCAGTCATTTTCCGGTCAAAGCGGTTGATTTGGCTATGTTTTCGCCGCTTCCGGCCCGGGAAACCGGTCAGGTTTTGGGTGTGGCCGAAACCGGACCGGACGATAATAAGGTTGTCGCGGATAAAGGAAAAGTGGAAATAATAGCGGGGCAAAAGAGCGGGTCTAATCTGGTGGTAGAGGTAGTGGAAAAAGTCAAAGAAGAGATTAAAAAAGTACAGCCGAGATTGTCCGAGGTTTGGTGGGAGTCGGGATTTTTGGAAAAAAAGGAAACCGTGGAAATCGGACCAGTTAGAATAAACCAGGAAGGGATCGCACCGGAGATTATTGCCCGGGGTGTGGCGGTCATGGACAGTGAAAGCGAAAAATTGCTTTTTAGCAAAAATTTGGGCGAGGCCATGCCGATTGCCAGCCTGACCAAGCTGATGACCGCCCTGGTTTTTCTTGAGATTAATCCGGGCTGGGAAACGGTTTATGAAATACAAAGAGAAGACCGCCGGGAAGGGGGAAAGATTTATTTGTATTGGGGCGAAAGAGCGAGGGTGGAAGATTTGTTTTACCTTAGTTTAGTGGGTTCGGCCAATACGGCCACCTTAGCCCTGGTGCATTCCACCGGTTTGTCCGAAGAGGAATTCGTCGCCCGGATGAATGACAAGGCGCAGACCCTGGGCCTGGCGCAGACCGTTTTCAGCGACCCGATCGGTTTAAGCAATGCCAATGTTTCCACCGCCCGGGAAACCGCCATCCTGGTCAAGGCCGCCCTGGCGCACAAGGACATCAGACAGGCGACTTTAACCAAGAATTATGAATTTAAAACTTTGGCCGGCCAAGAGAAAAAAGCCGTGACTACCGATTATCTCTTGGAAAATTTTCCCCAGAACGGCCTGAAGATAATCGGCGGCAAAACCGGCTTTATCCCCGCGGCCGGTTATTGCTTTGCCGGCGAATTTATTGACGCGGCCGGCAACGAAGTTGTCTCCGTGATTTTAGGAAGCTCCGGCTACCAGGATCGGTTTGACCAGACCAGGACGCTGGTAGAATGGGTTTATGATAATTATTATTGGCCGGTAGAATAGTAAAGAGGAAAGACTAAGAATAATTTTCAATTTTTTAATTTTCAATTTTCAAACAATTTTCAATGTATTAATTTTTTAATGTTTTTCACCGTCAAGTCGCAGTTTCCGGCAAGGGACCGCGACTTTTTCGCAAATGAAGGCGAGATTTGCGCATCTCGCCTTCATTTAAATAGAGGACTTTATAGAGTACTCCATAGAGTCCTCTATTAAAAAAACCACAGTCCGCTAGGGCGAGCCGTGGTTTGCGAGGAAATATTTTTCCCCTGTCGCGTCAGAGTCTCTCGGCAGAGGACCTTGACGGTTAATTAGTATCAATTAAATAAAAAATTAGAATTGGGCGTGAACATGGGCTTTTGCTCACGCTTTTAACAGTACAGCTAAAGTATAGTTATCTCTTAGCCTGTCCGCCAAGGTACATTCCGCCAACACCCCAGATAATCAGGGCAAGCGCGAAAATCAATCCTTGTGGACCGTTGGATAAAACATTATTGAAAAATAAGGCCAAAGGAATTATCGCGGAGAAAAATAGCAAAAAAATAACACCGGCTTTTCTGATTTCGTTAGACATATAACACCTCCTTTTTTTATTAGCCCAATTCCAATTTTTTATTTTAAAGATCAAAATAAATTTATTTCCGATAACA
>CAYNBD010000071.1:0-3036 GCA_964395755.1 uncultured Gammaproteobacteria bacterium
AGAAGCTTGACGCTTGGAATATCGCTTTTCAGCTCGCTCCCCGGCTAAACGCGGCCGGCCGGCTGGAGCACGCCAATACCGCTTTTGAATTGCTGGTCACCAAAAACAAAGATGAAGCCGCGGTTTTGGCCCGGAGGTTGAACGAGAGAAATATTGAGCGGCAGGAGATTACGGATGAAATGGTAGCCAAAATTGAAAAACAAATTGATTTGGAAAGCGAAGCAAAGATTATCATCGGGGTCTGTCCAGAAGAAGAGGCCTGGAATGAAGGCGTGGTCGGCCTGGTGGCGGGCAGGATTTGCGAAAAATATTATCTGCCCACCCTGGTAATAACCAGGACCGAGGACGGCTATAAGGGTTCGGGCCGGAGTATAGAGGAATTGGATTTAATCAAAGCCGTGGAGGAGGCGGCTGAATTTCTGGATAAATACGGCGGGCACGCCGGGGCTTGTGGCTTCAGTCTGGAAGATAAAAATCTGGATAAATTTATAAAAAAGATAAAAGCGATTGCCGCCCGGGAATTGACCGGGCTTGATTTAAAGCCGAGGTTGATGATAGAAAGCGAATTGGATTTAAGAGAAATAGACGAAAGCCTGCTGGTTGATTTGGAAAAGCTGGCTCCGTTCGGCGCAGATAATCCCCGGCCCAAGTTCATGAGCAAAAACGCGGTCATTCGGGACATTATGACCATGGGCCTGGACGGCCAGCACATTAAATTCAGGCTGGACGGGGGAATCTGGGCCCTGGCCTTCGGTCAGGCCGAGGATTATAAAGATTTGAAAATTGGCGATAAAATTGATATGGTGTATTATGTGGAGAGGAATGAGTTTAACGGACGGGTGGAAATACAATTGAAGCTGATTGACTTGAAATATAATGCGGATACTGTGGATTGCGAATAATGTAATTATTAGTGAACAAAATATAGTTTTATAAAATTAATATGATGGAAAAAGAGTTTATTAAAATGGAAGTAAAGAAACCAGAAAGTAATATTGAATCCAAAGAGAAAAGACCAAAATATAGATATTTTTTTCATGGCACTCTAAAACGTAATTTAAAGAAAATTGAAGATAATAATTCTTTTATTTTTTCTGAAAATCGTCCAAATTTATCTTCCGCCCCTCTTTACGGACTTCAATTCATTGATAATACTGTAAGTAGTAAAAGAGATAGGTTGAAGGGCAGGCTACGGCACAGTCAAGAAGCAAACACTGATGATATGAATTTAGATACCTGTCTTTTGGTAATTGAACCGCCAGATGATTATAAAATTTATTCAAATATAATTGGCGCTCCGATTGAAACAAACAAAGATATTACAGCCCGAAGCGTATGGAGTTCGCATCAAAAATATTTGGCGAAAGATAAAAACTTACAAGCTGGTATGTTGTTTGGTCCATTTGAAGATAAAAAGAGAGAACTTCCGATGGGTTCCATTAAAATGGTTATTGAATCAGATCAAAAATTTAAGAAAATTTTGTTAGATTTTGTTGCGGAGCTTAACCAGGGAAAGGTTGAAGAGGAAAAATATATTGATAAACTGGTTGAATACTTTAAAAAAGGAGAAGGAGTACTGAAAGATAATATTGAGCACAATGATTATAGGGAGTTGGCAAGAGATATGGTTTTGGGCCAATTTGAATATTACGTAGTAAATAAAATTAGAAAACTATTTTTAAATATCAAACATTATCAAAGTAAGGAAGTTGTCCTTAATCCGCATAAGGGAAACGCATTTAAGCCATGGAGCAAAAAGAGAATTGAGTTAGAAATTGATAATTTAAAGAAATTAAGGCCTAGAAATGAATTTTTTAAAAAATATTTAAAACAAAGTTTGTACGCTTTAGACAAAAAAATAATGTCCCATAATTTTAGCCGGTAAAAAGTATTAAAATAAAAAAGCCCGGGCGTAAAAATGCCAGAGCTGATCAAGCTTAGGATAAGCTAGATTTTATTCGGGGACGAAATAATAGGTTAGCCAGCGGGGATAAAATCTGTTAATATCATAGGCTACGGGATTATTTTTATATTCCCGCTGCCTGTTTGCGCCGTCAACTAGTGTATGTGCCAGGTAGGACGCAAAGGCCCAGGCGATCACCTGATAATTTAAACATAGAAATAATATCAGTGTGAGCGCCAAAAAGGCGATAAAGAACGTCCAGGTGTGCAGGTAATTAACCCAGTTTTTTTCCGGATCCCAATTACCGCCAAGGTATTGCCGGACAGTCCGCGGCGAAACGTGGTCAATATCAAAAAATATCCCGAAAAAAAGAATTCCGGCGAGGATAAGATAACCGCTGATTTCATTCGGGTACTCCGGATAGTTGGTTGCCGCGGCCGCGATAGCCAGGGCGGCGGTAGGAATAGTATGATATTTTGGATGAGCCATTTTCAACCTCCTTTTTGTTTTATTATATAAAACATTAAATATTAGCACAATAATTAAAAATGTCAAATAAGCTAACAATTTACACTGACGGCGGAGCGCGCGGTAATCCGGGGCCGGCCGGGATTGGGGCAATGATTAAAGACGGGGCCGGCAGGACGGTGGCCACGATTTCCGAGTATATTGGTGAGACCACCAATAACCAGGCCGAGTATAAAGCAGTAATCGCGGCTTTGGAGAAAGCCAAGGGGCTGGCGGCGGAGGAGCTGGAGTTTTATTTGGACAGCGAGCTGGTAGTCAAACAGTTGAATTATGAATATAGGGTTAAAGATAAAGACCTGGCGCCTTTATTCATGCGGATACATAATTTAAGCATTGGCTTTAAGAAGGTCGTTTTTAAGCATGTCAGACGGGAGATGAATCAGGAGGCGGATAGGTTGGTTAACCTTGCGGTTAATAAACGAATAGCCACGAATCCGCCAGCTGGCGGACACGAATAGCCACAAATTAATACTAATAGCCACGGATATTGGGCGATTAACTCAGCGGCTAGAGTGCTATCCTCACACGATAGAAGTCAGTGGTTCGAATCCACTATCGCCCACTAAAAAAGTATTGGTTTGGCGAGTGTGCGAGCGAGCCATCCC
>CAYNBD010000072.1:0-2984 GCA_964395755.1 uncultured Gammaproteobacteria bacterium
TGGCGCCGATGATTGCGGTTAACCAGCATGTTATCACTGGTAAAAATTTGCAGTTTTCCAGCCACTATTGGCTTTTGAGCGTTTTTTGCTTCGTTTTTGCCGCGGTTTATGTGCTTAACCTCTGGTTAAAGAAAGTTAATTCGCAGCCGTTGAAAGCATTGATTTTTATTTTAATTAGTGTTTATATATTTTATAACCCTTTTATCCAGTTAATTAATATCGCTCGGGGCGAAAGCTGGCATTATAGCCAGGCCGATATTGAAAGGCAGAGATATGCCCCCCTATTTGACTGGCTTAATGCCAATACCGCCAAGGATGACGTGGTCTTCGCCGGCGGAGGATTAAGCGGTCTGATTCCGGTTTATACCCATAACAATGTTTTTAGCGGCGGTTACCTTTTTTTTATGCCGGACAAAGAGGTGCAAGAGAGAGCAATCCTTAATCATTATTGGGATGATTTTGTTAATCAAGATAGCGAGCATTACGTCAGTTACGAGCGGTTGCTTAAAGGCAATTATTATATCACTTTGTCCGGGCATTTACAGCAGAGAAACAAACTGCGGCAATTTTTCGGCTTGCCGCCCCGGGCAGATGGAGAAATTCCAACGCTGGAAATAGATAAATTTTTAGCTTTGGCGCGGGATATCCAAGGCCGGGATTTTGAGGAACAAGTTAAAAAATACCGGCTGGATTATTTTATCTGGGACAAAAAGAACCAGCCCGATTGGCCGGTAGAGGACCTTGATTTTTTACAGCCGCTTTATGAGGTTAATGAGATTGTTGTCTATAAGGTAGATTAATAAAAGCTACTTATTTTAAAGATTACAAATATACAAATTTAATCACAAATAACACAAATCAAGTTGAAGTATTAATACAAATATGACAGAAAGCAATGATAAAAAGTATTTGTGATATTTGTGCTGATTTGTAATTTGTAATCTAAGTAATATGAAATTATTAATTTTAACCCAAAAAGTGGACCGGGATGACGATTTGCTCGGATTTTTTCACGGCTGGCTGGAAAAGCTGGCTGGCCGCTACGAAAAAATAACCGTTATTTGTCTTGAACGGGGCAGGCATACTTTACCACGAAACGTGAAAGTATTAAGTTTGGGCAAGGAAGAATTCAGGCGTTATCCCCGCTTTTCCCGCTTGATTTATCGGCTGGTGGTGGTTTTGCGGTTTTATGACCACATCATTAGAAAGCGGCGGAATTACGGCAAGGTATTGGTGCATATGAACAAGGAATACATTGTTCTGGGCGGCTGGCTTTGGCGCTTATGGGGAAAAGAGAGCGCGCTTTGGTATAACCATAAAAAAGGCAATTTCTGGTCCCGTTTGGCCGGGCGGCTGGCCGATAAAATTTTTTACACCTCGCCCTTTTCCTTTTTCGCCGGCTGGGCCAAGGCGCGGATGATGCCGGCCGGCATTAATACCGATTTGTTTCGCAGGCGGGAAAACATTCCGGTTAAAACCAATTCCCTGCTTTATTTGGGTCGGATTTCCCCGGTTAAGAATGTGGGTTTGCTGATTGAAGCAATGCGTAAACTGGAGCGCGACGGTTATGATTTTGTTTTAAATATCGTGGGCGAAGCAGGAACGCGGGATAAGGAATATCTGGCTAAAATAAAAAAATCAGCCCAAGACCTAGGAAAAAAAGGCCGGGTGGTCTTTTCCGGCAAAGTTCCCAACCCCAATACGCCGGACATTTATAACCGGGCCGAGATTTTTATTAACCTGACCGATTCCGGTTCCCTGGATAAAACCACTTTGGAAGCCATGGCCTGTGAAAATTTGGTTTTGGTTTCTAACCGTTCTTATGAAAAGATATTTCCTGCCGAATGGCATGACTTAATGATATTTAGGGAAGGCGATGCTGATGACCTGGCGAAAAAACTAATTGGCCTCTTGGAATTGAGCCGGGAGCAAAAGAACGAAATCGGGAAACGAAGTCGGGCAATAGTGGTGCGTGAGCACAGCCTTGATATTTTAGTGAATAAAATAGTTAATGAATTAAGATGAACGCTCATAAATTAAAAATTATTTATTTAACCAATGTCCGGATGCCGACGGAAAAAGCTCATGGCCGGCAAATTTTTAAAATGTGCGCTGAATTTGCCCGGCTTGGGGCGAAACTTGAGTTGTGGGTGCCGCGGCGGCATAATGCTCTCCGGCAGGATCCTTTTGCTTTTTACGGCCTGGGGGGGCATTTTAAGATCAAAAGGATTTTTTCGCTTGATTTGTTTTTTCTCGAAAAAATTATCGGCCGGAGCGCTTTTTGGCTGCAGCTGATTAGTTTTTATTTTTTTGCCCTTATCAGAATCTTGTTCGTCAGTCGACCAAAGTTGATTTATACGCGTGATTGGGGCGGCTGTTTGTTGGCCGTGTTCGGATTTAAGGTAGTATATGAATGCCATAGCATTCCTAAAAAAAGCTTGGTTTTTTTTAAATTAGCAAGATTGGCTGATAAGCTGATAGTCGTTTCCCGCGGCCTTAAAGAATTGTTTATAAAAAATGGAATTAAGAAAGAAAAAATTTTGGTCGCCCCCGACGCAGTTGATTTATCTATCTTTACTATTGATATTTCCAAAGAAGAAGCCCGCCGGCAGTTAAACCTGCCTCAAGACAAAAGGCTGTTAATTTACACCGGTAAGTTCAAGACCATGGGCCAGGATAAAGGTATTAATGATATTTTAGCCGCCCTGAAAAAACTGCCAGGCAATATTACGTTCCTGGCTATCGGCGGCAGCCAACAGGAGATTAATTATTATAGCAAGCAAGCGCACAACCTGGGAGTGGCGGACAAGGTAAAATTTTTGCCCCACACCGACCAGCATACCCTGGCTGTTTACCAGCAAGCCGCTGACATCCTCTTAATGCCCTTTCCCTGGAGCGAGCATTACGCCTATTATATGTCGCCTTTAAAGATGTTTGAATATCTGGCTGCCGGGCGCCCGATTATCGCCACTGATTTGCCGGCC
>CAYNBD010000073.1:0-2066 GCA_964395755.1 uncultured Gammaproteobacteria bacterium
GGCGTCGGTGTCGGCGTCACGACTTTCAACACTGCATTTGCGCGATTGTCGGCATTACTTCCCAGGACATATTGGCCAGTAAATCAACGATTTTATTCAAGCCCCGCTCAATCTTGGTTATCTTATTACCGGTATTTTCCTTTTCATGATAATCCAGAGAAAGATAAACCATTTTCTTCTGCGCTTCCAAGGGTAAATAGTATTCAATGTTTACCAAGATTTTGAATATTATCCGGTCCTTGAAATAACTCAGCACGGATACCACCTGTTCACTTAATAGCATCAAGGCGATTAAATACAAAATCGGCTGGATTTCGCTGACCTGAAAATTGGTGATGCGGTCAATGATCAGTTTCAACAAATAAGGGCCGGCTAATCTAACCGCTTCAAAGACAAAAATAAAACCTAAGAGGAGTTTAAATTGCCTCTGCGAAGGAGCGAGTAATTTCCATAATTTTAGCCAAAAACTCTTGATACTCAACTCCGGGCCATCAATTGTTCGTTTTTGATTGCTTGTCATATCGCCAATACAAAAAAAGAGAATCTTATTTTTCCCTTTATAGTAATACGTAAAATTAGCTAAAATGTTACAACTGTCATTCTCCGACCAGATTCTCCCCGATCCGAAAAACATCCCCGGCTCCCATTAAAAGTACCACGTCTCCTCTCTCTATATTATCGCGAAGATATTTCTCACATTCAGCCAAAGTCGGTATATAAATAATTTTTTGTTCTCTCTTCCCCGCTCCTTGTTCCTTGATTTTCTCCACTAAATCGCGGCTATGCACCCCGCCCTGTTGCTCGCGCGCCGAACCGTAAATATCCAAAACAATCACCTCGTCCGCCTCTCCGAAACTGCGGGCAAAATCGTCCAATAACGCTTTGGTGCGGGTAAAGGTATGGGGATGAAAAACCACGATAATTTTTTTATCCTGATGCCTGGCCCGGGCCCCGGCCAGGGCCGCCTTGATTTCAGTCGGGTGATGGGCATAATCATCAATGATTGTCGCCCCGCGAAATTTGCCCAGGGTCTGCATCCGCCGGTCAGCCCCCTCAAAATCAGCCAGCTGCTCCCGGATGTTTCGCAACTCCACCCCCAGCTCAATTGCGGCCGCGATTACGGCCAGGGCATTGGAAATATTATAACGGCCCGGCAACTGAATGGAAAAATCACCCAATAAATTTCCCTCCGCAGCCGCTCCCCCTGCGGCCGCTAAGTGGCTCCCGCCACTTAATGGCTTTTCGTTTTCTTCTTCATCTCCCACCCCGAATTTCACTTTAAAAAACTGCCGGCCGCCCTGCTCTTTGATATCATAAGCCACATAATCGGCTGCTTCGTAAATTCCATAACTTATCAACTTGCCTTTGCAATTCACGCCGGCAACACTGCGCACTGTTTTGTCATCCCAATTCGCCACCAAAAATCCTTTGGCCGGAATTTTTTTGATGAAATCAATAAACACCTGGCGGTAAGCATCCGCAGTCGGAAAAAAATCCGGATGATCATAGTCAATGTTGTTAAGCAATACCATCCGCGGGTTAAAATATTGTAACTTATTCTGGTATTCATCCAATTCGGCCACCAGATAATTTGATTCTCCCGCCAGGCCGCTGCCCTGCAACTGCTCCACCCGCGCCCCCACCATCACGTTCGGCCGCCAGCCGGATTTTTCCAGGATATAACCCAGCCAGGCGGCGGTGGTGGTTTTGCCGTGGGAGCCGACCGCGGCGATGCCGTAATAATCATTAAAAACCTCGGCCAGGGCCTGGGCATAAGTCAAAACTTTCTTTTTACCGGCCAGCGCCCGGGCCACCTCCGGATTGTTATCGCGGTTATAAGCGGTGGAATAAATTATTAAATCCGCCGCGGCTGGAATGTTATCGGAGTTGAAATTTTCCACGACGGCAATTCCGCATTTTTTTAACACTTTATCAGTCATGTATTTTTCCCCCGTGTCCGAACCGCTTACTTCCACGCCCCGCCCGGCCAAAAACTGCGCCAGCATCGTCATGCCCACGCCCTTGATGCCGATCATATATACCTTTTTAATTTTACTTAAATCCAT
>CAYNBD010000074.1:0-1941 GCA_964395755.1 uncultured Gammaproteobacteria bacterium
TTAAAAAATACATAGCGGTAAAATACAATTTTTTACCTTGTGCCTTTAACTTTATAACTAAAATATATTTGAAGAAATAAAATCTTCATTGTTGTTTGCCTAACTCCCAAAAGGGGTGCTAGGCTCAATTGACGCCTGTTAGCGTCAGAATTATTTTATCCTTTTGACTTGATTACAGATTAAATTGTTAAAGTGCATTTTTCCCGAAAGAAAAAACAGGGACATTAAAAGCGCCTTAATATCACTGTTTCTTCTTGCTGGATTTTTAAATTGTGCCTTTAATTAACTTCTCAATAGCTTGATTCAATTAAGAATTAACTAATGCATTACTATATTAAATAATTTCTGAAAAAATGTCAAGTTCCGGCCTTCACATCTAAAAACCATAACAAAAAAGACGGTTGTCCACAATTTTTACCCACCACTCCCCACATTCCACGTTATGCGTTCCGCATTATGCGTTATGTGTTCCACGTTCCCTCGCCTAATTCCTGATTCCTAATTCCAAATTCCCGGCCATTGCATTTTCCCTGGAATTATTATACTCTAAAAGTACCAAGGAGGCTTAAAATTAAGCCATAATAATCAATAACACACATTCGGATGTGCCCCATTTATAGCGGGGCTTGCCGAAGGCAACAACATATGACTGAAGAAAAACACATAACCACCGGGGAGGAAAAAAGCAAACAGGCCAGCGAGCGTCTACAAGCCGCCACGGCCGCCATAGAGCAAATTAAGGAAAGATTCGGGGAGGGTGCGATTATGAAATTTGGCGAAGCCAGGAAAACCGACGTGGATGCCGTTCCCACCGGCTGTTTGTCGCTTGATATTGCCCTGGGCGTGGGCGGGGTGCCGCGCGGCCGGATTATTGAAATTTTCGGACCCGAAGCGTCTGGTAAAACCACCTTGGCTCAGCATATCGTGGCCGAAGTGCAAAAACTGGGCGGGATCGCCGCCTTTATTGACGCCGAACATGCCTTAGATCCGGACTATGCCAAAAAAATCGGCGTTAACATTAAAGATATGTTAATCTCCCAGCCCGACACCGGCGAGCAAGCCCTGGAAATTTTGGAAACTCTGGTGCGCTCCAATGCCGTAGACGTCGTAGTGGTGGACAGCGTCGCCGCCCTGGTGCCGAAAAAAGAAATTGAGGGCGACATGGGCGACCAGCACATGGGCCTGCAAGCCCGCTTAATGAGTCAGGCCCTGCGCAAGCTGACCGGCATCGTGGCTAAAACCAAAACTGTGGTAATTTTTATTAACCAAATTCGTTTTAAAATCGGTGTTTTCTTTGGCAACCCGGAAACCACTACCGGCGGCACCGCCCTGAAATTCTATTCCTCGGTCCGGATAGAGGTCCGACGCGCCGCCCAAATTAAGCAAGCGGAAAAAATTATCGGCAACCGGGTAAAATGCAAAGTGGTAAAAAATAAAGTGGCGGCACCGTTCCGCACTTGCGAATTTGACATCATGTATAACGAAGGCATCTCTATTTCCGGCGACTTGCTTGATGCCGGCGTGGCTTACGGCGTGGTGGCCAAATCCGGCAATTCCTATTCTTTCGGTGATATCAAATTGGGTCTGGGCCGGGAAAACGCCAAGCGCTTCCTGCGCGCCGACGCCAAACTGAAAAAAGAAATCCGCAAAAAAATCCTTTCCGAAGTCAAAGCCAGGGAGATGGAAGAATAAATACACACAAATTAAACGAATGATAACGAAAAAAACGAATGCTATCCATTCGTTTTTTTATATATTTTCGTTATCTTCGTTATTGTTCGTCGTTTCCGTATCTTTTTGTTTTTACCTAATTTATTTTTCCATTAAAGCTGAAATTTGTCTAATACTTTTTCATATTCTTTTATGTCTATTACTCTTGATACTTTACTACATATATTGTTATATATTTCTTGAAATTCAAAATCTTTATTTTCTGATCTT